>CALMFG010000180.1 GCA_937863465.1 uncultured Clostridia bacterium
GCAAAAACGAGTAACCCCGCTTAGACATTCTACTGAAAATATCCAAGTTTGATTACCCGTTCCTGCTTTTCTGTGGCTTAAAACTAATGTTGCGTCAGCATCACGTATGTGACATTGACTTTTTTAACGCAATGACGATCGGCGGAATGATCAGGATGTGCAGAACGATTCCCGGAATCGCGTTCAGCAACGCTCCGGAAATAAACGCTTGCCAGGTAAACGCTGTGTCTCCGAAACCGAGCAGCAGCAGCATCGCGATTCCCCACACAATGCGACCAAGAATCATTGCCAGAATCAGCGCCACATAAATGTTGATGTTTTTCTTTGGCAGCATCTTATACAGCAACCCGGAAAAAAGACCATACGCCGCCAGTTCGAAACACATGGCAACAGCTGTTGGATACATCGGCGGCATACCAAAAAGCGCTGACCTTAACACCGGTGCGATAGCCCCAACAATCAGCGCATATACAGGTCCGCATAAGAACCCGCATAGAAAAACCGGGATGTGCATAGGGCTGAGTGCACTGCCGATTTGGGGTATCTGACCCGTTAAAAACGGCAATACCAAGGCAAGTGCCAGACAGATTGCTGCAGTTACAAGTTTTCTTGTGTTGAATTTCCCATTTGTTCTGTTCAAAATCGTGACTCCTTTAAGAAATTATTTACCGTCTTGAACAGTCTTTTCCGCCTTCATGGCGAAAATTAATTCATTTCAATTTATATATCAACCGGCTTCATGCTGGTTATTTAACAGATCCTGCAACACTTCAACAGCGCCCGCAATCAGGTTCGTCATTGAAAGATCTTTTGTCCCGATAACAATATTATTGCAGCTGTTGACCGGGATTAAAAGTTTTTTTGCTTTACTTCTGCCGACCGCCACAGCCATTTTCCCTGTGATTTCACCAATCAGAGAATCAGCCGCGATGATTCCAATCGGGCCGATGATAATATCGGCGTCTCTCACCGCCACAACCACCGAATTCTCTCCGGTGGCGGCTTCATCTGCTCCCGCCTTGACCATCGCCGCCGTCGCTATGCTGTTTGTTCCTATCGCAGTAATTCTGCACACCAATTCGGAACCTTTTATACGCTCGACGATCATCTGTCCCATGCGTCCGCCCTGACCATCAATCACAACAACTTTCATTTATCCGTCTCCTCAATCCTGGGTACCAGCGCTTCCTGTTTCGCCTGAAAAACGATATCGCATCTTTCTCTCACATTCATACCTTTGAAGTATCGATTCTCCATAGGGATCCATTCCTTGTTAAAACGCCAAAACATCTTTATCCCGTTACGTTTCATGATGCGGACGCTTTGCAGGTATCTGTCGATATTCAAGAACACAGAAAAATCGTAATTATCCGCTAATTCGGTATGCATACTGTATGCCCCTTCCACTATGTTGAGCTTTTTTGGCTCAACATATTTCGGGTCAGACATCTTTTGTGTGCGGCAGTCGTAAGCCGAGTATGAAAACGGCCGACCGTCAAAAACAGGCTTGAGTACTTCTGTATATATCCGCACATAATCCACATTTCCGCCGATTTCAGAAAGACGATCTTTACTCCTTTGGTGCTTTTGTAAAAAGAAGCTGTCCATGTGAAATACATTACAATCATATATCTTCGATAGCGTATCTGCCAGCGTTGTCTTCCCCGCCGCACAATTACCATCAATGGCAACGATGACCCGGTTTCTCTCCTGAAGTAAAACGTCAATATGACACAGCAGTGGAATGAGATTGCATAGTTCTTTGGTTATAACCCGGTATGACGGTGCGTATTCCCGCTTAAATTCATCGGAATGATGCAGTGCGGGATATCCGCTGCGTTTATACGCAATGCACTTTCTATGCACTTCATTTCTATCGAACGGAATGCCCTGCAATTCGGTCATTCGTTCTAAGCACTTCAATTTTCTGCGAAAATGCGGCATACTGCCATGAGGCTTTTCGGCAGATAACAGGAATATTTTGAACAGTGTTTCAATACTGAGACCATACGTATCCAGCAGTCCCAAATGCACCCTGCCAAATCCCTCACCAATCGCCTCAATCAGTTCGCCGGTCTTTCGTTTTTCGCAGGATGCAGCTTCCTGTTTAAGTATCTTAAAGCACGCGTCGGGTTCCGTAATGAAATGTTCTGGCCCAAATTCACTTTGGTACAGCGCTTTTAGCATATCCTCTGTTTTAAGATTCGGATAATTCTGATATTGCCATCTCAGCATTTTGATCGTTTGTCTATGACTCATCTTCCCTTTCACTGCCATGACAGCATCTTGTCTACGCCGACAAGAAAGAATTGATTTGGGTGTAAAACCAACATCATTTAATAGTATTTCGACTATTATTGTAACCAAGATTTATTTTTTTAGCAACACACCATATTTTTTAAACCTGCCTCCGAAGAGTTCCTCTGCTTTATTTTTGTATAGCTTTTTCCTCTCGATAATTTTTAATTTGAATAATATTAACTGAAGCAATAAGCTTGAACTCCAAAGATTTTATGGCGTTTTTTTGATATGGCCAGAATCTTCAGAAAAAGAATTTGCGGTAAAACAAAACGGGCATCCGCTTTTGAACACACTAATCAGAAGTGTCCAATATTACGGATGCCCGTTCAGCCTCTTATTCGTTCTGCTTATACGTCTATTTCGTTAATTCCGTTTTTCGTATCCGCCGCCTTGACCGCCAACCAGCCGAATAGCGGATTTACCGCGCCGAGGATACTGCCAAGGAACAACGAGAGATACAGGCGGCGGCTAAAGAGGAATCCGGTGAATGAATCGAAAAACTGTCCAAGCAATAGCAACCCCGCTCCAATCACAACGACATACAGCCCAATTCGGCGCTTTGTAATCATCAGAACATAACCCACACAGGCCACTAAGCATAACAGCATCTGGACGGTATAGGCCAAATAATGCATATTGGATACGATAACATTCAGCGGTACTGCCATACCAAGAAAACAACCGACGGCCGCAATCCAAGCCCACACCAGACCGATGCCCCGAAGTTTCACCGTTTGGCTCCGCATATTGCATAGCTCAAAAAGCATAACGACAACCAGGAACAGGCACAGCGATTCACCAATAAGCGGCAGAATCTGCTGAGCACTTCTTAGAAAGCCCAATTTGATCAGATAGCCTTTGTACTGGATTCCAAGACGAATCAGGTTATACAACAGCATCACGCCAGCCACTATACCGCCGTTGCTTACCGCTTTTGCCCTGGCCGTTTTTTTATGAAGGAAATATCCGCTTAGCACTGCCGCCGCGAGTATGATGCATACCATCAGCAGAGTGCTTTTAAAAGCGCTAATTATTCCCACGTTTCTGAAGTCTAAAACATCGCCAAGTCCAAACGCGCCCAAGGTGCGCATATAGAGCACCTCCGCATAGCCGCTGCATGCGTAAAGGAAGGCGCCGATCAGACCAAAGACTCCGGCAATCACCTTATACTGCCAGCCTTTCTGTACCACAAGATACACCGCCACCGCCCAAACAGCCGACACAATAAAATAAGAGGCTTCCGGGCAATAAAGCAGAGTTACGAAGATTGCACCGGATTGGCCGTTAAACATTGTGGACAGGCCCTGCATAAAAATCAACAGCATCCATCCGACAATAAACAACAGTCCCGCATAGACAGCGCGGTTGTTCTTTGCGGGCACAACGGTTTCTTTCTTTTGTACCAGCCCCTCCAATGCGGACCCGTCCGAGTCCGATGATGCCATTCCCTGTTTGCAGTTTTTTGTTATGTAATAGGACAAGATGCCTCCGCCCACCGCAAACAGCAGGGCAAGCGCATAGGCACCGAGGCCAAGCCCCAGCGCTTTACCGATGATGGCGCCGATGAGTTCCATTCCGAGCCAAATGGCTATGGTCAGCGCAACAAATCCACCCGGCTCGCGGCCTCTTGCCACGGCATTCGCTGCATTCTTTTTACCAAGAAAGATGATAGCTAATATCTCCAACATGTCTTAAGCCCTCCAAAAA
>CALMFG010000181.1 GCA_937863465.1 uncultured Clostridia bacterium
GACTTTTTTTGCTTTTGTTTGGCTTGATGATTGTCTAGTTAGTAATGACGTTTCCGGTCTCAATATCAAAGATATGTGCTTTTGCGGTATTGATACTGAAGATGGTTTCGCTTCCGGGTTTAACCGGTGTATCCGGACTGAACTTACCGATGACGTCAGTGCCGGCAAAGTTGAAGTATACCAGAATCTCGGAGCCCATCATTTCGGAGTTCTCTAAGGTGACTCTGTAATGATTCGGTGCTTCGATAGCGCTTTCGTTGATGTCTTCCGGGCGAATACCGATTTTAATCTTTTTGCCCAGGTAAGCTTCCAACTTGCCGTTTCTGTTCTTTTCGCTCGGGATAATCAGCTTGTTGCCCTCAAGGTCGACGGTGTAGTAGTCTTTCTCCTTGACCAGCACACCTTCAAACATATTCATGCGCGGGGATCCGATGAATCCGGCAACAAACAGATTGGTGGGGTAGTGGTAGAGATTCGTCGGTGTATCTACCTGCTGGATGAAGCCGTCCTTCATAACGACGATACGGTCGCCCATGGTCATCGCTTCAATCTGGTCATGTGTAACGTATACAAACGTGGTACCGAGGGTCATGTGCAGTCTGGCGATAACCGACCTCATCTGGGTACGCAGTTTAGCGTCCAGGTTGGAAAGCGGTTCGTCCAAAAGGAATACCTTGGGATGTCTGACCATGGCACGGCCCAGCGCAACACGCTGACGCTGACCACCCGAAAGGGCTTTGGGCTTACGGTTTAACAGATGTTCAATATCAAGGCTCTTGGCTGCTTCGGTTACGCGTTCTTTGATTTCGTCTTTGGGTATTCTGCGCAAGGAAAGACCAAACGCCATGTTCTCATAAACGGTCATGTGCGGATACAGCGCATAGTTCTGGAAAACCATCGCGATATCTCTGTCCTTCGGCGGAACGTCGTTGACCAGCGTATCGCCAATCAGCAGATCGCCTTCGGTGATGGTTTCGAGACCCGCAATCATTCTTAAGGTGGTGGATTTTCCGCAGCCGGAAGGGCCAACCAGAATAACGAACTCTTTGTCTGCGATTTCAAGATTAAAATCCTGAACGGCATGAACCTGCTCTTTTCCGGGATAAATCTTGTTGATGTGTTTTAAGGAAATACTAGCCATGTAAACCTCCAATTAAGTAAAATATTGATACTACAAAAATATTCAAAATTATTGTATGCTTATTATAACATCAATATTTGGCCGAAAAAGGGTAATATATATTGAAAAAGGGTAATATATTGATATATTCTGAATTATGGACGATATGAATCTGGATATCCGGCAGGATATTGATATTAAAGTGCTGGCCGACATCAATAGCCCGGTAGAACAGACCGATGTCTTTTCGTGTATCATCATCTTTGCGGAGACAAGATCGGCCGGGGTATTCTGGCGCGGGCAAAGAATGCTCCTCCACAAAGGCGAATGGGTGGCGCTGGACGGCAGAGAGCCGTTTGCATGCGAGCACGCGGGGGACGCGGTACACGGGCTTGTGCTTTCGGGAGAATTGGCCGTCAAATATGCGCCTGGAATTGCGATTGGGCGGCCGGCCCCGCTGACCGAGGCAGGCAGGCTGGGAGCGGCATTGAAATCTGTGCTGGCTGTGCCGTCTTCGGCGTGGACCGAAACCCAGCGCGCCAAACTGGCGTTTGAGCTCTTAATCGCCCTGATGGAGCATACGAAGGATACCCGTCAGCGGCCGAGGCTGGTGGCCGATGCGTGCGCCGTGATGGACAAAGCCTATGGGCACATCTACGGTGTGGAAGACCTGGCGGATCAACTGGGCGTCAACGAAGCGCATCTGATACGTGCCTTTCGGTCGGCGATGGACATGACGCCGGGCGAGTACTTAAAGAATGTTCGGATGGAGAATGCCAAGCGTTTTTTGGCTAATCGCGAACTGGATTTAAACATGGTGGCCGGACTGACCGGATACGCCAACGCGAATTATTTTGGGAAGGTTTTTAAAAAGACCTATGGTATATCACCCAAGGCATATCAGCAGATGGCGGCGGAAAAGACGTCGGCAAGAGATAAAAATCTGCCTGGGGAAGTCTACTTATAAGTTATTTTTTTCAGAAAAATGATATCTAACAGCAGGGCAGGGAGGTGTGGACAGGTTTTTTTGATTGTGTTACGATGGCAGAAAAGGTCCGAATTAAATGTTTAGGGGAGGCCGCATGGTCACCATCGAAGATATTGCGTTAAGATGCGGGTTTTCGGCCGAGACGGTCGCGCGGGCGCTGAAAGGCGAACCGGATATCAGTCTGACCGAGCGGGAACGGGTGCGTGAAGCGGCTATGGAGATGGGCTACTTCTCGGGTGACGCCAATGCGGCGTCCAACCGGCCGCACAGCTGGACCATCTGCATTCTCTGCAACGACAAGTCCGAATGGGGTGTTCACCATTACCTGTTTTCCAGCATCATCGAGAGCTTTCGGAATGTCGTTGAGCGTCACGGATACGATATTGTGTTTCTATCCGACCATATCGGCAAACAGGACCTGACCTATCTGGGACACTGCCGGTTTCGCGAAGCGGACGGCGTGCTGATTGTGACCGCCGATTACGGCAATAAAGACACGCGCGAGCTCATCGAAAGCGATCTGCCGAAAATCGCGGTGGATTATTCGGATGAGCGCATCGGCTGTGTGATGACCAACAGCGATAAAAGCATGGCGCTGCTCTATAATCATCTGTATAGTCTGGGGCACCGCAATATCGTCTATATGCACGGTGAAAAAGGATATATCACCGATCAGCGCATAGAAGGCTTCAAAAAAGCGATGGCGGCAAAGGGTGAAGTGTTCAAGCCCCAGGACCTCGCACAGTCGATATACTATTCGATTAAGGGCGGATACGAATCGATGCACGAACTGCTTTTGCGGCATAACCGGCCCACGGCAGTCATCGCCAGCGACGACTACAGCGCCATCGGCGCCATTCAGGCAGTGAAAGATTTGCGGCTGTCCATACCCGACGACATCTCATTGGTCGGTTTTGACGGCATTGAGATTACCCAGTGTCTGATGCCCCGGCTGACCACCATCCGGCAGGATGCCAAAGGCATGGGGGCGAAAGCCGCGGAGAATTTAATCAAGCAGATTTTACGTGTGGAACGGGCCGGAAAGCCGGACCAGATTATTCTGGAGCCCGAACTTTTAATTGGCAGTTCCACAAAACGAATAAACTTATAGGAGAAAGAACATGCAGAAATACACGGCGAAGAACCTGTCGCCCGAGGAGATTGGCGAAGAACTGTCGTCAAAAATGACGGTTGAAGAGAAGGCGGGACAGCTGCGTTATGACGCGCTGCCGGTTGAAAGACTGGGACTGCCGGCATATAACTGGTGGAACGAAACACTACATGGCGTGGCGCGTGCGGGAACAGCCACCATGTTTCCGCAGGCCATCGGGCTTGCCGCCACATTCGATGATGAATTGCTGAAAGCCGCGGCCGAAATCTGGGCCACAGAGGCCCGCGCGAAATATAACATCAGCAGTGCCAAAGGTGACCGGGACATCTACAAGGGACTAACCATGTGGACGCCAAATATCAACATCTTCCGCGACCCGCGATGGGGCAGAGGACAGGAGACCTACGGCGAATGCCCTTACTTGACCAAACGACTGGGCATGGCCTGTGTCAGGGGCCTGCAGGGTGAAGGCAAATACTTAAAGACAGCGGCCTGCGCCAAGCATTTCGCGGGGCACAGCGGGCCCGAAGCCAACCGGCACCGCTTTGACGCGAAGATATCCGAAAAGGATTTGAACGAAACTTACTTGCCCGCGTTTAAAGCATTGGTTGAGGAAGCCAAAGTGGAAGGCGTGATGGGGGCGTATAACCGCCTGAACGGCGAACCGGCCTGCGCCAGTGAATATCTGATGGGCAAACTGAAAGAATGGGGCTTTGACGGATACTTTGTGTCCGACTGCTGGGCGATACGGGACTTTCATACCGAACACATGGTGACCACAACTGCGCCCGAATCCGCCGCTATGGCGATTAAAGCCGGATGCGACTGCAACTGCGGCAACACATACTTGCACCTTTTGGTGGCGCTGCAGGAAGGGCTAATCACCGAAGAGGATTTGACAAAATCGGTATATCGGCTGATGCGCACGCGTGCGCGGTTGGGGTTGTTCGACGAACATAACGAATATGACCAGATCGGCTATGATGTGGTCAGCTCGGCGGCGCACAAAGCGATGTCCCGAAAAGCGGCTGAGAAATCCATGGTGCTCCTGAAGAACAGCGGACTTTTGCCGCTGGACAAATCCAGGATTAAAACCATTGGGGTCATCGGGCCCAATGCCGCCAGCATCGAACCCTTACGCGGAAACTATTACGGCACTGCCGATGAATACGTGACGTTCCTCGAAGGCATCCGCCAGAGCTTTGACGGACGCATCTATTACTCGGAAGGCGCGCATCTGTTTAAGGATCTGCTCCAGCCGCTGTCACAGCCGGGCGACGGATATGCCGAAGCGGTCACGGTGGCCGAACAATCGGATGTCGTCGTGCTCTGTGTGGGTATGGATGCCACCATCGAGGGCGAAGAAGGCGATACGGGCAATTCATTCGCTTCGGGGGACAAGAAGGACCTGTACCTGCCCGAAAGCCAGCGTACGTTGGTAGAAAAAGTGCTGGCGGCAGGGAAACCCACGGTCATCGTGCTATCCTGCGGCAGCGCGGTGAACCCGTTGGGTGAGAAAGCGGACGCAATTATTCAGGCATGGTATCCGGGTCAGCTGGGCGGTTTGGCCTTGGCGGACATCCTGTTCGGAAAGGTTTCGCCTTCGGGCAAGCTGCCGGTGACGTTCTACGAATCGGCCGATCTGCTGCCCGACTTTGAGGATTATTCGATGAAAAACCGTACCTACCGCTACGCCGAGAACAACGTGCTGTACCCGTTCGGTTTCGGCCTCACTTACTCCAAAGTCGCGGTCAGCGGACTTCAATACATCGCGGCGGACAGAACCGCTTGGGTGATGCTGAAAAACATCGGGGAATGCGACACCGACGAGGTGGTTCAGCTGTATATCAAGGATAATGAATCCAAATGGGCGGTGAAGAATCATCAGCTTTGCGGATTTAAACGCGTCCATGTGAAAAAAGGCGAGAGCGTTTCGGTGACCATGACCGTACCCGAGGCGGCCTTCGAAGCGGTGGACGACGCCGGAAAACGCAAGGTGGACAGTCGAAGCTTTACGCTGTTTGCGGGCGTCAGCCAGCCGGATGCGCTGAGCCGGAAGCTGGCGGGAACCGAATGCGTCAGCGTGGAGATTCAGCTTTAGCGCAATATATCAATGATGAACCATAAAGGATGCTGTGACAGGTATCACGGCATCCTTTGCATAGTAAGCATTATATTTACCTAGCAAAGTAAATATAATGCTTATTTATTTTTACCAAAGTAAAAAAAATACGTATATTTGTAAGTTTTAGCCCTTCAACATATTTAATTCTCAAGCTATTATGATTATAATAGGCTTAATAGAGGAGGGAGTCTTGCTATGAAGCGTGTGCTGACCTTTTTGCTGGCTGTGATGCTGACGTTGTCTTTTTCTGCGTGCGAACGGCAAACCTTGAGCAGTATTCAGAAACCCGGCGGGACCGACTCCGAAGAGATTACCCTGACCCTCTGGACCATCGCGACCGAAAGCGATTCCCACCACGAACCTTACCTAAAAGCAATCGCCGATTATGAAGCGGCACACCCCGGCATCACCATTCAGATGGAAACCTTTGAAAACGAATCCTATAAGACCAAGATTAAGGCGGCTGTGGCGGCCAAAGAACTGCCCGATATTTTCTTTACATGGAGCGGCGGTTTTTCCACTCCGTTTGTGAAGTCCGGTGCGGTGATGGCTGTGGACGACGTCTATGCCGAGTATGAGGACCAGCTTCCCCGATCCATGCTGGATAATTTGACCTGGGACGGGAAAATCTATGGCACGGGGTACACCATGAATGTCTCCATGCTGTTCTATAACAAAGTCCTGTTTCGTACCTTTGGGCTGACAGCGCCAACTACTTATGACGAGTTGGCCTCGGTTTGTCAGACGTTTATCGATCATGATATCACGCCGTTTGGCATCAGCGCTAAGGATACCTGGGTGCTGGCGCAGACCAACGACCAATTCACCCTAAAATCGGTCGGCGCCGAAAAGCTGGAACGCGTACTGACCAAAACCGGTGCAGAGAGCTACAATTCGGAGGATTTCGTCGCGGCATCCGAGGCTTTTGCCAATCTGGTACGCATGGGTGCGTACAGCCGCAATGCCGTCACCTTAAGCAACGATGAAGCCTGCGCCAATTTCTACGCGGGCGCGGTTCCTATGTACATCATGGGCAGTTGGATGTGCGGCTCCATCGTCACCGATGCGGCAAATCCGGATAATTTCGGTGTGGTGCCCGTTCCGGTCATCAACGCGGAAAACGCGTCCAACACCGATTTCATGGGTGGCCCGTCGGATTCGCTGATGGTGTCCACGACATCCAAGTATCCGGATATTGCGGCCGAAGCGATGTTTGAAATCGCCAAAGGCGTTTCGCATTACGGCTATCTGGCTGGATGCGGCCTGCCTGCGTGGTCAATCGACTATGACGACAGCTCGGTGAACGCACTGACCAAAGAAGTGGCGGGCTATGTGGCCGAGGCCACATCGTTTACACTCTGGTTTGACACATTGATGGAAGCCGAGGATACGGACGTATATCTGGAAGAATTACAGCAATTATATTTAAAGAACATCACGCCCGAAGCATTCTGCGAGCGGATGGGAAATCAGCTGGCCGGAAATTAGCAGCATCCCGCCGGCGCATGACGCGAACAGGCGGGGTAGAAAGCCAGCACGAAAGCCATACTCTAGACATACACGGAGTGAACCGCGATGAAGCCACATGCGCTGGAAAACGCATCAACCCATAGTCCGCATTCGCTGAAACAGAAGACCTGGCAATTCTTCCTGATGATACTTCTGTTTTTTCTCGTCATATTCAGCATATCGTACGGCATCATCATCCGACGTGTGGCGGTGGAGAACGAAATATCCGAAAGCGAGATTGCGCTTTCGGGCATCAGCAGAAACCTGAATGTCAGTCTGGAACGATACAAGGAAATGTCCCGGCTCATCATGCTGAACGCTCAGGTGGTGGATTTTTTACGCGGCACAGGACAGGCGGGCGATTATAACCCATCGACGGTGGTGGACGGCATATTCAGCATCACCAACATCTACAACTTTGTCGATTCGGTCTATATCTACCACGACAGCGGCGCCTATGTCAGTACGGGCGCGGGGGTCATGCTGATTGATGAAGAACTGATGGACACGCCCGAATGGCAAATGCGGATTGAAGCGGCCAAAGGCGGCAACGTCATGATGATCAACGGTGACGGAGCTTTTGCCAAGAAAACCGGTCTTCCCATCATCACGATGGGCCGAGAGGTTTATGATATCGACTCGCAGCAGCCCATCGGGTCGCTGTATGTCAACTTAACGCCCAGCGTGTTCAGTGCCGCGGCGCGGGGTATGGGCGACACACGAGAGATTTGCTTTCTGGATACCGAAGGAAATGTCTTAAGCGGCAATACCGATCTCGCGGTCTACTACGATCCGGCGTTTTCGCAAAGCGGGTTCAGCTACCAGGTCATCAAGAGCGGGACGGGACGTCAGATACTCTCGGCCTACAGCCGTGAAGATGTGCCGGTAGTACTGGTCAGTCTCAGCAGCGTTTCAAATACCAGTGCGCAATACTGGGAAGTGCTGTGGATTGCAATACCGATGATTGTGGTCATGATACTCGCGATATTCGCCAGCGGTTTCTTCATCTCCAGCAACATCGCGCGACCGATTGATCTTTTGACAGAAGCGATTACCAAAACACGGGTAGAGGGTGAACTGAAAGAAACCCACCTGACTCTGCCGAACAACGAAATCCGAAATCTGGCCGACAGCTATAACAGTATGATTCGGCATATCAACCGCCTGATTGACGAGTTGATTGAAAAGGAAAACAGCGTCCGAAAAGCTGAGATGCGCACGCTGCAGGAGCAGATTAAACCGCATTTTCTATATAACTCGCTCGGAACCATCAGCTATCTGGCGCACGAGAGCAACGCGCCCAAGGTGCATGACGCACTGGAAACACTGGGCAGCTTCTACCGCAATTTCTTAAGTAAAGGTAGCCGGGAGATTCCGTTACGCAGTGAGATTATGATTGTAAAGGATTACTTAACTTTACAGCAGCTGCGGTATGGCGACGATGCGTTCGATGTGGAGTACCAGATTGATGAAAAGGTGCTGGATACGTTGATACCCAAGCTGGTTTTACAGCCGTTGGTGGAGAACAGTATCAACCATGGCGTCCGTCTGAAAGGCGAAAAAGGCATCATCCGCATCCGAGCCTTTGAGCAGGACGGCGATGTGCATGTCTCGGTCTATGATTCGGGCGTGGGCATGAGCCAGAGCCGGATAGACGATGTGCTGGCCGCCACGCACGCCGACGCCGACGCGCTCTCGGGATTCGGCCTGAAAGGCACCATCGAACGGATCCGATATTATTTTAACTACAAAGCAACCATCAGCATCAAAAGCGAAATGGACGAATACACTGAAATTGAAATAGTCATTCCGAAAGAAACCAGGAGGGGATTAGACGATGTATAAAGTGATGTTAATTGACGACGAAAGACCCACGATTATGCTCCTTAAACAATCCATCGATTGGGCGTCGCTGGGCCTGGAAGTGGCGGGCGAAGCGGGCAGCGGCATAGAAGCCATCAATAAGATTGACGATATCCAGCCGGATATCGCGTTTGTCGATATTCGTATGCCGTTTATGGGCGGCATCGAGTTTGCCAAGCTGGCGAGTATACGAAACCCGGATTTGAAGATTATCATCCTGACCGCCTTCGATGAATTTGAATATGCGCGCCAGTGCATCGGACTGCCCATCTGCGGCTATATCCTAAAACCGATTGTTCGCGCTGAAATCTATGATGTCTTAAAAAAAGTGGTGCAGTCGCTGAAAGAACCGTCGCGGGAGTATGAGGAATCTTACGGTTCCGAGATTGAACCCACGGCGATCCGCCGCATCGCGCAGTACATTGAGGAGCATTACACCGACTCCAACCTGAACCTGACGGCGATAGCCCAGATGTTCGGGTTTAACCCCAGCTACTTAAGCCGGCGTTTCAAGACCGAGATCGGCCAGTCCTTTGTGGAGCATCTGACCGAATGCCGGATGAAGAAGGCGATGCTGATGGCCAAGGAAAACGAGAAGATGTTCATTACGGCCACAGCGGTCGGCATCCCCGATCCGAATTATTTCGGCCGGTGCTTTAAAAAGCATCTGGGCGTCAGCTACTCGGAATATTGCCGAAAAACGGCGGTCAACAGCTGAACAACCTCACTGACTTCTTGCGGGATTGGCGTTCCCGCTTTTTCCTCCATACAAAAAAGGCACGGGAAACCGTGCCTTTATGCTTGTTTGAGAAAAAAGCTTAGCGGATAGTAATCAATCCCGAAGCGCCGTCCATCAAAATGGTGTCCCCGGTTTGAATCAACTGGGTTGCGCCAGCGGCATCGGTGATATGCGGCAGTGCAAATTCGCGGGCGACGACCGAGCCGTGCGACATGGTAGAGCCCGTTTCGGTGATTAAACCGGCGGCCGTATTGAAGTAGGGGGTCCAGCCGATATCGGTAAAGTGCGTGACCATAATCTCGCCGATGTCCAGTTTTTCAAGGTCGCCCAAGTCATAGATGACACGCGCCTTGCCTTCCACCTTACCGGGCGTACTGCAGATGCCATGCAGAATTTTCTGCCCGGGCGTTACATCGTCTTCGGTAATCGGTTCGGGTTTGCCCACATTGATGATATCGAAATGCGCCAGCTTCTGTGCTTCGTAAACACGCTTGCGCGCAAACGCTTTTTTGACCAGTTCCGGGTTATACACAATCTTTTTGACGAATTCAAAGTCGTTCTTGCTGATGAAATCGACGAGTTCGGAGTGGGTCATAAAGAAAATCAAATCCGCATCGGGAATCAGCTTGCGTTCAGCCATCTTGGCGCCGAGGAAGTGATAGGCGGCCTTGAACTGATCGACAATAGCCACGCACATCGAGCGCGTCGCTTCGCATTCGGCCAGAGCTTTACGCGCCTGTACAACCAAAGGCTTCACCGAATCGCTGACGTGGCTGCCGAGTTTGGCGTCCAGTTCGCGGATGTAGGCGTTCGCCTTGCCCGTCTTCTTGGCTTCGGACAGATTGGAGGCGATGATGGATTTGATATATGCGGCCATCAGCTCAAAACGCATGCGCCAGGACGGATTGCGAAGTTCCATCTCCAGGGTGCCGCGGTGGCCGTAGCGGGTAAAGAATTCGTCAATCGCTTTTTTGGTATCGCCTTTGGCGCTCTTGACAGCTTCCGAAATTTCTTCTGCACTCGCGTTGGCGATATGCGGATTATCCAGCACCATCTCGCGCGCAATCTTCTTCAGCAGATGCATAATATTGACCGACTCGATTTCTTCCACATCGGAAAGGCAGGTCAGCTGAAGGTCTTTGGCTTCGTCCGCCGATAAACCGGCCTGCATGAAGATGGCGTACAGCGCGCCATACAGACCGCTGGCGCTGCTGGTGATGGAATAGTAGTACAAAAAAGCGGAGTCCAACGCGTCCAGCTTATGATCAATCTCATCAATCTGCCACTTCAGGCTTTTTCCCCAAAGCTCAATTTTAAAGCTGTCGGCCAAAGCTTTCAGCAGTTTCTGGTGCGTCTTATTGCTGGCAATGGCGTTAAAATATTTACGGGAATTGGATATCAGTTCATTGAGAACCGCGCCGTCTTCCGAGACTGCGCCTTCCGGTGCCTGACCGACGATGCTGAAGATGATGGCATCCCTGGAAGCGCCGGGGAGATAATCGCCGATTTTCGAAAGCTCGGTCAGGTTAAAGAACAGATGGTTGCAAAAACTCGCCACGCCGCTGGTGGCCGGGAAAGACTCCAGATGCTTGGATACACCGATATCGACGTACGAGGCCCGGATGCCGGTATCGAGCGCCTTAACGACCGTAGAGAGCGTCAGCGGCGTCACGGCGCCGGGCAGGAAGTCAATGATGCGCGCGGTGGTGTAGACATGACTGTCACTCATCGGTTTGCTGTCAAATTCGTGCGGGTCTTGAATGGTTTTGGTGGTGATGGGGCGCGCCTGCAGCCAGAACAATTCATCACCTGCGACAGCCCATTCGAGGTCCAAAGGATAACCGAGTTCCACGCTGGCGTGGCGGCCCTCTCGGGCAATTCGGGTCAGCAGTTCACTGCTCAGCAGGTCATCGCCTTTCGGCTGCTCTTCGCCATCTTTTATTTTGTAGGAATGCGGGGAGGCCGCACCGTCTGTCAGGGCTTCCCCGAGTCCGGCAACCGCGTCGATAGCCAATGTCTCCGCGTCGTTGGGCGCTTCGGTAAAGCAGACGCCGGATATATCGGCATCCACCATCGCCTGGACAATGACGCACATTTTGGACGGCAGAGAATTGGTGAAAAATTTGGAATAGCTCTTTGCTTTGGCGCTTTTCAGCGATTTAATGCAATTATGGATTGCTTTTTTAACCGCGTCTGCGCCTTCCACGTTTAAAAAGGTGCTGTACATGCCGGCGCCGGAAAAATCGATGGTGTCTTCGCCGAGGGCGGAAGAACGCACAGCCACGCGGGTAAGGCCGCTTTTGACGTAATAATCCACAGCTCCCTGCAAATCAATTTCCCCGTGAATATCGGTGATGACAAAACCTTCGGGCACGTTCAGCCGATTGGCTGAAAGCAGCTTTAATCCGCGGGCTTTTCCGCCGACGCTGTTCATCGCATCGCTTGGAATCTTGCTCAACTCAAAAATATTCATGATACACCTCATATTGCGTCAGTATTTTTTGTTGTTTAATAAAACTGACTAAATGCTTTCTACAAAAGCACATTATTTCTATTCAATCATTTAACCAGGGGTATGCTGCGTTTCAAAATTGCTGTATTATTCAATCTTCAAAGACAGAAAAGGTATTTAAGCTTATTAGCCCAGAAAAAACTGAGTCGAATTTCCAAATTGATGCCAATGATATGTACAACTCTACTCTTAAAATTATACCATCACTCTCACGAAAAAACCATATCGCAGGACGTGAATTCAACAATAATTTGTCTTATTTAGGTTGGATTTCGCTCGGCGAAGCGGATAAATTCGCCGATTCTGTATTATATGATGACCTGTCTCATCCGCCGTACGCCTTCCAGAATCATATCATCTGACAAATTCCCGTAGCCCAGCATCAGCATATCGCGGTAAAGGCCCGGTTCAATCGTATGGATATCGATGGGGTATACGCGCACGCCGTTTTGCGCCAAGCGGGGGTACACATCCGGGCTGAAGACTCTGCCGGGGAACTGCGCCACCAGATGGATGCCGGTGTCGTTGCCGAGAATGACGACAGAATCGCCGAACGCATTTTTTAGCGCGGATTCCATCACTTTTCGACGGTGCTGATACAGCCTTTTTGACGCGTGGATATATTTCTCCAAAAGCCCCTGTTCAATAAAGGCGGCCAGCGTGAGCTGCTCCAAAACCGGAGAGTGCAGATCCTCCAGATGCTTGATTTCGGCAAACCGCCGGGTCAGGCTCTCCGGCAGAACGATGAAACCGAGTCGGAGCGCAGGGAAGAGCTTTTTGCTGAAGGAGCCGGTGTAGATGACGCGTTCGGGGCAGAGACTCTGCATGGCCGCAATGGGCAGACCGACAAAGCGAAAATCACTGTCGTAGTCGTCCTCCAGAATATAGCTGCCGTTTTTCTCGGCATATCGAATCAGCGCAATGCGCCGCTCGGCAGAAAGGATGCTGCCGATGGGGAACTGATGCGACGGCGTCGTAAAAATCAGCGTGGGATGCGCGCCGTCCGGCAGCAAATCTGTCTGCATGCCCGACTGATCGACCGGGACAGGGATGACGTGCGCGCCGGTGGCTTGAATGATTTTTAAAATGTCGCAGTTGATCGGGTCTTCCACCACCACAGTACTGCTTGCACGCAGCAGCATCCGCGCCGTCAGCGTAAAGGCCTGCGCGGCGCCGGTGGTGATGATCATCTGTTCCGGGCGGCAGATGACACCGCGTGAGCGCTGTAAGTAGGCCGCCAGATGTTTTCTTAAGCGATAGCTGCCCTGCGGCTCGTAGTAATCCAGCGTTTCGGGGTTCAGCGAATCACAGATAGACTGATAGAGCCTGCCCCATTTTCGAATCGGGAAAAAACTCAAATCGGGGACGCCGGTACGAAAATCGATGAGGCCGGCCTGCGGTTCATGCCGAAGACCGATCAGCTCCCGCTCAGCAAAGACAGCTCCCTTTGCCGGACTGGGAAGATAGAGATTGGGCTTCACAAAAGTGCCCGAGCCTGAGACTGATTCGATATATCCTTCGGCCGTCAGCTGGTCATAAGCGTAGAGGACGACGTTTCGGGAAACGCTGAGCTCTACAGCCAAAGAACGGGTGGGCGGCAGTTGTTGTCCCGCGGCCAGTTCGCCGGAGAGAATTTTCTCCTTCAGCGCTTCATAAACTTGCCGGGTGAGCGACGCTTTTTGGGTGCGGTCCAATTCAATATGCATGATGCTTAAACTCCAAAATGGTTCTATGAAAATCGTCAATATGTGGTTCTTAAAGGTACCGTTTATATGTGGTAGCATTATACCACAAAAACATTTGACGAGGAGCTTTTGATGAGAAAAACAGTGGGTGCGCTCTATTTATGCGCCGGAATGTTCCTGGCGGGGTCTTCCGTGGTGGTTGGGAAAATCGTGGTCGGGGAGTTTCCGGTCTTCATTTCGCAGGTCATCACGCTCACCATCGCGCTGATCTTAATCTTTCCTTTGGCGTGGATCAAGGAGGGATCGGTTTTTAAAATGCACTTTGAAAAACGCGATATCGGGCTCATGGCCATGCAGGCGCTGACCGGTATGTTCCTGTTTCGCGTCTTTCTGTTAAATGGCTTGAAGTACACATCGGCCGCCGAAAGCGGTATCATCACATCTCTGGGACCGGCGGTTTTAACCATCCTAGCTTTTTGGATGTTGAAAGAGCGTGTGACAGTTAAGGCATGGATAGGCATCCTGATTTGCATCTTCGGCGTCTTGGTCATCAATCTGACGGGCGCGACTGGGAATGACGCGCGCGGGATGATGCGCTATGCCGGGAACTTTCTGGTTTTTCTGGCCGTGACGGGTGAGGCGCTGTTCACGGTTTTTCGCAAGAAAATATCCTATACCGACCGTGCGGTCACTTCGACCATGCTGATTATCTTTTTTGCGCTTCTGATGTTCCTGCCGATGGCGGCTGTCGAAAGCCACAAGTTCAACTTCGTGGCGGTCACAGGGAAGAGCATTCTTCCGCTGGCTGTTTATGGGGTATTCTGCACGGTGCTGGCTTATATCTGCTGGTTTGAAGGCGTCGCGCGGACCAACACCAGCATGGCCGCCGGATTCACCGGCGTGATGCCGGTTTCCAGCGTCATCCTTTCGGCCATTGTTCTGGGAGAGCAGATACGCTGGACGCATATTCTGGGCACCCTGCTGGTGGTGGCGGGGATATATACGATATCAATGCGGATGGGAGAAAAGCAATCCGATATAGACGCATAACAGGGGGTATTAATTTTAATGATGGAAAAGCTTCGGCTCAGCTGAAGCCTTTTTTCATTGACCAAAAAGCATAGATATCGGTGATGAGTGATTGAGCGCGCAATCCGCGCAAGCGTGAGGTTGAAGAAGCGCTAAAGGTATGGGATAATAAGCTAAATAACCAGAAAAGAGACGGATATGAATCAATATTTGGATATAGCCGAAGAAGTCAAGAAAGCGTTAGCCCAAGGCAAACCGGTCGTGGCGCTGGAATCCACGATTATCTCGCACGGCATGCCCTACCCCAAAAATGTGCAAACCGCGATGGCGGTGGAGGACGTGGTACGGCAGGGCGGCGCGGTGCCGGCAACCATCGCGGTCATTGGCGGACGGCTGAAAGCCGGACTTTCGCCGGAAGAGATTGAGTATCTCGGTAAAAAAGGACTTTCAGTGACCAAGGCCAGCCGCAGGGATTTGCCTATTCTTTTGGCCCAAAAAGCCGACGGAGCGACCACCGTGGCCGCCACCATGATTATCGCCGAAATGGCGGGCATCCGCGTGTTCTGCACGGGCGGCATCGGCGGGGTGCATCGCGGTGCCGAAACCACCTTGGATATCTCGGCTGATTTAGAGGAACTATCGCGCACCGGCGTGGCCGTGGTCTGCGCGGGGGCCAAGTCCATTCTGGATATCGGCCTGACACTGGAGTACCTCGAAACCAAGGGCGTGCCGGTTTTGGGCTATGGTACGGATGAACTGCCCGCGTTCTACACAAAATCTTCGGGGTTTGGTGTGGACTGCCGTGTAGATTCACCCGAAGAGGCGGCGAAGATACTGCTGGCCCGGGAAGCCACTGTGGGCGGCGGCACGCTGATCGCCAATCCGGTGCCGGATGAATACTCCATGGCGCCCGAATACATCAACGCCAAGATTGACGAAGCCGTGGCTGAGGCCAACCGGCTGGGCATTAAAGGCAAGGAAACCACGCCGTTTCTGCTGGATCGCATCCAGAAAATCACGGGCGGGGAAAGTTTGGAGACAAACATCGCGCTGGTCAAAAACAATGCGCGTGTAGCGGCGGCCATCGCAAAGGCGATTGCGGCGCAAGAACAGGAGAAACACAGCTGATGCCGAAACACGGAGTGATGGTGGCCGGCGATGCGCTGATGGATATGCAGTACTTTGTGGAATCGCTTCCCCAAAAAGGAGGCGATGCGCGGATTCTGGAACGGCGCGCCAGTACGGGCGGTGCGGCGGCCAATACGGCCTATACGCTGGCCAAACTGGGCGTGAAAACCGCTTTTCTCGGCTGCATGGGACGGGACGCTTTCGCCGAGCAGATCAGCGAACAGCTGGTCAGCGTCGGCGTGGATACCGCACTGGTTCAATATGACGGCGAAACCGGATATACGGTGGATATGATTGACCCGAGCGGCGAGCGCACCATGCTCTCCTTTCGCGGGGCTTCGGCGAGCGCAATCATGCTGACCGATGCCGTCAGAACGCGGCTCACCGAGACGGCGGTATTTCTGATTTCGGGATATATGCTGACCGACTCCGCACAAAGCGCATTTGCTTTGAAAGCCGCGGCGGTGGTCAGGCAATCCGGCGGACTTGTGGCGCTGGATCCTTGTCCAGTGGTGGGAGAGGTGCCGGACAGCGTTCTTACAAGCATGCTGAGTCTGACCGATATTCTGCTGCCCAACGCGGAGGAATATGAGATTCTGGAAAAACGGGCACACGAAATCGTGGCCAAGGTCCCCTGCATCGCGCTGAAACTGGGAGGTAAGGGTGCGAGACTGATGATTAAAAAGGGCTTTGCTCTGCCGTCCGGCGACACGATGGATGGGGATATCATATTGGACGCTTCGGCCGAGCCGAAAAAAGCGGTGGATACCACCGGCGCAGGCGACGCGTTTAACGCGGGCCTCGTAGCCGGTATGCTGGCGGGCGGAAGGCCGGAGGACTGGCTGAAGCTGGCCGAAGAAACCGCGGGGAAGTGCATCGAAAAACCCGGCGCGGTGATTTAAGAACACGAAAGGGAAACAGCGATGAAAAAGAAAACGAAGACGATTGTGATTGTACTGGTGCTGATTGCGGTGGTGGCTTTGGCTGGGGCTGGGTTGTACTTCACCACGGTGAAACAATACCGAAGCGCGATGGAGAATATGACCCTGACGCATACCGATGCATCGGGCATCCCTGACGGCACATATATCGGAGACTGCGATGTCACATTGATATACGCAAAAGTGGAAGTAACGGTGAAGGACGGCGAGATGACCGAGATTAAGCTTCTAGAGCACGACAACGGCCGCGGGACGCCCGCCGAAAGCATCGTTGAAACGATTCTTGGCGCCCAGACGCTGGACGTGGACGATGTCAGCGGGGCGACCAACTCTTCACTAGTCATCAAAAAAGCGATTGATAACGCGCTCGCCAGCGCGAAATAGATATTTTGTAAATCAGAGGAACAATTATGGATAACAGGGATTTGGGCCGGAAAGGCTATCAGCGTTTTGAAAAACGCGCGGATGAATATATCAATGACGGCGAAAAAGCGGCCGAGCTTCTGGACAGCGCCCGCAAAAAGGCGGGGAGAAAACGGAGTTCGCTTGAAAAAATATGGGACAAGGTCCAGCTGCTGTTCAGCCTGCTGGACGATTGGATAAAGGGACGGTATAAGGTAATCCCGACCAAATCGATTATCATGATCATCGTGGCGGTGGTTTACTTTGTATTCCCGCTGGATATCCTGCCTGATTTCATCGTAGGTCTGGGCTTCATCGACGACGTCGCGGTGCTCGGATTCGTCATCGGGCAGATCAATAAGGATTTAGAGGAATATCGCGTCTGGAAGGAAGCGAACGGCGGCCTGAAAAACCGCGGATAAGGAGAAAAAATGAAATTAATCGGCAACATCATCTGGTTTGTGCTCGGCGGATTCATCAGCGCAGTGCTGTGGTTCATCGCGGGACTTCTGGTCTGCATCACGGTGGTGGGCATCCCTTTCGGCATTCAGTGTTTCAAGATTGCGGGATTTGTCATCTGGCCGTTCCGCCAGCAGGTCGCCATCGGTCAGTTCGGCGCGTTCGGACTCATCGGCAACATCCTGTGGCTGCTCATCTTTGGCTGGGAGCTGGCTGCCTGGCATCTGATTATCGGCCTTCTGTTCTACATCACCATCATCGGCATCCCGTTCGGCAAACAGCATATCAAGTTTGCCCA
>CALMFG010000182.1 GCA_937863465.1 uncultured Clostridia bacterium
GGCCACGCTGCCGCTGGCAGATCCGGCGGTGCCGCTGGTGGCCAACGTCAGCGCCACACCGGTGACCACGGCCGCGCGCCTTGGTGAGGGTCTCGGGCGCCAGCTGACGGCGGCCGTCCGCTGGCACGAGACGATGGAGTACATCGCCGCCGGCGCCGGCAGCGGCACGCCGCCGGCCGTCGTGCTGGAGGTGGGGCCGGGCAAGGTCCTGACCGGCCTGGCCAAGCGGGCCTACCCGCAGGTGCAGTTCATCGCCGTGGGCACCGCGGCCGAGATCGAGGCCCTGCCGGCGCAGCTGGCGGGCGCCGCCGCCTGAGGAGGGACGCCATGGGTCGGGGAGCCGTCATCGTCACCGGGGCCAGCCGAGGGATCGGCGAAGCCATCGCGCGGGACCTGGCGGGGGCCGGCTGGCCGCTGGTCCTGGTCGCCCGCAACGCCGAGAAGCTGGCTGCCCTGGCGGCCGAGCTGGGCGGCCCGGAGCGTTGCCTGGCCTGCCGCGCCGACATCGGCAGCTGGGAAGACGCCCAGCGCGTCGCCGCCCTGGCGCAGGAGACGTTCGGGACCATCCACGGGCTGGTGAACAACGCCGGCATCACCCGTGACGGGCTCCTGGTGCGCATGAGCCCGGAGCAGTGGCAGGCCCCGCTCGACGTCAACCTCAATGGTACCTTCTACTTTACACGCGCGGTGGGCCCCATTATGATGCGCCAGCGTCAGGGCCGGATCGTGAACATCACCTCGGTGATCGGCTTGACGGGCAACGCCGGACAGGCCAATTATGCGGCCTCCAAGGCGGGCATCATCGGGCTTTCCAAATCGGTGGCCAAAGAGGTGGCCAAACGCGGCATCACGGTCAATGTGGTGGCGCCGGGCTACATCGTGACGCCCATGACCGAAGGGCTACCCGAAGCAATCAAAAATGAAATCAGTGAAAAAATTCCGCTGAAGCGGCTGGGACAGCCCGAAGACGTGGCGGGTTTAGTCGGGTTTTTAGCGTCTGACAAAGCCGCGTACATCACGGGTCAGGTGCTGACCGTGGACGGCGGTATGGTGATTTAGGAGAGAATGGATGGATACAAGCGTAGTCATCACCGGTATGGGCGCCGTCTGCGCGCTCGGTGACAATATCGACGATATATTTGAAGCTGCCCAAAAGGGCGTCAACGGGATTGCTGAAGGTACGATGTTTGACCGCGAAGCGATACCCAACGTGAAATTTGTCGGCGAAGTGAAGAATTTTGACCCCGAGCGGTACATCACCAAACGCGAACAGCGGCGGCTGGACCGATTCTGCCAGTTTGCGATTTTCGCGGGGATGCAGGCCTGGGAACAGGCGGGCATCATCGAATTTGATGCCTATAAGGCAGGCGTCATCCTTGGCAGCGGCATGGGCGGGCTACTCACCATCAGCGAACAGCAGGACGCTTTACGCGAACAAGGCCCGGGCGCGGTTTCATCGCTGTTTATCCCGAAAGCCATCATCAATCTGGCGCCGGGCAACCTCGCCATCCGGCTGGGGCTGAACGGCCCCTGCTTTGGCGTGGTCACGGCCTGCGCTTCGGGCACCGACGCGATTGGGCAGGCTTATCGGTATGTGAAATCCGGCATCTGCGATGTCATGCTGGTCGGCGGGGCCGAAGCGGTCATCGGGAATCTGGCCGTGCAGGGCTTTAACCAAATGACGGCGCTTTCCAACGCGACCGAACTCACCCGCGCCAGCATACCTTTTGACAAGGAGCGTCAGGGATTCGTGATGGGCGAGGGCGCGGCTTTCCTTGTTTTGGAGAGTAAATCATTTGCCGAGAAGCGGGGCGCCAAGGTATACGGCGAAATCTGTGGATTCGGGCAAACCTGCGACGCCAACCATATCACGGCACCCATGGAAGGCGGCGTTCACGCGGCCAAAGCCATGGCATTGGCCTGCGAGGAAGCGGGCATCGCCAAAACCGAAGTGGGATACATCAATGCGCACGGCACGGGCACGCCTTTAAATGACGTGACCGAAACCGATGCGATAAAAGCCTGTTTCGGCAAGCACGCGTATGACATCAAAGTCAATTCGACCAAGTCGATGACCGGACATATGCTGGGCGCGGCGGGGGCTATGGAAGCAGTGCTGACCCTACAGAGCTTAAACGCGGGAGTAGCGCTGCCCACCATCAACCTTCTGGTGCCGGACGAGGCGTGTGACCTAAACTATGTGCCGAACCAAGCGCAAAAGATGGATACCCGGTATGGCATATCCAATTCGCTGGGCTTCGGCGGGCATAACAGCAGTATTCTGATTAAAAAAGGATAATATATATAGGAAGGATATTTGTTAGCATGCTGGGGATTGAAGAGATTAAAGGCATCCTGCCGCACCGTGAACCGTTTTTGATGGTGGACAAGATTTTAGAATTTGAACCGGGGAAAAACGCGGTGGCTGTGAAGGCGGTCAGCGGCAACGAATGGTTCTTTATGGGGCATTTCGACCAGGTGAAAGTGATGCCGGGTGTGCTGATTTTAGAAGCTTTGGCGCAGACCGGCGCGGTGGCGCTGATGACCCTGCCCGAGATGGGCGGGAAGCTGGCCTTTTTGGCGCGCGTGAACAGCGCAAAGTTTTCGAAGAAGGTGGTACCCGGCGACCTTTTGCGGCTGGAAACCGAGATTACCGAGCTTAAGAGCATCATCGGCACCGGCGTAGGTAAGGCATATGTCGAAGGCAATCTTGTTGCCAAAGCCGAATTTGTCTTTGCCATCGGAGAGAAATAGCCGAAAATCATGCGCTTTCGATATCCTTGAAAAGCCCCTGCTCAGGGGCTTTTTTAAAAAATCAAACAAAATGATGAAACAGCGATTAATTTGAAGATTGGTAGAAAATTTATTGAATAAATACCCGAATTGGGTTACAATTCATGACAAAGCGTCTTTTTAGAAGTTTTAATATATTTTTTTGAGGAGGCTGTAAAAATGTTAACGTATGTAGTCTTTGCAGCCGTGGCCATCGCTTTTCTGGCAGCAATCTATAATTACTATTCTGTCAAAAGAAAAGATCCGGGCACGGAAAGAATGAAGGAAATTGCGGACGCCATTCAGGAAGGCGCCAACGCGTTTATCGCCCATGAGTACAAGATTATCGCGCTGGTTGCGCTGATTGTCTTTGCGGCGCTCGCGATTGTCGTGGACTGGTATGTCGGTGTTGCGTTTGTCATCGGTGCCATCATGAGCGCGACAGCGGGTTATGTGGGCATGAAGATTGCCACCATCGCCAATGTACGCGTTTCCAACGAAGCAAGAACCACCCAGTCGCTGGGCAAAACGCTGAAGGTGGCGTTCCAGGGTGGTTCGGTCATGGGCCTTTCGGTCGGCGCATTTGCGCTGCTGGGTCTTGGCATCGTGTTCCTGGTCTTCGGTACGCTGATGAATCAGATGGCTCCCGAAAACCTGATTATTAAATCCAACTGGATGGGCATCAACTTTGTTCCGTTTGCCATGACGGTTTCGGGCTATGCGCTGGGCTGCTCGCTGATCGCCATGTTCAACCGCGTCGGCGGCGGCATCTATACCAAAGCGGCGGATATGGGCGCGGACCTGGTCGGCAAGACCGAAGCGCACATCCCGGAAGACGACCCGAGAAATCCGGCGACCATCGCGGACAACGTAGGTGACAACGTGGGTGACGTAGCGGGCCTGGGTTCCGACCTTTTGGAATCATTCGTCGGCGCCATCGTCGCTTCCATCGCGCTCGCCTGCTATAACTTCGTTATTCTGGGTTCGGACGTCATCAGCACACAGATGATTAACAAGCTGATGATTTACCCCGTGGTCTTTGCGGCCATCGGCCTGGTTGCCTGCGTCATCGGCATCATGTACCTCATCTGGAAAAAAGTTTCCGACAAACCGCATATGGAGCTGAATATGTCCACGTGGGTGTCGGCGGGCCTCACTGTCGCGTTTACCGGCATCTTTACCTGGCTGTACTTCAGAGGTATGGCGCGTGAAGAGCTGGCCAATGTCGGCTTTGCGCTGGGCGCATTGTCCCCGTGGATTGCGGCAGTCATCGGTATCGTTTCAGGTATCGCAATCGGCGCGATTGCCGAGTACTATACCTCCTACGACTTTGAGCCGACCCGCAAGATTGCACGTTCCTCGATTGAAGGCACGGCGCTGACCATCACCGAAGGTCTCGGCGTGGGCATGAAGTCCACCCTGTATCCGGTGCTGATTCTGGGCGCGGCCATCATCGCTTCCCATAAAATTGCGGATATCTACGGCGTCACCATGGCGGCCATCGGCATGCTGTCCTTCGTGGCAGCCACCGTTTCGGTCGATACCTACGGTCCCATCGCGGACAACGCGGGCGGCATCAGCGAGATGAGCGAACTGAAACCCGAAGTGCGTCAGATTACCGACAAACTGGATTCGGTGGGCAACACCACCGCGGCCATCGGCAAAGGCTTTGCCATCGGTTCGGCGGCTTTGGCGGCGCTGTCTCTGCTGGCATCCTTCCTGCATTCGCAGGTCACCCACGGCGAAAGCTTCGAGCTGTCGCTGAACGTCATCAAACCGCTGACGCTGGCGGGCGCGGCGGTCGGCGCTTCTCTGCCTTACTACTTCAGCGGTATGCTGATCGACGCGGTTTCCAAGGCGGCACGCGCGATGGTTAAGGAAGTACGTCATCAGTTTGAAAAATTCCCGGGCATTCTGACCGGGGAAGAAAAACCGAACTACAAAGAGTGCATTGAGATTTCCTCGGCTGGCGCGCTGAAAGAGATGAAGTTTCCGGCTTTGATTGCGATTATCGCGCCGCTCTTATCCGGATTCATCTTCGGACCTGACTTTGTCGGCGGACTTCTCATCGGGACCACCCTGTCGGCCATCATGCTGGCGCTGTTTACCGCCAACGCGGGCGGCGCATGGGACAACGCGAAGAAGCTGATTGAATCGGGATTCAGCGGACACGAAAAAGGCTCGGCGACACATGAAGCCGCGGTTATCGGCGATACAGTCGGCGATCCGTTAAAGGATACGGTCGGTCCGTCTCTGGACATCCTGATCAAAATCATGGCGACTGTTTCTCTCATCGGTGTTTCCATCTTCGGAAAATATAATCTCTTTAACCTGTTCTAACAGGCGAAAGAGAATTAAAAGAATAAAGCTTCGGCAGTTTGCCGGAGCTTTTTTTAGTCATGCGCCAGTTCGCTTAAACGGGGCAGGCTCTTAAGGATAAACGTGTTGCGATCAAAATCGATGACGCCTTCCGCGCGCATCCGCGAAAGCTCTCGGCTTAAGGCGGAACGGTTCAGCCCGAAGTAATCGGCCATCTCCTCGCGTGAGAAGGGCACCGAGACAGAGGAATCATTTTCGGACGACATCTGGGACAGAAGGAGGGCGGCAATCTTCTGGCGCGTGGTCTTGTAGCTCAAAAACGAGATTTTTCGGTTGAGAATCAGATTCTTTTCGGCCATAATCCGCATCAGGTTTTCGATGAGCTGGGTATGAAAGCCGCAGGCTGCCGGGCATTGGCGGATGACCTTCTGGAGCGCCAGCAGCATGATGTCGGCGAGCTCAGTGGTCTGCGCCGATACGGGATACAAGGAAAGTCCGGCGCATGCAAAGGTTTCGCCGAATACCTCGCCCGGACCGACCTGCCCGATAATGTGGCGATTGCCCAGGATGTCCTCACGGATGATGTTGACCTGCCCAGATTTCACCACGCCGATATGCCGCGCGGGAGCGCCCGCCGTCCAGATATAGGTGTCCTTCGGGAAGGAGATTGTTTTGGCTTCACAGCAGTGAAGCAGCTGGGCTAAATCTTCCGGCTGGATATTTCTAAACAGATTGACTTTGGATATTTCCATAACGGCCTCGTAACGTTGCAAATGCAACATATTTTTTGATTCTATTCTATTATATTAGGGTATATGAAGTCAAACAAACGAACGGAGAAACCGATGAAACGGAAAATCATCACCATCGATGAAGAAAAATGCAACGGCTGCGGACTGTGCGCAATGGCCTGCCACGAAGGCGCCATCCAGATGATCGACGGCAAAGCCAAGCTGGTCAGCGAGTCCTACTGTGACGGGCTGGGCGACTGCCTGCCCGAATGCCCGACCGGCGCGATCACGCTGGAAGAGAAAGAGACCGTAGCCTACGATAAAGAAGCCGTGGAACGCCATATGGCCGAGAAGAAAGCCAGCGCCGAGCCCATGGCATGCGGGTGCCCTTCCACGCACGCCAAGACGTTTGAGAGAAAATCGATAGAGACTCAGGCGGCGGCACCGATATCGGACGAAACGGTGATATCCGAACTGCGCCAGTGGCCGGTGCAGATCAAGCTGGTTTCGCCGAATGCGCCTTTTTTACAGGGCGCGGATTTGCTGGTGGCCGCGACGTGCAGCGCTTTTTCCAACGCGCATGTGCACAGTCTGTTTATGAAAGACAAGGTGACACTGATTGGATGCCCCAAGCTGGATATGGTGGACTATTCGGACAAGCTGGCCGATATTTTGGCCAAAAACGACATCAAGTCGCTGACCGTTCTGCGTATGAGCGTGCCCTGCTGCGGCGGTTTGACCGAGGCGGTGAAACAGGCGATGATGAAATCCGGCAGGATGATTCCGTGGAACGTCGTGGTTCTGGATACCAACGGAGAAATATTGGCGTAAAAGAAACCTTCATATCTTTTGGGCGGGCTAATCCCCGCTCTTTTTTTGGCTGTGTGATGTTGTTACAGAAGCGAAAGGGGAAATCCGCTACAATGACACCATCAAGATGATATCAATATTTGGAGGATATATATGTTTAAACTCTTTAACCAGAACATCAAGAATCTGGACCCGGAAAGCTTTAAGAATGAGATGAAGGGCGATTATATGCTGGTGGATGTCAGAACACCGCAGGAATTCAGTCAGGGACACATCAAAGGCGCGGTCAACATCCCGCTGGATACCCTTCCGGGCAATCTGGAAAAACTGAAAAGCAACGAGGACAGAAAACTTCTGGTCTACTGCCTGTCTGGCGCGCGCTCCATGTCGGCCGCCACGTTTTTGGACAAGCAGGGTGTCGGCAACATCTTTAATCTGATTGGCGGCATCTCGGCCTGGTCGCGTGTTTACCGATAATATAAGCAAAACCCCCGAATTTGGCATCTGCACGGCGGATGCTTTTTTTATTACTTCGAATATGGTATACTGCGGGGAAAAGTTTTTGATAACGGAGGCAGTATGCGGGCAGTATTGTTTGATATGGATGGGGTGCTGATTGACAGCGAACCGTTCTATGAAAAGACGGAAGCCGAGATTCTGACTGAAAGAGGGGTAACGTTGGATGAAGAGACCCGAGCCATGGTGGTTGGTACGCAGATGGGTAAACTGTGGCAGGTGATGATTGCGCGTTTTGGGTTGACAGAGACCTGCGACGCGCTGGTGGCCGAGGAAAAGAAGCGCTACCGCGCTCATCTGCTGAATGGAGATATCCTCATCATGCCCGGCGCGAGCGAACTGGTCGATGCCGTGCAAGGTGCGGGCTTAAGAACTGCAATTGTTTCGTCATCCTGGCAGTATGAGATTGAGACGGTGATGGACCGATACGGGTTTAGGACCGCGATGGATACGTTTGTTTCGGGAGAGGACGTGGCCGAAGGTAAACCCAACCCCGCACCTTATCTGCTGGCGGCCGAGCGCCTGGGCGTTACGCCGGAAAATTGTCTGGTCATCGAGGATTCCGCTGCCGGTGTCCAATCGGCGAAAGCCGCAGGTATGCGGTGTATAGCGCTGAAACGCCCGGATGCACAGGTGCAGGATGTTTCCCGCGCTGATGCGGTGGTGCCCTCGCTGGAAGATAATTTGATAGAAGTAATCACGACACTGCTTAATCAATGATATAGGAAAAAATAAGCGGCGGTGCCTGAAAGATATCGGGGATAATGGCTTTTATATTGCCGCAACCGAAAGAAGTTATGTTATAATGTTAGCTGACCTAATGATGATTATTCACGCTGTTTTTCACAGCTAAAAATAGAATGTTTAGAAAGAGGAAAACGGATGTTTGAAGTATTGGAGAAGCGCGAGCTCAATGAACAGGTGACGTTGCTTAAAATCGCCGCGCCCTTTGTCGCCAAAAAAGCCGAGCCGGGACAGTTCATCATCTTTCGGATTGACGAAGAAGGTGAACGTGTACCCTTGACCATCGCGGATTTTGACCGCGAAGCCGGAACGGTCACGATTATCTTTCAAAAAGTGGGTAAATCTACCGTTCGACTGGGCGCGATGAACGTGGGCGACGCTTTAAAGGACTTTGTGGGTCCCTTGGGCGTGGCCAGCCATTTCGGCGGGGAAGTGAAGAAAGCCGCGATCATCGGCGGCGGACTTGGCACAGCCATCGCCTACCCGCAAGCCAAAAAACTGCACAGTTTGGGCGTGGATGTCACCTCCATCTGCGGGTTTAGAAACAAAGACCTCATCATTCTGGAAGACGAGATGAACGCCGTCAGCGACAAGCTGATTATCACCACCGACGACGGCAGCAACGGGAATCAGGGCTTTGTCACCACGGCTTTGGAAAACGAGATTACCGGCGGCGCGGCGTTTGATTTGGTCATCGCCATCGGCCCTTTGATTATGATGAAATTCGTGTCCCAGCTGACCAAGAAATATGGGATTAAGACCATCGTCAGCATGAACCCGATTATGGTGGACGGCACGGGCATGTGCGGCGGATGCCGTGTCACCGTGGGCGGCGAAACTAAATTCGCTTGCGTGGACGGCCCGGATTTTGACGGGCACCAGATTGACTTTGACGAGGCGATGCGCAGAAGCCAGATGTATAAGAGCCAGGAAAAACAGAGTCTGGAAGACCATCAGTGCAAAATCGGCTTGGGAAAGGGAGAGAACTAGAACATGGCAAAAGCGAATATGACCCCCTTAAAAACCAAAATGCCCGAACAGGAACCGCTGGTTCGTGCGCGGAACTTTAACGAAGTCACATTGGGCTACACCGAGGAGATGGCGGTCTTTGAAGCCGGACGGTGTCTGGAATGCAAAAACCAGCCGTGCGTCAGCGGATGCCCGGTCGGTGTACAGATTCCGCAATTCATCGCTTTAGTGAAGGAAGGCAAGTTCATCGAAGGCTATCAGAAAATCGTTGAAACTAACGCCCTGCCCGCCATATGCGGACGCGTGTGCCCACAGGAAGAACAGTGCGAAGCGCACTGTGTGCGGGGCATCAAGGACGAACCCGTGGGCATCGGCCGGCTGGAGCGCTTTGTGGCCGACTACGCCATCGCCAACGGCGGCGTAGCGACACCCGAAATTAAGAAAAACGGCATCAAGGTGGCGGTCGTCGGGTCGGGCCCGGCGGGGCTGGCCTGCGCGGGCGATCTGGCCAAAGCCGGATACAGTGTGACCATCTTTGAAGCCTTCCATACGGCCGGCGGGGTTCTGCAATACGGCATCCCCGAATTCCGTCTGCCCAAAAAACTGGTTTCCACCGAGATTGACACCTTAAAGAAGCTGGGTGTGGAGATTATGACCAATATGGTCATCGGCAAGGTGCTGACGCTGGACGAAATCAAGGAGATGGGCTACCAGGCGATTTTTGTCGGCACCGGCGCGGGGCTGCCGGTATTCATGAAGATTCCGGGCGAAAACCTCAACGGCGTTTTTTCGGCCAACGAGTTTTTAACGCGCATCAACCTGATGAAAGCCTACAAATTCCCCGCATACGACACGCCGCTGGGGCAGTATAAAAAAGTGGCGGTGGTCGGCGGCGGAAACGTGGCCATGGACGCGGCGAGAAGCGCGCTCCGTCTGGGCGCCGAGAAGGTATCCATCGTCTATCGCCGAAGCGAAAAGGAGATGCCCGCGCGAAACGAGGAGATTGAACACGCCAAGGAAGAGGGCGTCGAGATGATTCTCCTCGCCAACCCCACACGCATCTTAGGCTCTGAGGACGGCTGGGTGAACGGCATGGAAGTGGTGAAGATGGAGCTGGGCGAACCCGACGCGAGCGGCAGAAGACGGCCGCAGGCCAAACCCGGCAGTGAATATATTCTGGACGTGGACGCCGTGGTGGTGGCCATCGGCCAGACGCCGAATCCGCTCATCAAGAAAACCACCGCGGGCCTCGCCACCCAAAGCTGGGGCGGCATCATCGCCGAAGACGGTACGGGCGCAACCAATCTGCCCGGCATCTTCGCGGGCGGTGACGCGGTGACCGGCGCGGCAACGGTGATTCTGGCCATGGGCGCGGGCAAGGACGCGGCGGCGGCCATCGATGCGTATATCAAGCAGAAAGGATGACCGATGAAAACCCTGATTATCTATGCGAGCAGAACCGGCACAACCGAAAAAGCGGTGCAGATGATTGCCGAAAAGCTGAAAGAGACGCCCGACATCATCAATATCGGCGCGGTGAAAAAAACCGACCTGTCGGGCTATGACTTTATTCTGGTCGGCGGGCCGATTAAGATGGGGCGGCTTTATAAGCCGGTGAAGCAGTTTTTAGCTAAAAACCGAGCGGCGTTAATGACCAAGCGGTTTGGGCTGTTTCTGGCATGCGGCTATCCGCAGGAACTGGAAAATTACTTCAAGGTGATTTTGGACGACGCCATGCGGGAACACGCCGAAGTGCTGACGGATATCGGATACGCCTACTACTTGGAGAACATGGGCCCGGTGGAACAGCGCGTGGTGATGCAGCTGGCCAATACGCAAAAATCGATTGAAGCCTATAAACCTGAAGCGATTCAGAAAATCGCCGATGTCATCAACGGAAAATAGAAGAGAAAACAATCCAGCGGCGAACGACACGCCGCTTTTTTTGGAGCTAAAATTGACCTGAGTCAAAAAATATATTGACCTGGGTCAAATGGTGAGTTATAATGAGGACGCGAGAAGAGGTGGAGGACGCATGACAAAATCAAGCGATGTAAGGGCACTGCTGATGGAGACGGCCGACCGATTGTTCTTTGAACAAGGGTATGACGCGGTGGGCGTGGCCGATATCTGCAAAGCGGCGGGCAAGGCTAAGGGGCTTTTTTTCTACTACTTCGAGAAGAAGGAAAACGTCGTCAAAGAGCTGATTGAAATCCAAATCCGCACCATGTCGGCGCACCTGACCGAAGTCATGCGGATGATGACCGTGACCCCCGACCGAAAACTGCGGTTTCTGATGAACACCATGATATCTCGGGAAAGCCCGGGGCCGAGAGCGCTTTTCTACTTTAAGCAGGAAGGCATCCCTGACTGGCTGGATTTTTATACGCATGATCTCAAGGACAAATACATCTTCCCAATCATCTATGAAACGGTATGCGGCATTACGGAAGAAAGCGGGAATAGAAAGATGACCCGATCTGCTGTCGAGATTATCTATCTCGGCATCTCGGCCTTTATGCACCGAAATCATATGCGGATGGCGGACGAAATCTTCTATGCTGAGGCGGTCTCGGCCATCTCGACCACGCTGGAAAAAGCGCTGAACCTGCCTGAAGGCACGATGGCGATCGATTAAGAATGATTGAAATATATAAGGAGAAAACGATGAAAAAAACAAAATCACGACAAAATATTCGAAAGGCGCTGGTCTTTGGCATGTTTCTGCTGTTCCCGGTGATCATCAACTACCTGTCGCCGGCCGTGATTCTCATGGGCGCCAGCGAGGGCATCATCACGGGCAGCGCGATACTCTTCGGCCTGCTGTTCCTGTCCTCGCTGTTTTTCGGGCGGGCGTGGTGCGGGTGGGTCTGCACAGCCAGCGGACTGCATCAGGCGTGTACAGCCGTGACCGACCGAAAAGCCAAAACTGGCTGGGGCAATGTGCTTCGCTTCATCATCTGGCTGGTCTGGCTTGCGATGATTATCCTGACGTTTGTTCGCGCGGGCGGCGTCCGCGGGGTGGACCCGCTGTACATGACCGAAAACGGCATCTCGTTTTTGGGCTCTGAGATGATCATATTCGTCTATCTCATTGTGGTCATCATGGCATTTGTTATGGTGCTGATCTGGGGAAATCGGGCGTTATGCAAATACCTGTGCTGGATGGCACCGTTCATGATCATTGGCAATAAAATCCGCTATGCGCTGAAAATCCCCGGCGTTTACCTAAAACCCAAAAAGGACCTCTGCATCCAGTGCAAAAAGTGTACGACGGTCTGCCCGATGGATATCGACGTTGAGGCCATGGTGCAAAAGGAAAACTGTCAGCATAACGAGTGTATCATGTGTCTGCAGTGCGCAGACGTCTGCCCCAAGGGCGCGATTAAGGGGTAACGAAGAACAAAAACCATGAGCCGTTTTGGGAGAGTATCCCCAAGCGGCTTTTTTATTGCTCCGGGCGGTTCTTGACAAAACGAAAAACAAAGCGTAGAATGTGACCATAGAGTCATATGACCGAATGGTCATATACAGAGGATGACACATGCCGAAAGAAACATTTTTAAATCTGCCGCCTGAAAAGCGGGAACTCATCGAGAACGTCGCGGTGCACGAGTTTGCCGAATACGGGTACGACCTGGCATCGGTCAACCGCATGGTTGCGGCGGCTGGAATTGCCAAGGGGAGCTTCTACCAGTACTTTGAAGACAAGAAGGATCTCTTTATGTTTCTGATGGATCAAATCGTCCAAAAGAAGATTGCCTATCTTTCCCCGATTGCGTTTGAGCCGCAGGCGCATGACTTTTTTACGCTGCTTCGCGAGTTGTTTCTTTCGGGGCTGCGGTTTGCGGCGGCAAACCCAGAACGCGCCAAAATCGGCGATTGGCTGATGAAAAATACCGGGCACGAAATCTACATTGAACTGATGAAGAACTCGGAAGGAAAATCCAGCGACTTCTATCTGGCGATGCTGAAAAACGCTGAAGCCAAGGGTGAGATTCGGAAGGGCTTGAATCTGCCGTATATCAGCGATCTGTTAACAGAGTTCAGCATCTCAATGGTCAACGTGGTCTATCAGAAAAGCGGTGAAGCTTTCTTGCTGGATGAAGAAACCATGATGAAACATGTGGATGCCATGATCGATTTATTTAAATTTGGACTGATTAATCAAGGAGGTCAGAACGATGATTAAAGTGGAAGGGCTGTACCATTCCTACAACCGCGATGGCGACTACGCGGTGAAGAACGCCAGCTTTGAGGTTCCCAAAGGAGAGGTCTTCGGCTTCCTTGGGCCTTCGGGCGCGGGAAAATCCACCACGCAGGGAATCTTGACCGGACTTCTGCGTTTACAGGAAGGCAAGGTGAACGTGGCGGGCTACGACGTGAAAGAGCTGAAACGCAGTATGTTCAACAAAATCGGCATGTCGTTTGAGCAGTCCAACGTCTACAGCGCCTTGACAGCGCGGGAGAACTTGCGCTTTTACAGTAAGCTGTTCGACGTGCCCACAGAGGATCCCGATACGCTTTTAAAGTTGGTGGGCCTCTTCGACGTGGCCGACAAAAAAGCGGGCGAATTCAGCAAGGGCATGAAGCACCGCCTGACCTTCGCGCGAAGCATGATGAACAACCCCGAACTCTGGTTTTTGGATGAACCGACCACCGGACTGGATCCGGCCATCGCCGCGACCATCAAGGAGATTGTGCGCGAAAAGAACAAGCAGGGCGTCACCATCTTTTTAACCACCCACAACATGTACATCGCGGACGAGCTCTGCAACCGCGTGGCGTTTATCGTGGACGGCGAGATTAAACTCATCGATTCGCCCAGGAACTTAAAACTGCAGTATGGACAGAACCTGGTGGATGTGGAATACGGCGACGGCGGGAGCCTGAAGAAAGAGACCTTCTCGACCGTGGACGAAAGGGACATTAAAAAACTGCAGGAACTCATCGGCAGAAAACATATTGCCACCATGCACACCAAGGAAGCGACGCTGGAAGAGATATTCATCAAGGTGACCGGAAGGGAGCTGGTATAGCGTGAAACTGCTTTCAAGTCTAATCAAGGAAATCAAACTGGCTTCGCACAGCTTCTACTTCTATGTGGAGATTGGGTTTGCGGTGGTGCTTTTAATCGTAGTGGCCTATGTGGTGCCCGACAATTTCACGTCGCCCAAAAACGAGGAATTCCTGTATTTCGACGGCCCTCCGGCGGCCTTTGAAGTGATGCTTTCGGATATCGACGACACTGACGGTGCGGCCGAGGCCGGGACCTTCAAGGTGAAGGGCGAGACAATCGATACCACGCTGTATGAAAACGACGAATCCAAATACTATTTTACGGCCAACGCGGATGATATGATGACGCTGGCAGACAGCAAGAATAAGACGGGCGCGGCGATTCATGTGGATAGTACGACTTTTAAAACCACGTTTGATTATTACCTGCAGGGCTACGAAACCCAGCGACTGAAAAACCTGATTTCGATATTCCATGTGAACGAGAACGCGGTGTTGGAAACGGCGTACGACAGTCAGGAGATTCGCGTGATGCAGGAAGTGCCGCGCCTCAGCGACAAGATTAACATCCTGCCGTCGCTTTTGACGTTTAACGCCAGCCTCATGGGGTTCTTCATTCTGGCGGCATATGTCTATCTCGACAAGAAGGAAGGGGTCATCAAGGCTTACGCCGTGACGCCCTCACCCATCTGGCATTACTTAACGTCCAAAGCGCTGGTCGTCATGCTGACCGCGCTGGTGACCACGCTGATTATCGTCATTCCCATCGTGGGCGCACAGATCAACTACGCGCTGCTGATTCTGCTGGTGCTGACGACGGGTTTCTTCGGCTCGGGGCTGGGGCTGATACTCGGCGGGTTCTATGACGACATGGAAAAAAGCTTCGGCGTATTGTTTTCGCTGATGATTGTGCTGGGCCTTCCCATCATCGCCTACAACCTCCCGTCCTGGGATCCGCTGTGGGTCAAGTTTATCCCGTCCTACCACATCGTCTACGCCTTCCGCGAGCTTTTAGTGCCGAACGGCGATATCCCTTATGTGCTGTGGGTGTCCTTGGCCTTCACCGCCGCGGGGATGCTGCTGATGTGGATATGCAACGCGCGCTATAAGCGCACGCTGTCGGTTTAGGGGGTGGCGCACATGAAAAAAATGCTGACGATTTTCGGAAGAGATGTCCGGGTCAATATGAAAAATTTTATGGCGGTGTTCATCATCCTGTTTCCCATTGTGATGGCGATAGGCATCAACCTGTTCACGCCGGGCATCAACGACACCACGGTGAATCTGGCCCTGCTTTCGAAGGACACCGAGATGGCCGCCTACTATGAGGATTTTGCCAAGGTGGAGACCTTTGCGACGCAAGGCGAAGTGGAGAACCGCGTGGCCCAGCGGGACAACGTGGTGGGCATTCTGCCCGAAGAAAACGGCAACTACTATATCCTAACGCAAGGCAACGAACCGAAGGAAGCGGTGGTGGAATACGCGCAGGTCTTAAAGGCGCTGTATGAGCTGGACGCACAGGTGGCGGACAGCAACGCCGTTCTGCACAACTTCGGCAAAACCGTTCCGCCGCTAAAGAACACACTGGTCAACGCGATGATTCTGATGATCTCCATTTTGGGCGGTATGCTGATTAGCTTAAATATCGTGGAAGAGAAGATGGACAACACAGTTTCGGCCATCAATGTGGCGCCTATCTCGCGTACAGCCTGGGTATTCGGTAAGTCCCTGATGGGTCTGCTGCTGCCGCTGGTCGGCTCCTTCGCGCTGGTGCTGATTACCGGTTTCACCTATATTAACTTCCTCCAGCTGGCGGCGGTGGTCGTCGCATCGGCGCTCATCAGCATCATCGTCGGGTTTGTGCAAGGCCTGAACGCCGATGACATGATGACCGCGGTGGCGGGCATCAAGATGATGATGCTCCCCATGATCGGTTCAGTCATCGGTGCCGAACTGGTTAGCCAGAAATGGCAGTGGTGCTTCTACTGGTCGCCGTTCTACTGGATGTATAAGGCCAACGGCATCGTGCTTTCAGGCGCGGGCGAATGGCCAAAGCTTCTGCTCGATACCGGCCTGGTGCTGGTCATCACGGCACTGATTTTTGCCTATCAGGCGCCGAGAATACGGAAAGGACTTGAAAAAGTCTGAGGATAGAAGAAAAGAATTAATCAATAAGGAGGAAACGATATGAACTGGAATCCGTTAGTGGGTCTTGTGGCTCTGGCCTATGGTGCGCTCTGTATTTTTTGGGCCATCAAAAAGCCGGTCAAGATTTGGGACATGGCTAAGATCAAGATTTTCCGAAAAGTGCTGGGGGAAAAGGGCACGGTGATTTTCTTCTATGTATTCGGAGTTTTAGCCATCGGTGTGGCGCTGTGGCTGTTTATCTGGAACCCCATACCCGTTTCATAAGTGTAGATGCTTTTTCGCCCGGGCTGGCTGACTCGGGCTTTTTTTTACCGTTTGTTCGCGTAGCCGACGCAGGGTTGGTGTTATATAATAAGGGTAGAATCAAGGAGGATAGACGGATGAACGAAAACGCGGCAGTACGGCTGATGATGGAACGGCAGGGGCTGATAGCGCCTTTGAAGGACGACGCATACGAAGAACTGTTTAGGCTGTTTTCGCCGGTACATACGCGTTTCTGGATTCGCCCCGGGTTTCCGCCCGCCATCCAGCACCGATTCGCGTTTGACACCGAAGAATACAACCGTGCGCTCCGGCGCGACCGAACCCTCGTCAAAGGCCGGTTCCAGTCAGGGCGCATCGGATATGTCTTTTCCGATGAACTTCCGTTGTTTATTGCGGCGTACGGCAAACCAAAGCCAGTCATGTCCTTCAACGATGAACTGGTCTTAAGGGTCTTGCAGGACGAAGGGCCGATGAGCATTAAGATGATGGCCGAAATCTGCGAGACCACCAGCAAGGCCGTAGCCGAATCGCTGAAAAAACTCCAGCAGGCGTTTATCGTGCTTGAGGACCAGGTGGACGACGAATGGGATCGGGCTTGGTACCTTTTGGAGGATGAGCTGGGGCTGGACAGCATGGACGCGTACACCTCGGAACAGGCGCAGGCGATTCTGATTGAACGCTTTGTGAGGGCGCACGTGTTCGCCACGCCCGCCATGGTGCGCGAATTTACGGGATTCAAAGCGGCCGATATCAGCCGTCTTCTGAAAGCGGGCGAAGCGGCGGGCCGATATCAATCGGTTCATCTGTTTGGTCAGGACGGGTTTGTGCGGACGGAGGACGTCGAAGCACTGGAAAAACCAGCCGAAACGCCGCCGGATACGCTATTTATTATGGACAACAACGACTTTCTTGTACGGGCGCATACGGGCGAACTTAAGAAAACCTTTCCCGAGAATCCGGACAGAAACCTCTTCTATGTGCTGTACCGCGGGCGGTTCATCGGGGCGGTGCAGGGGCGTTTCACCTTCTCGTACGACGAACTGAACGACGTAAAATTACTGGATGCCTTTACGAGCGACGAGCCAATCAAACGGCGCGTCATCGAACAGCTCTACACCATGTACGACAAAACCACATCCCCGCTTCTGCGGTATGCGGGGAAGCCCGTATAGCCGCACGATAAAACGCAGGATTAAATTGCATATGAAGGGCAAAAACGATATAATGCAGTGAACGTTTTGCGTGAATTCCGGCAAAGCGGCAAAAACAAACGGAAGGCTTATAAGAGTATATGGAGAAACAGAAAAAGCCAAAGGATATAAAGAAAATCGGCAAAGCGGTCGGCGCGGCGGTTCTGCTGGCGCTGATGCTGCCCGGCGTGTATCTGGCGGGCATCCGATATGTCGGAAGCAAAACCATTTCGGCCGCGGCGTTTGCCGCCTGCGCGCTGGGCATCATAGCGGTAGCCGCCATAGCGCTGATTCTCAAGAATAAGCGCACGGCCTTCTTAAAGGCGGTGGCGCTGATTCTGGTTTGTGGCCTGATTCTGGCCAATCTGGGGACGCTGATTTCGCCGTACTTCATTGCGCATAACACCACCACCATCTTAAACCGTTATTATCCGGACACATTAAAATATATGGCTCAGCTGCAGGAATCCACCAAAGATAAGACCGTATGGGTGGATGCAGACAACGATTACTTTGACAGCGACAGCGAAAAGGACACGGCCACCGATTTTTCCAATCGGACAGCGGTGCGGTATTCTTGCGCCGATATTCAAACCCTAGACCCTTCGCCGGGTGTGCTGACGGCCGGGCAGGAAGAATGGCTGAAAGCGCAAAAAGGCCAATATGCGCAGTACACCATCAACTATGACAAGGATTTAAAAGAAGCGCGCGAGGAAACCGATTACATCTATACCGGCCTGTCCGCCGACCAATACAGCGATATGGTGTTCCTGTTCGGCGAGTCGGGCGACGCATACTGGATGCCGATGGCGATTTATGACACCATGACGGAGGAAACCTATGAACAGCAATAAACGACTCATCCGATACGGCACGGCCTTACTGGCCGTCCTGCTATGCTTCGCGGTGTTTATCGTCATCATGAATATTGCGCGGGACGTTTACAAACAGCCAGCAATAGCAAGCGGGGAAGACGCCGAAAGCAACATCGTCAATCAGTTTCTGGCAGTCGCTGTGATGTTCTTCATGGGGCTTTTGCTTCTGCTGCCGTTTAAAAATCGGCTGGGCATGACGCAGACCATGCTGCTGGCCTATCTGGTCGGCCTATTAACGTTTGACTTTATCTCGATTTTGCTGCTCTCTTTTCATATCTATTACGCGCTGTCGTCCATCTTCATCGTCTACTGTGTGCTGGCCGCGGTGATGTACGGCTTTTTCTTAAGGAAACAAAGCCGCGCAAACGCACTGGATAAAGAAGACGGGATCAAGCTCATCTTCTGGACCGTGGTCATCCTGGCGGCGGGGTATACGCTGTCGCGGGTGCCGCTCAGCATCCTCTCGTATGACAGCATCCAGTACGACCTGCTGGGCAAGGTCTACGCTTCCGAGCACTACTACGTGGAGTACGCCTATTACCTGATGGGCGGCCAGATGCTGGTGCCTACGCTGCTGAATACCGCGGCGGGACTATTCGGCTTTTCGTTTGCCTATGCGCTCCAGAATATGTTTACGCTGTCGGGCACGTTGCTCTTCGGCTATCTGCTGTACGCCGGGGTGCGCGCGGGCGGCATGGTCAAAAAGCGGTCACTGTGGACGGCGATTCTCGGCACGCTTCTGCTGGCTTCGGGGTTCTTCTATGTTTTTCTTGGTATCACGCTGGTGCCCAACATCCTCGCAGGGCTTGAGATTTTGTTCATGATGGTCTACCTGTACCGCTACAGACAGACCGAAAATACGGCGGACCTCGTGCTGTCTTTAATCTTTACGATTGCGCTGTGCTACACGCGGGTGGAAGGCCCGCTGGTGGCGGCGTTCCTCCTGGGCTATCTGGCACATCAGCATCTGCCGGCCAAAAAGCTCGGCATCTATACGTTTGTTACGGCAGGCGCGGTACTGGTGGGCTACGTCAGTTTCTTTGCCCACGTGGGACTGGATTACACCGGCGACTTCCTTTCGCTGGATAAGAGCGCGCTCAGCGTCGGCCTGCTGCTGGCCGTCGGGTTCTATGTTCTGGCCAAAGAAAAGTGGTTTAAGGACTACAATCGGCAGTTATCGGTTCTGTATCTCATCGCCGTCGCGCTGTTTGCCTTGGGCATCTCCACCATGGACATGGCTAAGTTCGTGAACAACTTAAAGGTGATGTATCTTAACATATTCGCCGAAGGCATGTGGGTGACGGCCTGGATCGGCGTCATTCTGCTGGGCGTTCTCGCCATGTTCATCACGCGCAAGACGGATACTTTTCTGGAAGGAGCTATTCCGGTCTATCTGCTGCTGACGCTGGCGGTCTTCGCTTTTCGCACAGCCAACCTGCACATCAACTGGAGCGATTCAGGGAATCGCCTGCTGATGCACATCTACCCGCTTATGATGTTTGTTCTGGCCGATAATCTGGCATCGGCATTTAGAACAAAAGTTGAATAACGATATTAAAAAAACGCCTGCGATAAGCGGGCGTTTTTGGTGACGGGGAAAGAAGCTTAAGCCTGATTCAGCCGCATCCGCTGAGCGCGGCTGCGTGCGGCGTGATGCGCGTCATCCACCAGCATGACGACAAAGGCGATGAGCAGCATGACCCAGAAGCCATGGAGCGGACGGCCCGCGATGGCGTTGGCGATGACCAGCGATAAAAGGTTAGCGAACACCGACGCGATGCCGAACGTGAGAATATTGAAGGGCAGAGCCAGCGCCACAAAAATCGGGCGAAGCAGGGTGTTGACCGCCGCCAGCACCGCCGCCAATATCAGAATCGCTTTCATTGGAAGGTCGGGCGTTAAACCGGTGACGAGTGAGAGCCCTAACACCAGACAATAGATGATGAATTTAGCCAGTAATCTTATCATTTCTCATTACCTCATCAGGACGCTGATACGGACAGGATGCTGGTCGCTGCTTGCTTTGATGTTGACCATATCCAGCCGTCCATAAGCCCTTAGTTCGTCAAAAAACACCTGGAGCATGGTGACACCTGAGAGCACTTTTTTAGGAAGCGGACGGAACAGACATAAAAAATCCATTGCGCCCTCCACCACCTCGTCCAGACAACGGAGGGGCAGAACGGCCAGCGGGATACAAAACCCTTTCACCCGAATCCGAAGGACAAGAAGCTGTGATTTCTTAGTCCACATAGACTTTCACCGTTGCGCCGTTCACTTCGTCGCCCGATTCAACATTCACCAGTTCCTCGGTGATATCCCCGCTCTCGAACATCTCGATCAGTTCGGTCAGATTGATGGCATCCAGATCGATTCCCTGCGCCGCCAGTTCCTTTTTGGCTTCGTTCGGTACCAGAGAGACCAGCCCCAACGCCTTTTTGGCGATGGACAGCGGAACATTGACTTCCACGCGGGCATTGTCCTCTTTTTTTTCACTGCGTGAATTCACGCGGACGCGCAGCATTTCAAATTTTTTTCCGGATATACGGGGCGCGGGGGTGGAACCATCGGACACGCCGGTGACCGCGCTGATCAGCTTTTCGCCTTCTTCGGCGGTGATTTTGCCTTTTTTGACCATTTCAAGTATTCTTACAATTTCTTCGTTCATTTTCGTTTCTCCTTATTTCGAAAAATCAGATATTCTTCAGCATCTCGGCCGCCTGATCCGCCGTAATCTCGCCGTTGTTCAGTCTGTCAAAGACCGCACTGCGCTCTTTCTTCAGTTCGTCCGGCGACATACTGCCGCCAAGCCCCAAACGTTTGATGACGCCGTCGAGTCTGCCCCGAACCGTGGGATATGAGATGCCGAGTTCCTTTTCCACGTCCTTGATGTTTCCGCGGCATTTCAGGAAGGTGAGGACAAACTTGCTGTCATCTTCGCTTAAATCGCAGAACGCGCACCCGCTGAAATGCCCCACCAGCTCGGACTTGCACTTCTTGCAGGTCAGCTGGGTGATTTCATAGGTGCCGCCGCAGACGGGACAGGTGGACGGTGCACGTAGTTTCATGGGGAAACCTCACAATCATTAATGATATTAAATAAATAACATAGAAAATCAATAATGTCAATAATAATATTAATAATATTAATATATAAATTAAATATATTAATATTCAAGTGGAAATATGTCAAAATCATTGGTTAGAAGTTCGGAAAAGCTTAAATCAGCCGCACCTTCGGCTGAATTGAGCCATATAATGGCAGTTCAGCGGATTGAAAAGCGGCCAAAAAAATGATACAATAAGTATAACAAATACGATTTGGGCGGAAATGAATGGAATTAAGCCGGACGAGACAAAAACAGTATGATAATATCGTGGACAGCGCCAAGGAACTCTTCATCGAGCATGGCATTGAAACCACATCGATGCGGGACATTGCCGTTGCCGCGGGCGTGGAACGAAAAACAGTCTATAACTACTTTGCTTCGAAAGAGGAGCTCGCCACCCATGTTCTGGTCAATATGGCCGAGTTGGGTGAATTTTTCAGTCTGGGCGATTACGACGATACGGATGCGGTGTCGGGGTATATCATGCTGGAAGACATTCTGCATAAGTGGGTGGAAAGGTATCGCGATTTTGCAGATGCGCTGATGTTCAGCTTCCAGTACAACTACCATTTCAACCGCGAGTCTCAGCTGAAAGACCTACTGTCGCCAGCCGAGGAGATTCGCAAAACGAAAATCGGCAAGGCGATTATCAAGGGACTGGAGGACGGTTCACTGGTAGCTGACGGCATGGACGCCGAGATGACCAGCCTGACGGTCATCCGTATGTGCCGGAGCATGATTGAAAAGCAATTGTACCGCAGCGAAGCGGTAAACGCGGAACTCGGAAAAAACTTTGATACGCTGGAGCACGCGTTTAATATCGTGCTTCGCGGACTGAAAGCTTAAAGATTAAAAACAAAACCACCGATCAGTCGGTGGTTTTTTTGTGCCCGTTTTTAAGAAGACTCAGCAGGTTGAATTCTAAAAAGCGGTGCTCCTTTTCTTCGGTAAAGAGCGGCAGACGCTGGACGCCGAGCCCCAGCCATTTGTCGGTCTGGCCCACCACAAAGCCGATGATCGAAATCGAAACCAGCGTTCCCCAGCCGATGCCGAAGATGTGGCCGAGCGCAAAAAACGTTAAGGAGACGGTGAGAACAAAAAACACGCTGTCAAAAACCACTTTCATTTTGGTCAGACCGATATTTTTGGCTTTGGCGATATCCCGAATGAATACGAGATCGGGTACCGGCGGGTAGGCTGAGAAGATCAGCGTTCCGGCACCGATACCGATTAAACACGAACCGGCGATGACGATGAGCATTTTGATGACGAAAGAATCGAAGGTAAGGCCCTGCAAAGCCAGGGTCATCAAATCGATGGTGAGCCCGAGCAGATAGGCGGTGATGAAGGAGGCCAGCATACTGACTGTGAAGCGTTTCAGGATAATGACCGCCAAAAGCAGGATGACACACTGGTAAATCGTCACCCACATGCCGACCGAAAAAAGGCCGAAGACCTCGTACAGCGCATACGGAAAGCTGGTGACCACCGTGATGCCAAGATCGGCCTTAATCATGAGCGGGATACCGAAGCCCACCAGAAAAATGCCAAGAAAATAGAGGAACAGCGTGGGGATTTTCATTCTTTTTTTCATCAAATTCTCTTTCCTATAGGTGCCGACTCGGGCAGATACTCCACTATATAATAAACGGTTCATGAATGCAAATGCATAATTATGAGATTATATAAAAATGTGAAATTTCGTTAAAAGCTATTTATTATTTGCAAAAATGTTTATATATATCCTGAAGAAAGATGACAAAAAGGGCCAAGCATGTTACGGGGAGATCGTGTGAGGCTGTTATGAAAAGCGGTTGGAACAGAAGAAAACCGAATAGGAGTTGGATATGGTTGATTTTGGGCGGAGCCCTTGTCACAGCGACCGTATTCGGCTTTATTTTTTTCACTCCTTCCAAACCGCAAGCCACGGAAGTGGTTTTGACGCCTTTCGCCAGCCCCAGCTTGGAGAAAGCCGAGTTCCAGATGGAGACCGCAGAGGTTTTGGAACCCGAGCAGATTTCGGAAGCTGACGCGGAAACCGACCTGCCTGATTTTGAACAGATGACCGACGGCGTGGATTATGCATCGGGCGAGGTTCTCATCAGTTTTGAGGGCAGTATTGATGACATGACCCAGGCCATGACGGATAAAGGCGCGGGAAGCGTGACGCTGGTTTCGGACGGGGTGGCCTTGGTGGAAGCGCCCGCCGGCGAAACAACCCAGAGCTTTACCGAAGCGCTGGCCGAAGAAAACTACGCAGTCAGCCCCAACTATACGCGCGGGCTGGAAGTGACTGATACGGCGACGATTGAGGCGGCTTTCGGCGCAGAAAGCTACGACCCCGAAATGAGCCGTCCGAATGACACCTATTCATATTTGCAGTGGCATTTAAATACAGTCGGCGCCTACAATGCCTGGGATTATACCGGCGGCAATTACAGCGCCGGCGCGGGCGTTAAAGTCGCCGTCATCGATACCGGCATCTATTCGGCGCACCCCGATCTTGACGGCAATATTGCGCATGACGCAATCACCTATACTTCGGGCGGCAAGACCTACACGGGAACTTTCCCCATGTCGGTGGTGGTGGATGACAACGGCGTCAATACCTCCGAAGACGATAACGGACACGGCACGCATGTGGCGGGAATCGTCGCGGCAGAAGCCAACAACAGCTCATTCGTTTCGGGCGTCGCTCCCGGCGCAAAAATCTACAGCATCGACGTATTCGGTTATCATGGCGGCCGATTCGCGGCCTATTCCAGCGATATCATCCGCGCCATCGACGCGGCGATTGCGGCCGATGTGGATGTCATCAACCTCTCTCTGGGCGGGTACGGCAGCCCTTCCGCCGCCGAGGAAGCCAAGATCAATCAGGCCGTGGCGGCGGGCATCGTGGTGGTGGCGGCGGCCGGCAACAGCAACACCACAGCGGCACATTACCCTTCGGATTACGCCAATGTCATCGCGGTCATCGCCAGCGATTATAATAACAACAAGTCGAGCTACTCCAACTACGGCAGCGCCAAGGACATCGCGGCTCCCGGAGGCGGCACTGTGAGCGCGGGAACGACCCAGTCCTATATCTGGTCCACCTATATCGCGCCCAATAGAATCATCGGCATGGCGGGCACGTCTATGGCGGCGCCGGTGGTATCGGGCATCGTCGCTTTGATGTTAAGTCAGGACAGCAGTCTTTCGGTCAGTGAAGTGAAGACCCGCCTGTATAGCTCGGCATTGGATGTGGGAGCGACCGGATACGATATCTACACGGGGTACGGCATCGCGAATGTGGAACGCGCGTTTACCGGCGGTTCGGACTTTGTGATTCAAAACGGCGTGCTGACCGAATATCGCGGAAAATCTGAAACAGTCACCATTCCGGGCATCGTCACCGAGATTGGTGATCACGCTTTCAGCGGCAACGCATATATCAAGACCGTCATCATGGGCAATCAGGTACAGAGCATCGGCACACTGGCGTTTTCCAACTGCATCAACCTAAGCGCGGTCGACTTCGGCGGCGGACTCGTTCGCGTCGGATCGCAGGCGTTTTACGGATGCGTCAGCCTGACCGACGTGACGCTGCCCGCCACCACCACCGACATCGCGCCGGATGCGTTTAGGGACGCTACATCACTGTCGGCCATCTATATCGACGAAGCCAACAGCGCCTACTGCGCCATCGACGGTGTGCTGTATTCCTCGGACGCTTCAGTTCTGCGGCTGTATCCGCAGGGCAGGGGCGGCAATATGTTTACCGTTCCGCAAGGCGTCACCACCATCGCCGAATCGGCGTTCTACGGTTCCAAAAACCTGCTGGGAATCGTTCTGCCGGACAGCCTCAACACCATCGGCGACCGCGCGTTTGAGCAGAGCGGACTCACTGAGGTGACACTTCCGGCGAATGTCACCACGCTGGGCAAAGCACCGTTTATCGGCAGCGCCAGCCTGATTAACTTCTATGTTCAGGGCGAAAGCCCGGTATTCAGCACTGTCGATGGACTGCTTTACAGCGCGGATGGACAAACCCTTCTGGCATATCCCGTCGGCCGGAGCGCCGCAGAATTTATCGTGCCGGACGGAACGTCTGGCATCAGTCAGGGCGCGTTTGAAGGCGCAGCGCATCTGACCCGAATTGTTCTGCCGGATTCGGTCACAGAGCTTGGCACCGGGGCATTTGAAGGGGCATCGTCTCTTTCGGATATCCAGTTTGGTTCGGGCGTCACCAGCCTGACCGACAGGGTGTTTGCGCAGACCGGATTTTCCAGCATGACGATTCCTTCCACCATCACCCGAATCGGGTCCGAGGCGTTTGAAGGCAGCGGCAGTATGACCCGCGTGACCATCGAAAACAGCATGGCCGAGATGGACGCCACCGCGTTTATCGGAACGGCGCCGGGCTTCACCATCTACTGCTACCGTTATTCCTATGCACAGAGCTACGCCATCGCCAACAGATATAGATATTCACTGCTGACCGTGGGCGTAGCGGATGTGACGCTGGGCGCAATCGATAGTCCGGTGGTATTTACGACAACCGGCATCACCCTGTCGGCGGCGGCGGCGGCTCAGGAAGGACACGAAACAGATACCATCCCCGAATACCGTTTCTACTATAAGCTGTCCACATCGACCCGTTGGACGGCGGCAAGTACGGCGTTCAGCACGAAAAACACCGCGTTGTTTAAACCCAGAGCCGAAGGCGCATATGACTTTAAGGTTGAGGTGAGAAATCAGGGCAGAACGATTATTGACGATCAGGATTTAGTCACCGGCGTTATGTTCTACAGCGGCAACACACCGGCGACATATGCCGCACTCACAATTGAGGGTGAGAAAAACGCGTTCCTGTCGAAAGAGACCATACCGCTGATGGTATCGGCGGCCGATGAGGATTTCTCACAGCCGACTGAATATCAGATTCAGTATTCTTTCGACGGCAAGCGCTGGCTGACCACCAGAGAATGGGCGGCATACCGGCCGTTTACAGCGGACGCGGGAAGCTCTTTACGCATTGATTACAATCTGCCGAACACGAGCGAGAAGCACTATTACCTGAAGGTCAACGTGCGTACGACAGGCAGAAAAACAGCGGACAAAACCGCGGTGGTTGAGCTAAACGCTTACACCATCATGCCGCTAGTCCAAGTCGCGCTGGATACAACCGGTGTTACGCCGGTCATCCAGAACGGTTCGAGCGGCGTGGTGCTTTCGGCGCGGGCAACCGAAAACGCGGAATACGCGGGCGGCACTGCGGAATACTGCTTCTATTACAAGGCAGCCGGTTCGACCAGATGGACAGCTATCGGGAAATGGAGCACAGCCGATTCCGTCATCTTTAAGCCAAGAACCGAAGGCACGTACACCTTCCGCGCAGAAGCCCGTGCACTGGGCCGCAAAAAAGCGGATGTATTTGCCGAAAGCTCTGATTTATTCACGCTGTATTTCGGCGCCTATCCGATGACGGCGGTGAACGATTTAAGCCCGGCCAAAGCCGCTTTCACAGAGAACCCGATTTCGCTGACCTTTGAGGCGGTGGAAAACATCGCGGGAGATGCGATGGAATACCGTGTGCTGTACTCCACCAACGGCCGAAGCTACAGAACGCTGAGCGGTTTCGACTGGCAGACGCTGAACCACACCGATGGTCTGGCGGCGGCTGAGATTGCTCTGCCGATATCAGCCGCAGACGTCAAATACTTTGTGAAGGTGGAAGCGCGGTCGCTCGGCCGCGTCAAAGCGGACGCTTTCGCCGTAACACAGGTTACGAAATACGCCATCGCCCCGCTGGAGACCCTGAACTTCACGGCGGCGGGAAGCAACGCGGCAAAACAGCTGGTAAGCGGAGGAATTATATTGACCGCGGAATCCGGTGCAAACGCGCGCTACCGCTTCTTCTATCGCAAACAGGGAACTACCATCTGGACACCCTTAAGCACCACCTTCATCACGCAGAATACAGCGAAGTTTGTACCCAGAGCGGAAGGCGACTACGAGTTTATGGTGAAAGCTGTGGCGGCGGGAAGAAGGGGATATGACCTACAGCAGGAGTTCAGTTCGGCGGTGACGCTATTCCTGTCCGAAGCAAACTACATCGCCAGCCTGGGCGAAACCATGGACGAAAGCTTGGCAGAAGCTGAGGCTGCCGAGACGATTGAAGCGCCAGCTGAGACGGCAGAAACCGACACGCCCGAAGCGGCGGAAACCGAAACCGCGCCCGCCCCGGAGCCTTCGAATGCACCGGAACCGGCATCGGAACCTTCGGATGCGCCGACAGCGGCGCCTGCAACAGAAACCGCGCAAACGCC
>CALMFG010000183.1 GCA_937863465.1 uncultured Clostridia bacterium
ATAAGTTCTTTTCATCTCGACACCCCCTGACTTGTTAATTTATCTCATTTGTTTTTTATGATTTATTTTCTATGTTTGCTTATGTGTAAAAATTAAAAATTATACACAGATGAAAAAGAAAGCCATTTTATTGCTAATTTCTTTTTGTTTTTCTGTTCATGTTTTTTCTCAAACAGATGTGTTTCAAGAAGCGACAAGCAATTTCTTAGGTGAAAATGAAATTTATATTTCGTACGGTTTTTTTTCTGCATCAGGATTAGGAATCGGATTAGGACGTACTTCTTTAAATCAAGATTTTCCAACGGAATATTTTTCAAATAAGGATAGATATGCTATAAAAACTAATGAAATTCAACCGCTAATTGGTGCGTTAAACTTTGGCTATAAAAGATATTTCGTTAAGAATAAAATGGCAGTTTTAGCTAACATTACATATAGTCAGCTAAATACAAGATATACGCATGCAAATAATGATTCCTTGAATTTTAAGACGAAAGATTACTTAATTGCATTTATGCCTGCATTTGAATACCATTATTTGAATAAAAAGATTGTACAATTATATTCAGGAGTTCAACTGGGTATATTTGTATATAACCAAAAGTATCAGGATTATAAAAGTGAAACTAAACACAAGGAAATAAATTTTGCTTTTCAAGTAGATGCTTTCGGTGTAAGAGTCGGCAAACAAATAGGCGGATTTGTAGAGTTGGGTTTTGGTTTTGCCGGCATAGTTAAAGTGGGTATTTCAGGCAGGTTCTGATTTTGCCTTTGATGTCTGAGCAGAAACTCACATAAAGGACTTTGCATAAAAATAAAATTAGCAGTAGATTCAGCAATCTTACCGATACGCCTTCTTAACGCGTTGTATCTCTTTTTGCGTGTCGCGTTCCTTAATCGTTTCCCGTTTGTCGTAGGCTTTCTTGCCTTTCGCCAGTTCTATCTGTATCTTGGCAATACCCCGTTCGTTGAAGAAAATTTTGTATGGAATAATAGTCAGCCCTTTTTCCTTAATCTTCCCTTCCAGCTTGCGCAGTTCCCTTTTCTGCAACAGCAACTTGCGCAGGCGCAGCGGTTCGTGGTTGGCATAGCTGCCATTGCTGTACACCGAGATGTGCAGATTTTTCAGCCAGAGTTCGCCGTTTCTGAAATAGCAGAAGCTGTCCGACATATTCACCTTGCCTTCTTTCACCGATTTGATTTCCGTTCCGGTAAGCACAAGACCTGCCTTGTACGACTCTATAAATTCGTAATTAAACCGCGCTTTTCGGTTCACAATTTCCGGCAACTCAAATTTCTTGCTCACGACGCAAATTTATTGATTAATTGGCGAATAAGCTAATTGGTGAATTAAATTCGTAAATTGCCACTATAATCCTTTCTATGATACTCAATTATATCTGGATACTTTTTTTCGTCTTGTCGTTTATTATGGTGCTGTTCAAACTCATCGTCCTCGGCGATGTGACAGTACTTTCAGCCACGGTCAACGCCATTACCGATTCTTCCAAAACGGCTTTCGAGATTTCGCTCGGACTCACCGGTGTGATGTGCTTCTGGCTGGGTATTATGAAGGTGGGCGAAAATGGCGGCGCCATACGGATTTTCTCCAGACTCATCAGTCCGTTTTTTTCGAGGCTGTTTCCCGAAATTCCGAAAGGCCATCCCGCTATGGGCAGCATTCTGATGAATTATTCGGCCAATATGCTGGGACTGGATAATGCGGCGACGCCGCTGGGATTGAAGGCGATGAAGGAATTACAGGAAATCAATCCGCAGAAGGAACAGGCTTCCAACGCCATGATTATGTTTCTGACACTGAACACGGCGGGCTTTACCATCATACCGGTCAGCATTATTGCCTTCCGCGCAACAGCTGGAGCGCTCAATCCGACAGATATCTTTTTGCCGCTGCTGATTGCCACCTACGGCGGCATGATTTCCGGACTTATCGTGTGCACCTTCATTCAGAAAATAAAATGGGACGTGGTACTCACTTTGTGGGTGTTGGGTATTGTCGGGTTTATTTCGGGATTGACCTATTTATTCAGTGCCATGCCAAAAGAACAGATGGAAGTTGTCAGTAATGTAATGGGCGGCCTGATTATATTTTCCATCATCATCGCCTTTATCGCGCTCGCTTTTTTCAGAAAAGTGAATGTGTATGAATCTTTCATAGATGGCGCAAAGGAAGGGTTTGAGGTGACGGTGAAAATTATTCCGTATCTCGTGGCTATGCTGGTTGGTATTGGCATTTTCAGAGCCAGCGGTGGTATGCAGCTTATCACCGAGGGCATCGCCTACCTGTTTCATGCCGCCGGATTGGACACCCGTTTTGTGGATGCGCTGCCGGTCGCCATCATGAAGCCATTCAGCGGCAGTGGTGCCCGAGGACTGATGGTGG
>CALMFG010000184.1 GCA_937863465.1 uncultured Clostridia bacterium
TCATGGCGATGCGGTGGTCGTTATAGGTGTTCACCCGTCCGCCCCGGGGGTTGCCTTCAATCAGAAGAGTATCGCCTTCTATTTTGGCTGAGGAGCCCAGCGTATTTAAACAGGCGGCGATGCTCTCCATGCGGTCGGATTCCTTGATGCACAGTCTTCCGCATCCGGTCATCCGGCAGGGTTTGCCGCTGACGGCCATCAGACCCGCGACCACCGGCGCCAAATCCGGCACCTGCGAGATATCGATATCGGCCGGTTTAAGCGCGATTTTTTTCACGCGCATACCGCTTTCGCTTTGTGCCGAAACCCCCATTTTTTCCAGTATATCCATTATACCACGGTCGCCCTGACGCGTGTTGTGGTCGAGCCCCGAAATGTCGATGCCCGTTTCGCTGGCCAGTCCCGCCAGCACCCAAAAGCCGCTCTGCGACCAGTCGCCCTCCACCACGGTGTCCGCGGCCACGTACTTCTGGCCTGCTTTTATCAAATATTCCTTTTCAGGAACCATCGCCACCACTTCAACGCCGTATAGCGCCATGGCCTGAATCGTCATATCCACATAGGCCTTGGATTCCAGCGGCGTAGTCAACACGATTTGTGTGTCAAAGTCCAAAATCGGTGCCGCCAGCATCACGCCCGAGATAAACTGAGAGCTCACATCCCCGCGCGCTTCAAATCGTCCGCTGTGCAGACCTTCGGGCACGGTCAGCGGATTTCCCGTCTCAAACATAATTCCCTGCTTTTCAAAGCTTTCGCGGTACACATTCAGCGGCCGCGCCAGCAGTCGTTCACCGCCGGTCATCTGCCCGCCGCCAAGCGCCGAAACGATGGGAATAAAAAAGCGTAAGGTGGAACCCGACTCGTGACAGTCGATGACCGACTCGGCCGGAGATTTTATTTTCCCGCCAATTCGAACAAAGCTGTCTTTGATGTCCGCCGTTCTGCCGTACGCTTTCAGCGCGCTCAAGGTGGCTTGTATGTCCTCGGAAAGCGCGATATTTTTAATCGTCGAAACCCCGTCCGAAAGCCCGGCGCATATCAAAAGCCGATGCGCCATGGATTTTGAGGGCGGCACGGTGACCCGCCCGCTTAAAGTTTTCGGGGTGATTGTTATCATAAGTATTCTTCCAGACTTTCGGGGGCGATGGGCACAATATCCACTTCGCCGATTTTTTTGGCAACGATGATATTGAGCGCTTTTCCGATATTCTTCTTGTCCTTCATGGCGGCGTCAAAAATGCGCTGTTTATCATAACCCGCCATATCCGTCGGCAGACCATGCTTTTTCAAAAGCGCATCCAACCGCGCGGCCGTACCTTTTTCGGTCATTCCCTTGGCTTCGGTGCTGTGGGTCATTTTGCTCATGCCGATAGCCACGGCTTCGCCATGGGTCAGTTCGCCGTAGCCCAAAGTGTTTTCAATCGCGTGGCCGATGGTGTGCCCGAAATTTAAAATCATGCGAAGCCCCTTGTCGAATTCGTCTTCGCGCACCACCTTGGCCTTAATCTCACAGCAGGTGGTGACGATGCTGTCGATTTCTCCCATGATTTTTTCGCGGGAATCCAGCGCTTCCAGTTTTTCGAAGAGCGCCGCGTCCCAGATACAGCCGTATTTAATCACTTCGGCCATGCCGCAGGCGAATTCTCTATCCGATAACGTTTTTAAGGTGTCAGTGTCAATCAGCACACTGTTTGCCTTATAGAAGCTCCCGACCAGATTTTTGCCCTGCGGCAGGTTGACGCCGGTTTTGCCACCCACCGAGCTGTCCACCTGCGAAAGCAACGTGGTGGGCAGGGCCACAAAACGAATACCGCGAAGGAACACCGCCGCCGCGAATCCGGCTAAATCTCCGATGACCCCGCCGCCAAGCGCCAGAATCACGTCCCCGCGGTTCAGGTTCATCTCGGCCGCCATCTCGCAGATAATGCCGATATTCTTCAGGTGCTTGGTGTTTTCGCCGTCGGGCAGAACCAGACTGTTATAGATGATGCTGTTGGCTTTAAGGTCGGCCTCCAGCGCGTCCAGATACAGCCCGCCCACCGTGGTGTCGGTGACGACCAGCACCTTGGCCGAAGGGTATTCGGTCGCGATATGCGCGCCCGTCTGCGCCAGAAGGCCTTTGCCGATATAGATTCTGCTGTTTTTTAAATCAATCGTCGGGGTCATCCGCTGATCCTTTCACGCATCTCGGCCGCGGCGCGCATTTTCCTGCGCATCGCCTCGCGGTCTTCTTGGCTGAGCAGGGCTTCAAACGCTTCCAAACCCTGCCGCAGGTTCTCTATCTCTTGAAGTAGCTTATCCTTGTTCTCAAGGAACAGCTCGCTCCACATCTCATCGTTAATCATGGCCACGCGCGTCAAATCCCGAAACGAGCCGGCCGAGAATTCCTCCACGCCCCGCGTACCCGCCGCCAGCATATAGGTGACTGACAGCACATGCGGCAGCTGGGAGGTGTAGGCAATCATCTCGTCGTGGTTGTCCGCGTCCGACAGCACAATCTTGTTGGCGCCCAGAATATCGGCAAAACCTTTCACCTGTTCCAGCGCCTCGCCTTCTCCGCCCGTGATGATGTACTTACAACCCAAAAACAGATCGGGCACTGAGCAATCGAAGCCTTTATGCTCCCGACCGGCCATGGGATGGCCGCCGACAAACGATACGCCGTCGGGCAAAAGAGACGGAATGCTTTCCTCAATCTCGCGCTTGACGCCGCAGATATCCGTGATCACCGCGCCGGGTTTTAGAAGATGCGCGTTTTGCCGTACAAAATCAATCGCGCGTTTGGGGTACAGCGCCATAACGACAAAATCCGCATCGCGGAGCGCCTCCTCGGGCGAATCGGTGGCGATATCCGCCAAATCCGCTTCGCGCACTTTTTTAAGCACGCCAGCGTCAATATCAAACGCCGCCACCACGGCCGGACGCCCGGGGTCAGTCTTGAGGGCTTTTAGGATGCTGCCGCCCATGAGACCGATGCCCACAACGGCCAGCTTCTTTTGGCTAAACGGGCCGTTACTTTCCATGGATGCTCTTGCCTTCCAAATTGGCCAGCACTTCGATGTCCTCCATCAGCTTGGCGAATTTTTTGGGTTTTAGGGACTGCTGTCCGTCGGACAGCGCTTTTTCGGGTTCTTCATGCACTTCGATGACCAGACCATCCGCACCGGCCGAAACCGCGGCCTTGGCCAGCGGCGGAACCATCCACCATTCGCCGCCCGCGTGAGAAGGATCCACGACAATCGGCAGATGCGAGCGGTTTTTGATGACCGGCACAGCCGCGATGTCCAGCGTGTTTCTGGTGTATGTCTCAAATGTGCGGATGCCGCGCTCACACAGGATGACGTCGGTGTTGCCCTCGGCGATGATGTATTCGGCGCTCATCAGCCATTCTTCCATGGTCGCCGCGATGCCGCGCTTTAAGAGAATCGGCTTATTGACTTTGCCGAGTTCTTTTAGCATGGTGAAGTTCTGCATATTCCGCGCGCCCACCTGAATGATATCCACCTTGTCCACAAACTTCGGAATCATTTCGATATGCAGAAGCTCGCTGACCACCAGAAGGCCGGTCTCCTGCCGCGCTGTATCCAGGTAATCTAAGCCAATCTCGCCCAGACCCTGGAAGGAGTAGGGTGACGACCGCGGCTTGTACGCCCCGCCGCGCAGAAACTGTGCGCCCGCGGCTTTGACCTTTTTCGCCACCGAAACAATCTGCGCTTCGCTCTCCACCGAGCACGGGCCGGCCATCACCGCCAGCTCGCTGCCGCCGATGGTGTGATTGCCCACCTTCACCACCGTACGTTCGGGGTGGAACTGGATGTTGGCGCGCTTATAGGGCGCGGTGACGTGGATGACGTCGTTGACAATGGGGTTCATCCCAATGATGTTTTCGTTCAGGCTCCGAACGTCCCCCACCAGGCCCAAGACCACATAGTCCTCGCCCTGGGAGCGGTCGATGCCGAACCCCATCGCTTTCAGTGAGCCTTCGAGGCTCTTAATTTGTTCTTCGGGTGTCCCCGGCTTAATGACAATCAGCATGTGTTATTCCTCTCTCGTCTGTAAATAGATTTTTAAAAATCTCTTCTCGTTACTAAAAAAGGCGAACCGTTATTCTTCGGGTCCGCCTTGATTTTACACACCATGTTATAAAACAGATTCTGTTTTAAGCCGAAACCCTTAAATTGTATTTTTTTCTAAAGCTAAAATAGTAAGCGCTAAAGTAGCCCCTAAATACAAAGTAAAAATATTCAGCATACAGACTCAATTTCTTTTTCATCACAATTTCCTTCTGCTTTGCCATTTATTCTATAGCAGGGGCTCCCCGCTGTCAAGGCAAAACATGTAAACCCGCAAGGGTTATCGGACGAAATTTCGGTGAAACGCCTGTTTTTGCCCGTCCATCCGCAAAAATATTCGATATATCGGTGGAAAACCCTTTCGCTTTAGTGTACAATACGAAAAAGCGATTTTTAACGCAACACATCAGTCTGGAGAAAAGTTCATGTCGAAGATCAACGAAAATTTCAATAAATTGCAGTCGGGCTACCTTTTTGCCACCACCGCCAAAAAGGTCGGCGCGTTCAGCGCCGCGAATCCGGACAAAAAAGTCATCAAGATGAGCATTGGCGACGCCACCCAGCCTCTGGCTCCGGCGGTCATCGCGGCTATCAAAAAAGCGGCCGACGAGATGGGCACGCTCGAAGGCTTTCGCGGTTACGGCCCGGATTTCGGATACGACTTTTTGCGCGAAGTCATCGCTGAAAACGATTTTAAAGCGCGTGGCGTGGATATCTCGGCCGATGAAATCTTCATTTCAGACAGCGCCAAGTGCGACACCGGCAATATTCAGGAGCTTTTCTCCACCGACCTCACCATCGCGGTGTTAGACCCGGTCTATCCCACCTATGTGGACACCAACGTCATGGCCGGAAGAACGGGCGATTATAATCCGGCGCGCGGCAACTTTGACGGCATCATCTATATGCCCGCCTCAGCCGAGAACGGCTTCAAGCCCGCTTTACCCAAAGAAGTGCCCGGCCTCATCTACCTTTGCTATCCGAACAACCCCACCGGCACGACGCTCTCCAAAAGCGAGCTTTCAACCTGGGTGGATTACGCCAAAAAGAACGGTTCGCTGATTCTGTTTGACGCGGCCTACGAAGCCTACATCTCGCACGCGGATATTCCGCATTCGATCTATGAAATTGAAGGCGCCAAGGATGTGGCGATTGAATTTAGAAGCTTTTCCAAGACCGCGGGCTTTACCGGCACACGCTGTGCGTTTACAGTCATTCCGAAAGGCCTGACCGCCAAGGACGCCTCGGGCAACGACGTCTCCCTGCACGGCCTGTGGGGCAGACGGATGTCCACCAAGTTCAACGGCGTGCCCTATATCATCCAGCGCGCAGCCGAAGCGTGCTACAGCCCCGAAGGCAAGGTGCAGTTAAAGCAGACCATTGACTATTACATGAATAACGCGAAAATTCTGCGCGAAGGATTGACGGCGGCGGGCATCAGCTGCTACGGCGGCGTGGACGCACCGTATATTTGGATTAAAACCCCCGGCGATTTCGGGAGCTGGGATTTCTTTGACTACCTGCTTGCCAACACGGCTGTGGCGGGAACCCCCGGCGTGGGTTTTGGCAACGCGGGCGAAGGGTACCTGCGCCTGACCGCCTTTAACACCACCGAAAACACGCTGGAAGCGGTGGCGCGCATCCAAAAGCTGAAGTTCTAACAAGATGAGAATTAACGAATAAAATGATGAAGGCTTGAGGTTTTCTCCTCAAGCCTTTTTCTGTTTGAATATTTCCTGCCGGATTAAGTCATCGGTCAGCGGCGCCGTGTTGGCGCCGAAGGTCTGGCAGTTCAGCGCCGCACCGACCACCGCGTACCGCGCGGCAATCTCGGCGTTCATCCCGTCCAGAATGGCCGAGACAAAGCAGGCGCAGAAAGCGTCGCCCGCGCCGGTGGTGTCCACCACGTCCGGCACCGGATAGGCCTGTATCCACCCGCAGTAGGGTTCGGATTCCAGCAAAACCCCTTCCACGTTTTTCTTTAGTATAACGGTGTTGCATCCAATCCGCTTCAGCGCATAGATAATACGGTTGGGGTCGGTTTCGCCGGTAATCAGCTTGGCCTGATAATAGGACGGCATAAAGTAGTCGATAAGGTGCAAATAGGGCATGATGCCAAGCAAGCGGTCTCCCCGCTTGTCATTGGCGAGGTCGGCAAACGTCAGCGCCCCCGAATCCTTAGCGGTGACCAGCGCTTTTTTGATGCCGTCGGGCTCCAGCTTGATATTGCCGTAGACACTGCCGATGGACAGTGCGCGGCAATGGCGAATCTGCCCAAAGTCGATGTCGGCTTCGGTCATCTCTCCGTTGTTGCCGTGCTGGGTGATGATGCTGCGCTCGCCGTTTTCCTTGACGAATATCAGCGAAACCGAGGTCTTCACATTCTCTCTTTGCCGGACGGAGTCAAGGCTCAGTCCGCCGCTCTTCATGCGCGCAATCAAAATATCACCCATATCGTCCTTGCCGACCAGGGTGTTGAGGCGCACTGTTTTGCCCAGCTTATTTAGGATGATTGCCTGATTGGTGGCGTCCCCGCCCGCGAAGGAACCAATGCCGTTCATCGGCGTATTGTCCGCCTCCAGCCATTTGGGGTCGAACCGATTGACCGAGATATCCAGTGTGGATAGCCCTAAAGCCACAACGTCGACTGTCATCCCGAGAACCAGCCTACCACAATCTGAGTCAGGGAATTGAAGAACGGGGTCAGCCACGGGATGTCGATGGTGCCCGAAACCACAAGATAGATGAGGATGATGGCGCCGACGGCCAGCAGCAGTTTAAACAGAATATCTCCGATTTTGACCAGAATATAGATGACAATGGCGAGCGCCGCACCGGCAATCAGGAATACCGCCCAGTCGGGGAAACCCGCCGGAAGGTACTGCGCAATCTTATCGGTGATCTCACTGGCCGAAGGAATGACCAGTGTGGGTGCCGGGGAAATACTTGGGGTTGGTGTTGGCATATCTTTAATTTACCTCTCTTAAACAAATTGGTTATATCGTTATTATCCTATTGCGACATCAGTTCATCGCATCAATCGCATCCACCAGCGCCCGCATCTCGGCCTTGGTGCCGATGGAGATACGCAAGTATGCGTCGATGCGGGGTTTGTTGAACCAGCGCACATAGATGTTCTTTTCCCGTAAGCGTTCAAACACGGTTTTTGCGGGCAGTTTATTCGGCCGCGCAAAGATGAAGTTGGCCTTGGACGGCAGAACAGTGACGCCGATTCGGATCAGCGCCTGGGTCGTCCATTCCCGTGTCTCCATCACCTGACCGTTGGCTTTTTCGTAGTAGGCGCGGTCGTGTAAAGCCGCCGCGGCCGTTGCTTCGGTCAGCCGGTCCACCGGGTAAGAGTTAAAGCTGTCTTTGATGCGGTTCATCCCGTCAATCAGCGCTTCACTGCCCACGGCAAATCCGGCGCGCATGCCCGCGAGGCTCTGGGACTTGGAAAGCGTCCGCACGACCAGCAGGTTGTCATAGGTCTTGATTAAATCCACCGCGCTCTCGGCGCCGAATTCCACGTACGCTTCGTCGATGATGACGACCTTTCCCTTGTTTCCGGCCACGATAATCTCCACCTCGGCTTTGGTGATAGCCACGCCGGTGGGCGCGTTCGGGTTGGCGATGATGACGCCGCCTTTGGACTTAGTGTAATCCTTCGGATTCAAGGCAAAATTCTCGTCCAGCGGAATCTTCTTCAGCGGGATATCATACAGCGCGGCCCAGACCGGATAGAAGCTGTAGGAGATGTCCGGCGTAGAGACCGGCTTCCCGGGGTCAAAAAACGCCTGAAAAGCGAACCCCAGCACCTCGTCACTGCCGTTGCCGCAGAAGATATTCTCTTCGCTTACTCCGACATATTCGGCCGCCGCTTTGCGGAAGCTGCCGCCGCCGGCGTCCGGGTACTTGCGAAGCTCGGCGTTAATGGCCGCTTTGGCCGCCCGAATGACCTTGGGCGACGGGGGAAACGGATTCTCGTTGGTGTTCAGCTTGATATTGTTCTTTCCGCCCGGCTGCTCTCCGGCCACATAGGGCGTAATCGATTGTGCTTTTTTGGATAAATACTGTGTCAAATGATGCCTCCGCGTTTCTTTTTATCAGTGTAACAGTAAACGAAAGCTTTATCAATGCGCTGTCTCATTTTGTCATTAATTTTTAACGTTTTACCGTTTGTCTTTTTGTTTTCATCGTACTATAATGTGTGGGTGGAAAAGACGAGATGCGCATGGGCGGAAACCGCCGACTTAAAAATGGTGGCGTACCACGACACCGAATACGGCGTCCGCCGCGAAGGCTTGAACGAATGCTTTGAGGTGGTCTGTCTGGAAGCTTTTCAGGCCGGTCTTTCGTGGCGCACCATCCTGCATAAACGAGAGGCGTTTCGCGAGGTCTTCTTCGGGTTCGACCCCGCCCGTGTGGCCGCCATGACCCGTCAGGCCGCCCGCAAGGCCGACAGCGCCGAG
>CALMFG010000185.1 GCA_937863465.1 uncultured Clostridia bacterium
GATTTCTAAAATAATCATGCGATAACCAAACAAAAAAGCCCGAAAGGGCTTTTTTTGATATATCCAATTATTCGTTTTACTTATTCGTGCTGACATTCACTGGGGTAAACCACGGTTTCGGGGGTCACGGTCATGGGCAGACAGCTTTGGCACGCGCCGCAAACGGGTTCGCCGTTTCGCACAAATCCGAATCGGGTGTAAAAATCCACAGCCGATTCTCGGGCGTCCAGAGACACCGTTATGGCACCCATCTGAAACGCCTTAAACAGCAAAAGGCGCATGATGAGGTCGCCGTATCGTTTGCCGCGAGATTCTTTCAGCACGGCGATGCGGCTGAGTTTGAATCCGCCTTCGCTGGGAGCCATGCGCGCGCATCCCACCGGCGCACCATCGGCGTACACCACCAGATGCAGGGCGGTTTTGTCGATCTCGTCATGCTCAGCTTCGGCGGGGTTCCCCTGCTCTTCCACAAATACTTTGTTTCGAATGAAAAGGGCGTCGCTGATGTCGTCCAAGCCCAAAAACCACTGATTTGTAATCATGTCTCATCCCCTAAAACGGGGCATCCTCCTGATGCATCATATCCTTCTCTTCAAAGCGGGTAAACTCGCTGTTCCAGACCATGTTGACCACACCGGTCGGGCCGTTTCTCTGTTTGGCAATCTTCACTTTGGCCTCGGTCTGGTCGGCCTGCTCGTCGTAATAATTTTCGCGGTGCAGGAAGATGACCACGTCGGCGTCCTGCTCGATGGAGCCGGATTCACGTAAGTCGGAAAGCACCGGCATCCGCTCGTCTTTGGTACGCTTTTCGGAAGCACGGGAAAGCTGGGACAGGAGCATGACGGGTACGCCAAGTTCCTTGGCCATCAGCTTGACCGAACGGGTGATTTCGGAAATTTCCTGCTGGCGGTTGTCGGTGCGTTTGGTGGAGTTCATCAGTTGGAGGTAGTCAATCATGACCAGGCCCAAGCCGTGCTCCATCTTGACCCTTCGGCATTTGGCCAGAATTTCGGTCATGGTGATGCCCGCGGTGTCGTCGATGTAGATGGGTGCGGTGCTTAAAAACTCTAAGGCTTCGGCCAGGCGTTCAAAATCGGTGGCTGTCAACGCCCCGGTACGGGTTTTCTGGCTGTCCACACGCCCTTCCGAGCACATCAGCCGCGTCGCCAACTGGTCTTTGCTCATTTCCAGCGAAAAGACCGCAACCGGCTTTTTTTCGCGGATGGCGACATTTTGGACGATATTGAGTCCGAACGAGGTTTTGCCCATGCCTGGGCGCCCGGCCACGATGATGAGCTGGGTGGGCTGGAGACCCGACAGCATCTTGTCGAAAAGCGGGAAACCGGCGGCCACGCCCATCAAACCGCGACGGTTTTTGGCCTGTTCGGAGATGATTTTATAGGATTCCATCAGCGCGCCTTCAATATGCGTCAGTGAATTCTGCGTTTCGCCCACCGCGATGTTGTACATCATCTCGCCGGCGCGGTTCAGCTGAATCTCCACCGACTGCTCCGAGTTATACACATCGCTGATGATGGCGTTGGATGCCGCGGCCAGCTGACGAAGCACCGACTTATCCTTGATGATATCGATGTATTCGGGCAGGTTTTCCATGGTGGGAACCAGCTGCATCATATCGCCAAGGTCGCGCAAATCCTCGGTTTCGTTGTATTTCTTTTTGGCGTTCAGTTTGTCGGTGACGCTGATGAGGTCGATCGGCCGGGATTCGATGATGAGTTCGGTGACGCATTCAAAGACCAGCGCATTTTTGGGCGCGTAAAAATCCTGCGGTTTCAGCTTTTCCACCGCAATGTACGCGGCTTTTTCGTTGAGCAGAATACAGCCCAGCACCGCACGTTCGGCTTGGATATGATTCGGCGGGGTTTTTCCCAAAGGTTGGTCGGCCATGGCTTTCTATCCTCGGTATGGTTCATCAACCGGCGATGCCGGCGGGGTTCTTTTTTTTAAGCTTCGCTGACCACCACGTAAATCTTGCTGGTCATGTTGGCGTACACTTTAATATCCGCTTCGTACTGCCCTAAGTCCTTGATGGGCTCGGACAGAATGATTTTCTTTTTGTCCACATCAAAACCCTGCTGGTCTTTCAGCGCGGCGGCGATTTCCTTGGCCGTGATGCTGCCGAACAGCTTTTTGTTCTCGCCCACCTTTACGGCCAGCTTGACGGTTTTGCCGTCGATTTTTTTCTGCAGTTCGCGGGCTTCTTCCAGCTCCACCTGTTTCCGATGCGCTTCCGCTTTTTCGCTCATCTTGGCGGCGTTGATGTTCTCTTTGGTGGCCGGTGTGGCCAGTTTCTTTTTAATCAAAAAATTATTGGCGTAACCGTCGCTGACATTAACGAGGTCTCCCTTTTTGCCTGTGCCTTTTACGTCTTCCAACAATACGACCTGCATATGCGTTACCTCCGAAATAGTCTATAGTTCATCCAGCTTCTTTAAGAGCTGTTTTTTTGCGTCTTCCAATGTGGTCTTTTCCAGTCTGGCGCCCGCGATGGTGGAATGTCCGCCGCCGCCGAGCGATTCTAAAATCAGCTGGACATTCTGCCCGCCGATACTGCGCCCCGAAATCAGTACATCGTCGTCCTGGGTGGAAAAAACAAACGAGGTGTTGATGCCGGTGATGGAAACCAGCGTGTCGGCCGCCTGTGCGGCGATGACCTGCGCGTTTTCAGTGCCCTTGGGGCACACGGCGATGGCGATGCCGTCGTTGCGGATTTCAGCGCTTTTCACCACGTCTGCCTTGGCGGTAAAGGTGTTAAAATCGTCCTTAAAGTGCTGACGGATGCTGGTGGTGTCCGCACCGGATTTGCGTAAGAAAGACGCCGCTTCAAAGGTGCGCACACCGGTCTTAAACGAAAAGCCCTTGGTGTCAATCGTGATGCCCGAAAGCAGAGATTCGGCCTCGATGGGCAGCAGCGTGACGTTGTCGTCGAAGTACTGCACCACTTCGGTCGCCAGCTCGGCCGCCGATGAGGCGAAGGGTTCATGGTAGACCAGCGCGGCGTTTTCGATATTATCGGTGCCTTTTAAATGATGGTCGATAATGACGATGGTCTCGGCGTGCTGTAAAAGCTCGGGCGAAGCCGAGAAGGATTCAATCTGTGTATCCACCACCACGACGAGCGAAGCCGGGGTGATGCGGTTTAACGCCTCATTCGACGATATGATGACATCGCGGTATTCCTTCACCTTGCTGACGTTGCCGAGGAAGTAGTCCAGCGATGCGGTGGGCGGGTCCATGACGATATAGTGCTTTTTGTCCACGTGGCGTGCACAGGCAACAATGCCCATGGCCGAACCCATACAGTCGAGGTCGGGGATGGTGTGGCCCATGACAAACACCTGGTCGCACTGCTCCATCAGGTTCTTTAAGGCATGGCTGAACATGCGGGATTTCACCTTGGATGAGCGCACGATACTGCCTTTGGGGCCGCCGTAGAAGCTGAACTGGTCTTTGCGCTTGATGACGGCCTGATTGCCGCCGCGGCCCAAAGCGTATTCCAGCGATTTTAACGCCGAAGCGTGAGAATCGATGAGTTCATTGTTTACGCCGACCGCGATGGAGATGGTCGGCTGGGCGCCGTTGATGTTCAGCGACGAAATTTTATTGAGGATATCGAATTTTGACTGGATGAGACCGGCCAGATATTTGCGCTCGAAAACCAGCAGATACTTGTCGCGGTCGAACTTCTTTAAAAGCCCTTTCAAAGGCTTAGCAAATTCATTGAGTTCTTTTTCGATAGAAAACGAGATTTCGGCGGTGGAGATATTCTCCGGGCCGGTCGAAAGTTCGTCGTAATTGTCAATCTGGATGATGCTGACCACCGGCAGATGCTTGCGGTACAGCGTGGAGGCCAAAAGGTCCTCCTGCGGATCGACCAGGCGATGCAGGGTCATATCCACATGGTTATATTCACAGCTGAAGGATTCCTTGATGAACTTTCGGTTGCCGATAACGATGGATTTATCCTTGCTGGGTTTGTCGATATTCGGAAGAATTTTGAATATGTCTTTTCCGGTCAAAACGCTGCCCAAGAGATTGGTAAATGCGGGGTTCTGCCAGCGCACAACGTTCCTGGAGTCGGTCAGCACCATGGGCATGGTGGCCGTATCCACATAGATGGACAGATTCGGTTTCAACATCTGCAGCACTTGGTCGGCAAACTTCAGCCACCGCTGCTGCATCATCACGTAATAGATATGGTAAGTCAGCCACAGGATCAGGACGCTCGAAACGACATAAGGCGCATACTTGGATTCATAGAAAATAAACCCCACGGAAACGGCAAACGATGTGAGAATGAGAAATACATTTCGGAAAGAGAAAAATCGAATCATCTTCTTATTCACCGAATCCTTCACCTCCGCCGTTTTCCGCCAGTTTAATCCGAAGCCGCATGTTTAAAACCGATTCCAGCAAACCCAGCCAGAACAGCACGTCGAACAAAAAACCGATGACGATGAGTCCGACGAAAAAGAATGTGCTGATGCGTTTGGACTTGAAAAGAAAGACAAGAAACGCCAGACCCTGAATCGTGAAGACCATACTGATGGCCGAGCGCAGGATGAGGGCCACAATCTGAAGACTGGCGGCGTTGGTCATCGTGACGACGGACGCGGCCAGATAGACGACGATGAGAATAATCCATTCGGGTTTGGGGATTCTAAGATCCTTAAAAGCCGGGCAGGGGGTCAGCTTGATATCTTTATTCTTAAGGAAGAGATAGGGCAGATAGTAGCTGAAAAAGCCGGTGAGCAGACCGAACGAGACGACCAGCGAACCTAAAATGGTGGGAAGCGTCTGGGTAAACGCGTCGGTCATAAAGGCAATTTTCTGGGCCTCGGTGGCGGTGGATGCCGCGGCAGTGGTTCCGCTGATTATGTTGCTGATAGCCATCGCCTGCGCATAGCTGTTGTCTAGAAGGGCGGAATCCGAGTTGATCATCTGGGTCAGCGCATTTATCATCAGTGTGGTCAGGCTCTGTTCGGTGTAGATATACACCACAGCCACAAAAGCGCCGACGCCGAAAAAGGAAGCCAGAATGGTCTGGAGCACACATTCATACATCCGTCGGCCCGAACGGTGGGAAAGCACCGAGACGATGGTGGGCGGGAAGGTGAGGCAAACAAAAAGGATAATGAAGAAAACCGCGAAATTATCCGCGGAAATGCCGAAGGACGACAAAACCAGAGAAAAGACCTGACCGATGAGATAGGTGATGCCGAGATAGATAAAGTACGGCAGCATGGCCAGAGGTCCGCGGAATTTAAGCCAGATGATGACGACAACGGCAGGCACAAGCAAAGGCAGGTAGATGAGAACAGCCAACCCGATGCAGATTATTGATGCGATGAGCAACCATCTCGCGGTATGCTTTTCTGTGGTTTCCATAAAGTCAATTTGTTCCTTCCAAACAATGGCGCATAATCATCCATAATAGCGTTTAAAATATATACTATATATTAGTCGTAAACGGGCTTTAAGTCAAATAAACAAAAATAAAAAAGGCATGAAACATACCTTTTTTAAAAGTGTATATAATATTGCCAAGGAAATATGCCTGGCAATGGATGAAACAATTTTTTGGGATTGAACCCTTTTGCTACTTCCGTACCAGGTAGTTCAAAAGCAGGTTCAAATCCTCCGGTTCAGATACAATCAGTTCAACTTCGTCAATTTTCGCGTCTTTAAACATCTGAGTCAGCGCAATGTACTGGCATAAAGTTGATTTCAGATTTAATCTGTCGCCCTCAGAAGTTACGAGTTCCACATTGCCTTTGCATTGTTCCAAAACTTCGAAAAACTTCTTCGGTTCGCTGATGTTTTTAATTTTCATATCAAACATCCTCCTTCCTAAAATTTGCTGTATCGGTTAAAGGCGTTATGTCCGTCCGGATGCTACTGCCCTTAACTGTGTGATATGCTGTCCGTCCGGAAAACATATCTTAATTAAATTATATTCGTTTGTCATCATATGTCAATACCCATACATGAAGATGGCCAATGTTTATAGTTTATTCATACGGGGATTACCTTTTGCTTTCGAAAATAAACGATTAGGGCGCTTTTGCTTAAGCAGAAGGATAAACGGTTTTGACAAAGGGCCAAAACATAGGTATAATTTTATCACTTGAGAATCAAAAGAAAGTCTAAAAAGAGTCTATCATGGGAAAAACAAAGCATGAAAAACGCATTATATTCGATGATGCGCTGATTGCCGAGCTGAAAGAAAAAAAGAAAACCTACCCGTTTTACAGCAAGCATTACTACCCTGGGTTTAAACGGCTGGCCGACTTTGTCATCGGCATTTTTGTGTTAATCGTCCTGCTTATCCTGCTTCCCTTTGTGGCCATCGCCATCAAACTGGATTCCAAAGGCCCGGTCTTTTTTATTCAGGAACGCATCGGTATGTACGGCGAGGTGTTTAAAGTCTATAAGCTTCGGACCATGTGCGTCAACGCCGAGGCGATGATTCAGCACGAAGCCGCGTCCGAAGGAAACCCCTTTGTTCAGCGCGAAAACGACGACCGTGTCACCCGCGTGGGCAGAGTGCTCAGGAAGCTTTCTATCGACGAACTGCCCCAGCTTTTCTGTGTGGTCAAAGGAGATATGAGCTTTATCGGTCCGCGCCCGTTTATTGAAAAAGAAGTGGAACAGCTGACGCGCGACCATCAGTTCCGGCATATGATTAAGCCGGGACTCACCGGCCTGGCCCAGGTCAGCGGCCGGGGCGATTTAAATCAGGAAGAACGGTTCCAGAAGGATATGGAGTATCTGGAGAAGCTGTCGGCCTGGCTGGATATTCAAATTCTCTGGAAGACCATCATCAACGTCATCTTTTCCAGCGGAATATAACCATGGACGTTCTTCACATACAAGCGAACGCTAAAATCAACCTTTGCCTGCATATCCCCGCACTTCGACAGGACGGATACCACGAAATCGATTCGGTTTTTCAGAGTATCGGTCTTTTTGATGTCATCACGCTGAAAAAAGCCGAAGGCATCACCATTGTCTGCGACGATTCTTCCGTCCCCACCGACAAAACCAACACGGCTTACAAGGCCGCGATAGCCGTCATGGCGGCGGCAAAAGTGCCCGGAGTGGCTGTGACCATTGAAAAGCATATCCCGTCCCAGGCCGGCCTCGGCGGCGGCAGCGCCGACGCGGCGGCAGTCATCTGCGGCCTGAACGCGCTGTATGCGTGCGGACTAACGGACGACGAAATGACGGCTATTGGCGTGACCATCGGCGCAGATGTGCCGTTTTTCATCCGGGGCGGATGTGCACGCGCGAGAGGCATCGGGGAGATTCTTTCGCCGCTGGACAATCCGTTTTTGCATGACGTGGTGGTGATTAAGCCGTTCGGCGGCGTGAGCACGCCCGAAAGCTATCGGCGGTTTGACCAAACCGAAAAGATCGGCGGGAGCGCCGCGGATATGGTCTCGGCGATGGCCGAGAAAAACGAAACCGCCTATCTGGCGGCGGTGAAGAACGCGCTGGAACCCTGCGCGTTTGCGTTGGCGCCGCAGAGCAGGGAAGCGGTGGATGCGCTGAAAGCGGCGGGCGCTTTGGCGGCGCAGGTGACGGGCAGCGGTTCGGCGGTGTTTGGTCTTTTTAAAACCGGACTGGGGCGCGCGGCAAAAGAAAAGCTCGAAAGCCAAGGCTTCGAGCGCGTGTTCTTGGAAAAGATGAAAGATACCGGTTTGTCCTTTTAGGGCGTGGGTGAAGCCTGACCCTTGGTGGTGAACAGAATATACTCGTACATATCGCCGCGGTAAGCGGCTTTTTCTATGTAGATCAGTTCGCCCGACGTGGAGAAATACTTGGAACGGATATTGAGCACGGGCGTATTGCGGGCCACGCGCAAAACGCGCTGATCCGATTCGGTGCACAGCGTGGCGCTGACCGAAAGCTCGCAGGTTTTGGGCTCCAGATCATACTTTTCCCGCATCAGGTCATGCAGCGAACGTTCCAGCATATCTTTTTTTAAGTTGGGTGCGTGCAAAAAGGGGATGTATACGGTTTCCACAGCCACAGGGATGTCGTCGGCCAGGCGCAGGCGCTTGGCGATGTAGACTTTCTGGTCGCCCAGCAGCATTTCAATGTCGGGGTAATCGTCGGCACTGCCGAGAGAGAACGAAAGCACCAGCGTGCTGGGCGTTTTGCCTTTGTTGACAATCGCCTTGCTGAAGCTCATCAGGTTGTTCTCGGTGAATTTGTTGGCCGATACAAAGGTGCCGCGGCCCTGCTGGCGAAAAAGCACACCCTGCTGAACCAGATCCGAGATGGCGGTGCGCACGGTCATGCGGCTCATGCCTTCGCTTTCGGCCAGAATGCGCTCGGAAGGAATGGGGCGTCCGGGCGGATAGGTGCCGTTTTTAATGCGGGCGAGTATTTTCTTTTCCAGAGAAGCGAATTTGTTTTCTGACATAGCCTTTCCTTAAAAAAATGAAGAAAGCTGCTTTCTTCAAACGGTGTTTAAACAAAGCAGCTTTTTCATACCGCGGGGCTTCAAGCGCCAATCCGCTTAAAAAGCACGGCATTCTTGTTAAAACAGTCCAATACACTTGATGTGATCAGCCGATGTCCATTTTCATTGGGATGAATCCCGTCGTTGCAGATGTACGCGCGGTAATCCGGTGTTTTCAGGAAATACCGTCGGGCGTCGGCCAGCGGAACGCCGCAGGCTTCGGCCACAGAGCGGTTCGCCACCGAATAGCGCTCGTGCCACCAGTAAATCTTTGATACGTCTCCCAGCCATTTTAAGATGCTGTCGCCCTTTTCCCGGCTGCCTTGAGTAAACCAGTTAAAGTAACTGACGGCGTTTAGGGGTGGCAGCGACATCACCACGGGCATTGCGCCCGCCTGCCGGGTCATGTTCACCATCTCGGTTAAGTAAGCTTCGTACTCGTTTAGGGGCGTCTTGGGAAGATGCTCGGATAAGGGATTTTTTGCAATCTCATCCCAGGCAAAATCACAATCATTGCCGCCGAATTCGATGAGAACGATATCGGGTTTACTTGTTTCGAGCTTTTCGAAGAGCTTTCTTCGTCCGAAATCGATGGTGGCGCCGAACTTGGACAGATTCACCACGTCGGCTCCGGTTGCCTTGGCAAGGTTGTTTGCGTAAGATTCTTTTAGGAAAAAGTATCGCTTGGCTTCTTCGTTAAGGGATACGCCTTTGCTAAGAGAATCACCGACGATCAGAATCGTCTGCGCGGGTGTTGATTTTGTTTCCACTTTCTTGTACCTCCGTTTAAAGTCAGTTTAGTCATAATGAATGATTTAAAAATAAGTCCGCTGACTAAATAAAAAATAAAAGAAAATGGACAGGGTTATTCAGTTGTTTTAACAAACTTAATGATAACATAGGACAAGATTGGATGGCAACGGATAAATGTTAACTTTTTATAAAGGACGGGGCGCGTGCGGAAAAAAAAATAAAAGGATGATATAATACGTTTGATGAAAAAGAGGCTTTTAAAATTCTTATCAAAAATATTCAGGCCCCGGGTAAAAAGCTACAGCGATATCAACCGCAAGTTTGTTTTTTTGCTGTCCATTCTGGGCATTTTGTTTCTGGGGGCCGTCACCTACTATATCTATGATCTGCAAAAACCGCCGGACATCACGGTGGCGTCCGAGGAGATTTTCAGCAAGGGTATGATTACGGTCGGCGTCCGAACCGATCTTGGGCCTTACAGCCGTCTTAACGCCGAGACCGGAGAGATGGAAGGGTTTGAGATTGATGTGTGCGAAGAGGCCATCCGGCGTATTTTTAAGGACAAGATCCTCATCCGCTATGAGGAAGTGAAGTCTACCACCAAGCTCTCCAAGCTGAATTTGCAGGAGATCGATATGTGTATTGGTGCGTTTGTGCCCGAGTCCTCGTCCAGAATCACCTTGAGCTACTCGGACGGTTTTTTTGTGGACGAAGTGGCGATGGTGACGCGAAAGGATCAGCGGCTGAATGTGCTGAAAGCCAACACCATTCTGGTGGGCACACTAAATGATTCGTATGCCGATAAGAATATCGAAAGCTATCTGGCTTCGGTGAATGCCTCAAGACCCGAGGCGGAACGGCAGACCTTTCAGATTGTGCAGTATTCCTGCTATCAGGACCTGTTCGACGCGGTGGAGAATTTCGAGGTAGATGTGATTGCGGGCAGTATGCTCTTTATTCACCTAAACATGCGCGATGATTTGGTGGTTCTGCCCGACCGCATGCTGTATCACGAATACTGCTTTGCTTTTAACAAAAAGGACACCGAACTGACGCGCGTGTTTAACGAAGCGATTGCCGCCATGAAGGCGGACGGCACACTGGATACACTCCGCGAAAAATGGAATATCGATGAAATCTTTGAAGGATAAGCGAAAAACGCGTATCCTTTTTTCTGTGATAGCCGTTTAAATGAAAGCCAAAATGTGTTAAAATAGACTTAATGAATAGCAGGCGTAACGCCTTGGGGGTTATTTAAAAGAATATGGTTCAGACGAGCGGAGATATCAAGATTTTTGCGGGGACATCGGGCATTTCTTTTGCCAAAAAGATGTCTAAATATTTGGGTATTGAGTTAGGCGATTCTGAAGTCATCCGGTTCTCGGATGGCAATATTTTTGTCCGGGTGAAAGAGATGGTCCGCGACAAGGACGTCTATCTGGTTCAGCCCATCGGGATGGACCCCAACAACGAATTTGTCGAAATCCTGTTCTGGATGGACGCCTTCAAGCGTGCCTCAGCCAACTCGGTCACCGCCATCATCCCCTACTTTTCCTACGCCAAGGGCGACAAAAAAGATGAACCGCGGGTAAGCATCCGCGCGCGGGTGTGCGCCGAGAGTATTGAGCTGGCCGGTGCCGATCGGGTGGTGATGATGGATCTGCACAGTCCGCAGGTGCAGGGATTCTTCAAGATTCCGCTGGATCATTTGATGAGCCTGCCCATCCTCTGCGAACACATCAAGCGGCAGGGACTGGCCGACAAGAATCTAGTGGTGGTTTCGCCGGATGTGGGCTTTGCCAAGGAAGCGCGTAAATTTGCCGATTACTTAGGGGTTGACGTGGCCATTGGCGACAAACAGCGCGTGGGACACGACGAAAACGCCAAATGTCTCAACGTCATCGGCGATGTAAAGGGCAAGAATTGCATGATTGTGGACGACTTCACCATTTCGGGCGGTACGCTGAACGAGATTGCGCTGGCGCTGAAGGCCAAAGGGGCCAAGCGGATTTTTGCGTGTCTGTCCCATCTGATGGTCAAGGAGAAGGGCGTGAAGCTCCTGGAAGAGAGCCCCATCGAGTTTATCGTGGGTACCGACACGGTCTGCAACCCCTATCCTTTAAAGAGCAAGAAGTTTCAGGTCATCTCGGTGGCGCCGCTGTTTGCTGAAGCCATCAGCCGCATCCACTCGAAGGTTTCCATCTCCACACTCTTCACCGAAGTGCCGGATAATATGATGGTGGAAGAGTGCGAAAAACCGGACTGATTAATGGATTAAATATAAAAAGGAAGGGTGTTTTCGCCTTCCTTTTTTTGTTGTCTTAAATTATAATAGTTCTATTTTGCACGGGCCACCTCAAACCAGAAGGTGACGCCGCCCTCGGCGTTTTCGGCGCCAAAAGCCTGTCCCGAAAGATTCTGAATGGCCGCCACGATGGAAAGCCCAAGGCCGTAACTGGCGTCGTCACCTTGCGCGCGGGATTCATCCTGCTTATAGAAGCGCTCCCAAAGCTGGGCGAGCGTGCTTTCGTCCAGCGCCTGGCCGGTGTTGAACATGCTGATGCGGATGGCGTCCTCATTGCCTTGCGAGGAGATGACGATTTGGTGCGCGCCGTCGCCGTACTTGGCGGCGTTGGAAAGGAAATTGGCCAGCACCTGTTCAAAGCGCATGGGGTCGAAAAGGCCGGTGTCGTCGCCTTCCGCCAGATTCAGCGAGATGCTCAGCTGTTTTTCAGCGATATACCCGTCGTATTTCTCAAGAAACGCGCGAATTTCGCCATTTACCGACAGCCGATGCAAATCCAGCTGCATACGCCCGCTTTCCATGCGGGAGAGGTCCAGCATCTCCTTTAGCAGTCGATTCATTTTGGCAGCTTCTTCACCGATGATGCCGGTCACCAGCTTCTGGTGCTTTTCGTCGGCGATATATCCGCCGGCCATCTCATCGGCATAGCCTTTGATGAGCGAAAGCGGTGTGCGCAGTTCGTGCGAGGCGTTGGAGATAAACTGCCGTTGGGATAGGATGTCCTTCTCCAGCTGAAGGTTTTTCTGCTGAAGCTCCTCCAGCGTTTGTTTCAGCTGCGCCGAAAGCGCGTTGATATCGTCAGCCAGATGCTCCAGCTCGTCGCCGGTGGAAACTTCGCAGGCCTCGTCAAAGTTCAGCCGCGACATACTGCTCACCGCGGACTGCATGCGCTTGATGGGCTTGGTGAAGCTCTTGGAAAGCACAAAGGCGATGACCAGCGTACCCGCCAAAAACAGCAGAGCTACGGCCCCGACGACGATGTTGGATTGCAGAATGGTGTTGTCCACGGCGTCCATCACCTGCGTCAGGATGACCGTGTAGCCGTCCTTTTCCCCGGTCTGGTACAGAATGTCCTGCACGCCGCCCCGCTGGCGCACTTCCTCCAGCACGGCTCCGGGGTCGTCCTGGTCCTCACGGATGCGCTCGATTATCTCCTCGCGGTGCTTGCCCTTCTGTTCGCCCATCCAGCTGGAATCATCGTTGGAGGAATAAATCAGCGTTAAGTTGTCATAGATCAGCACTTCAAAGGTGTTGCCCCGCGTGATTTCGCCAAGGGCATCCTCCCATTCCTCGCTGTCCGTATTAAAATCCAGCGCCATGATTTTCTGGAGGTTTTCATTCAGCGCTTCCTTGGTGTAGAAGCGATAGAGCGGGCGCACCAGGAGCGTGTTGGAGGCGATGACGACAAAAGCAAAGGCCAGCACGATCAGCATGATATAGGTAAACAGTCGTTTTGAGATGGACGTTTTATAGCGTGTCATGGATTATTCCTTTGGGTCGAATTTATAGCCGAAGCCGCGGACGGTGGCGATATAGTCCCCGGCGGATTTCAGCTTGTTCCTTAAGCGGTTGATATGGGTATCCACGGTGTTTTCACTGCCGAGGTAATCATACCCCCAGACCGCTTCGAGAATCTGGTCGCGGGAGAGGGAGATATGGTGGTTGTCGATTAAATAGGTCAAAAGGTCATACTCTTTGCGGCTTAAGTCGATGCTTTCGCCGCCAACCGAAACCTCACGTCCCTCAGGCAGGAGCGACAGCGCGCCGTACAGCTTTTTGCCGTTCTGCCCGCCGTATGCCCGGCGAAGCAGGGCTTCGATGCGCGAGATTAAAACCATGGGCGCAAAGGGTTTTACCACATAATCGTCCGCGCCGGTGTCGAACCCTTCCACCTGATCGTACTCCTCGCCCTTGGCGGTCAGCATCATCACCGGACAGCTGGAAACCGCGCGAATTTCCCGCGCGCAAGTCAGGCCATCCATCACGGGCATCATGATATCCAAAATCACCAGATGCGGCTTTTCGCGCTTAAATGCGGTAAGGCCGTCCTGCCCGTTTTCGGCGGTGACCACGGTGTAGCCCCGGCTTTCCAGGACGGTGGTCAGCAGAAGACGGATACGGGTGTCGTCATCCACGGCGAGTATTTTGTAGGGTTTGTTTTCGTTTTCCATCGGCTCTTCCTTTGGGCGCAATATCATTGCGTTGTCATGATTATTTTAGCATAAAATGTCTGAAACGGCGTCAAGTTTTGAATATAGCATAACCGACCAAGTTAACAGAAAGATAACAACGCTTTGAACACGCCGGAAAAAATGCTATAATCGAAAAAATGAAAAGTAATCGCCCTAAAAGCACGCAAGGAAAACGCATGGAAAAAACCGAGACCAGAAAAAGAGAATACACCTATGCGGTGATGACGGTTATCGCCACCTTTTTGGTGGTGGCCGGACATATCGGGTTTACCGAGACGCCGAATAATATCATCAGCTATAACCCGGAAAACGGTGCCCAGCATGTGCTGAATATCATCATCGGCATCATCTATTCGTTCCATATGCCGCTGTTCTTCTTTGTTTCGGGCGCGGTGTTTGGACTGGTCTACAACCAGAAGCCCTATACCTTCCCTGACCTGCTCTGGAAGAAAACCAAGCGCCTGATTGTGCCCTTCTACGAAACGCGGTTTCTCTACATGCTGCCGCTAAAGCTGCTACTCGGCATCTATCTTTTGGCCGACCTTCCCGCCATCGTCAAAAACCTCGTTTTGCTTCGCGATCTCGATCACTTGTGGTTTTTGATTATTTTGTTCTATATTTTCATCATCGCGTTTTTCCTGCGCAAATATCTGTTCAAATTCAAAATTCCCGTCATCATTCTGTTGCTGGCGGGTCTCGCGCTGTACGACCGTGTCAGCTGGCCGGCGCTCCTAAACATCACCTTTGCCTACATCATCTATTTCTATCTGGGGCTGGTCTTCAACGAGTTTCAGGAGACAATAACAACAAAGGGTGCGCTGATCATGGCCGTCGTCGGTCTCGCGGCGTATATCGTTTTGTATTACAAAAGCGAGATGTTCGCTGGCTACGGCAACGCGTTTCTGCAAAAAGGAATGACACTGGGCTATGACCTGCTACGGGCCATCCTCGGCATCGGCGTGGTCTATGGCGTCTCCAAAGCGCTGTGCGCGGCGGGCGCACCAAACACGAAGATATTTAAGGGCCTGTATAAGCACGGATTTAATATCTATCTGTTCCACAGTACCCTCAATTATGTGGTGCTGATGGGCTTTGAACGTGCGGGGTTGTTCCTTTGGGTCAACCAAAATGACCTAAACGCTGGCCTCTATATCCTGTTCCGGCTGGCGTTTACCTATCTGGTGCCGATTCTGATTTCGATGGGGCTGTATGGGGTGAAAAAAAGCGTTAGTGACATGATTCAAAGAAACGAACAAAATTTACAGTTGATGAAGGAAAATGTAATGAAGAGGAAAGAGATTTTCAAATTATATTGGTGGGTTTTGCCAATTTTTATTGTTGTGGTTATTGTTATACCAATAATAATAGATAAGATATATTTTTGTTATGCGGGCGAGCCCAATTCGATGTTTTCTGCAAGTGACATTTTGAGCTTTTGGGGAATGGTTTTGAGTGGAATAGCTGTTTTAGCAGGTGTAATACTTACAATTTCCCATGGGAATAAAAAGGACAAATTATTTAGAATTAGAAGTATCAAGCCTATTCTTGCTACAAGAATAACTCAAGTTGAAGATAATTCATTTCTTGATGAGAATCAGAATTTTGAATATATAAAAATTATTTTTGCACATGAGAGAATTTTAATTGAGAGAGGATTAGCAACTTTTTACAATCTAAGAAATTTGTTTTTGCAACCAATTGAAAGATACCCTAATAAGCTTTTTATGCAGCCGGACGAATATAAAAGACGCAGTTTCTTTCAATACAAAATTGAAAATCATGGGGCAGAATCAGCAATTGATATTGACGTATATATAAATGGTGATCGACTTTACAATGGTTTAAATATTTCTTCAGGTAACTCAACGACATTCAAAGTAATTGTTGAAATGCTTCCAGAAGATACAAATGAATATTCAATTAGATTCAGCTTTGATTTTTCGAATATTGATAGAACCGTTATTTATAAAGCACATGAAACATTTGTAATCTATAGGGATGGGAATGAATTTCTAAGGTATAAGCAAAGTAACGAAGATTTATTTAATGTCACAGAGGAATCCATAGATGAATAAAGTACCACGTTTATATGTGTTTTTCTGGCAAGTTAATCTCAGCAAAATAAAACGCCTATCCACTAGGATAAACGTTTTATCTTGGAGCCGCTAATCGGATTCGAACCGATGACCTCATCCTTACCATGGATGCGCTCTACCTACTGAGCTATAGCGGCAGGTTATTAAATTGTCAGCGGAATTTATTATAATCGATAGTATTGACCATTTCAACACCTTTTTATATATTTTTTGGGTCAGCATCAAAAAAGCGCGAAAGTATGCGCATTTTTACCGCGTGCCAGCCAATTTCCCCTTGACAGAACCCGCAGGTTTTATTAAAATACTTGTTGCGACTGTTTGCGTTCCAGCCCAATGCAAACATATGCAATCGTTAAAAAATTTAATAGAAAACAGGCAGGAGGAAGCCCTATGAAATCATATATGGCTAAGACCGGCGGTGTGGAATCTAAATGGTTGCTTATCGATGCGGACGGGCAGGTTTTTGGAAGACTTGCAAGTCAGGTGGCGACACTGTTAAAAGGCAAACATAAACCCGAATATACACCGCACATTATGACCGGTGACCACGTCATCGTGGTAAACGTTGACAAACTCGTTTTTACCGGCAAGAAACTGGATCAGAAAATATTCTTTAAACACACCGGCTATCCGGGCGGCTTGAAGGAAATCTCCTACGGCAAGATGATGGAACAGAAACCTGACGTTCTGTTTATGACTGCGGTGAAGAGAATGCTCCCGAAAAACAAGCTGGGCACCCAGATGCTGAAAAACTTACGCGTGTATATCGGCCCCAACCACGACCACGAGGCACAAGGCCCAGTGGCCTACAAACCGGCCGATTACCGGGAAGTTTAACAAGGAGGTACGAAAATAGATGAGTAAAGCACTCTATACCGGAACAGGTAGAAGAAAATCTTCTGTTGCCCGAGTACGCCTTGTATCCGGAACAGGAAAGATTACGGTCAACAAAAGAGATATTGAAGAATATTTCAACCTGGAGACCTTGAAAATGCTGGTTCGCTCTCCTCTGGAGGAGACTGGCACCCTCGGCACCTACGACGTGCTGGTCAATGTCCGCGGCGGCGGCTATACCGGACAGGCGGGCGCAGTTCGCCACGGTATCGCACGTGCACTGCTGCAGGCTGACCCGCAGTATCGTGCTGTGCTGAAAAAAGCGGGCTTCTTGACCCGTGACCCGAGAATGAAGGAAAGAAAGAAGTACGGCCTGAAAGCGGCCAGACGCGC
>CALMFG010000186.1 GCA_937863465.1 uncultured Clostridia bacterium
ACGCCGCCCAGTTTGCTCTTGTGCGCAATATCCGGCGAAACCACCTTCACCACCACTTCGCGCCCGAAGGATTCCAGCATGCTTTGGCTGATTTCGCTTTCGTCCTTAATCAGGTGAAACCTCGGCGTCTTTAGACCCACGGCATCCAGCAGGGCATACACCTCGTGCTCAAACAGCGTGCTCCGCCCTTCGGCCTCGGCCAGCCGGAATATTCCGTTCGCTCTGTCTTTTGCTTCCTTGCTGATTTTCATGAATTAACCTCTTTGTCTTCTTCGTATGGTTCGCGCCTTTTAACCTCATTATACGGGCTTAGGATTTTTCGGTCAAATATAAAAAGTGCGGGGGGTATCCCGCACCTAACTGTGTATTTTTCTTATCCCAATCGTTTGTCTTCGGTTTTAAACTTAAACGCCGCCAGCAGGAAGAACAGCAGGGTGAAGGCCAGCACCATCATGAGCGACGGCGCGAGCTTGGCGATTCCGCCGCCCGACTGCATATCCATAATCGCGTCCAGCGTCCAGCGCTGCGGCGTGATGTAGGCGATTTTGCGCATATAGTCCGGCATGAAGCTGATGGGCCAGAAGCATCCGGCCAGCATACAGCTGGGCGACGCCACCAGTGACAACAGTGTGCCCGCCATCTCACTGCGTTTGGCGAAGGCCGCCACCATCAGTCCCAGGCTGACCGAGCACAGCGCAAATACCCAGATGATAAGGAACATCACGAGCGGGTTCATATGGAAGTTGATGTGGACGAACACAACCAGCGCCGTCAGCAGGGCCGCAATCTGTACCGTGGCCACAATCATGGTGGCCAGCACATTGCCCAGCGTATAGATTTTCGGGTTGACCGGCGCCATCCCGATGCGCGCAAAGGTGCCCATCTGCTTCTCTTCCAGAAGCTTTAACGATATCGTCATGGTGGAAATCATCAGCATCATCATATACATGCCGATCGCATTGGCGTTGGTGTCCTTTTCGCGCGTTACGTCGGCAACCGACTGTGCACTGAGGCTGACTTCCCCGTCCGAAACCGAGCTTAGCATATCATAGAGCGTCGTTTTGTCATACCCTGCCGCCAAGGCCATATCCCGGATATTTTGAATCTGATAATTGCTGATCGATTCAATCCAACCCGTGCCTTCGTTCTGCCCCACAGCAAAGATGGTGATGTCGGGCGATTTTCCGTCCAGAATCTTCGCCTCAAAGTCGGCCGGAATCACATAGGCAAACGCCGCGTCGCCGTCGGCCACCATGCTTTCGCCTTCTTCGGTCGTGACTTCAACCACCTCGAATTTTCCGGTGTCTTCTATGGCGCTGATGAGAAAAGCACTAGCCTGACTGTCATCCTGATCGCTTAAAGCCATCGTGATGACCGAATCGGTCCACATGGAGTAGACCAGAAAGATGCCAAGGCTGACCACCACCGGGACAATGAGGTGCAGGATATAGCTGCCCGGTTTTTTAAATATTCGAACCAAAATGTTGCTTGTGACAATCCACAGATTACGCATAGCTGAGACCCTCCGTTCTGCCAAGCTTGATGACCGAGATTAAAAACATCACGGCGGTAATGCCGAGGCAGAAAAGCGCCGCATGCATCATCGTGGTTTTTTCGCCCAGATAGATATAATTGACGATGCCGCTCTGCACCCACCAGATGGGCGAGAAAAACCGTCCGGCAGACGCCATGCCGCCCAGCTGGCTGACTGGCACATACGAGCCGCCAAAGAAGGCCGAGAGCACGATAATCATATGCCCCATGGTCATACCTGTGGCTTCCGCGTTCAGCGAAAGACCCATGGTGATGCCGATTGATACCGCCATAACCATCTCCACCAGAATCAGGAGGAAGGGCAGCAGCGGTTTATCTCCCCAGCTGACGCCGAACACCTGCGTGCTGAACAGCACCACAGCGCCCAGCTGGACGGCCAAAACCAGAATCTGCCCGGCCATCTTGCCTGCGAAAAATTCATATTTTTCCAGCGAGGTCATCAGCATCCGATTGCCCGTGCCGGTTTTGCGTTCATTCAGAACATCGCCAAAGCTCTGTAATATCCCATACATGATGAACAGAACCACCATGGCGATGCCGTAATAATCCATGCTGTTCAGGTTTTTTTCCTGCCCCAGCGCAACCATCGACGAATAATCTCCCGCAGGCGCTTCCAGGTCAATCTCGGCCAACGCGGCGGGATTGACTTTTACAATCTCCATCACAGCGTTGTAGCGCGCCACATAGGTGGACATCACCGCTTCAATCAGGGACGATTCGGTATTGTACAAACTGTTCTTGTAGATGGTGAATGACTTGTCCGTTTCATTCACCATGACCAGACAGGTGATCTGCCCGTCGGCCAGCGAGCTAAGCGCCGCGTCCTTATCCGAAACCTCTTCCACCGTCATATTTCCGCTGAACGCGTCCTCATTCATCATGGCAAGAAACCCGTCGGTCAGTTCGGCCGCATCGCCTTCCACCAGATAATCCACGGTCATGTCGCCCAGCGTCAAACTGCTTCCGTCCATCTGGCTGCCAAAGGTGACGCCGAGAATCAAGATCAGGATGATCGGCATCAGGACGTAGATCAGCAGCATACTGATATTGCGAAGCTGCGTTTTCATTTCCTTTCCGATAATGCTCAGAATCTTCATGGCTAGTCCCTCAGCTTTCTGCCGGTCAGTGACAAAAAGGTGGTTTCCAGATTCACCGCGTGCACTTTAATGTCACGGATGGATACGCCCTGACGGGTGAGTTCGGACACCAGCGCGCCGATGACATCGGCTTCTTTCAGCACTTCCACCTCAATGCAGTCGTCCTCGTTAAGCCGCGTGTCCAGAACCCCTTTAATTCTCTTTAAGGCTTCCGCGTCGGCCTCTTTTTCTATGCCGGTGACAATCTCAATACGCTTTCTGTCGGCCACAATCCCCTGCAGTTCCGAAAGCGATCCCTCGGCAATCAGTTTGCCGTGGTCGATGATGCCGATGCGGCTGCACAGGAATTCAGCTTCCTCCATGTAGTGCGTGGTGTAGATGATGGTACTTCCCATCTCGTTCAGCTGTTTCACCGAAGTGAGGATGTGGTTTCGGGACTGCGGGTCGATGCCCACCGTGGGCTCGTCCATGATGATAAGCCTGGGATGGTGTGCGATGGCGCAGGCGATGTTCAGCCGCCGCTTCATGCCGCCCGAAAAGGTTTTGGAAAGATCGTTCTGGCGTTCACGCAGGCCCACAAAGTCCAGCGCTTCCTCGGTGCGCTCCTTTAAGAGCGCGCCCTTCAGACCGTACAGTGAGGCAAAAAACCGCACATTCTCTTTCGCGGAGAGGTCGCTGTAGATGGCGATGTCCTGCGGGACCACGCCGATATCCGCCTTAATCGCGCGGATGTCTTTCTCGATGTCCTTGCCGAAAATTTTCACTTGCCCGTCCGTCTTGTGCTGCATGCCGCACAGCACGTTGATGGTGGTGGATTTACCTGCGGCGTTGGGACCCAAAAGGCCGTATATTTCGCCCTCCTTGATGGTCAAATCCATCCGGTCCACCGCGGTGATGTCCCCGAACTTTTTGGTCAGTTTGCTGACCGATACGATATCCTGCATCTTTTTTCTCCTTGTCCTCGTGTTTTAAATCTTTGGATGATATTAGTATAAAAAAAAGACACCCCTCCCGCCAGTGAGGAATATCCCGTTTTACCGTGACTTTAGTCACGGGTTCAATCGTCACTTAAATAGTAAATCGCAATCTGTGTGCGGTGGCTTAAGCCCAGTTTCCCCAAAATCGCGGTGATGTTGTTCTTCACCGTGCCTTCGGAGATAAAGAGTTTCCCGGCTATCTCCTTGTTGGTCAGGCCTTCGGCGATGGCCGCCACCACCTCCCCCTCTCGCTCGGTTAAGCCGGCAAGCTTCTCGGTTTTGCGCTTTTCGGGGTTTTTGATTTTCTCCATCACAGCCGCCTGCACCACGGTGTTGCCGCCCGCCACAGCTTTAACGGCGTTTTTGATCTGCTCGGGCGGATTGTTCTTTAGTATATAGCCGCCCGCGCCGTATTCAAACGCTTTTTTGATGTACTCATCCTCATCAAAGGTCGTCAGAATCAGCACCCTGGTTTGGGTGCTTTGCGTGATGCGCCGCGTGGCTTCCACGCCGTCCAGCACAGGCATGCGGATATCCAGCAGTGCGACATCCGGCGTCTGGCTTCGGCACAAGCTGACGGCTTCCTCGCCGTTCCCAGCCACGCCGACCACGGTAAACTCTGGGTCCATGTCCAGTATAATCTTCATGCTCTCGGTAATCAGCCGATCGTCATCCGCAATCACCAGTCTAATGGCCATGTTTTATGTCCCCTTCTGTCAAAATCGGCAGCAGCATAATGGTGCTAAAGCCGTGTGTGCCGTCCACCACTAACTGTCCGCCGAGTCTGGCGCACCGCTCCTCCATGCCCGCGATGCCCAGCCCGCTTTCCACGTGTGCGCATCCCCGTCCGTTGTCCTTCACGGTCACCTTAAAGAGCTTATTCAGCCGTTCAAACTGAATCACCGCTTTGGTGGCGCCGCTGTGCTTCATCATATTGGTCAGCGCTTCCCGGATGTTCTCGGTAATCGCCTGCCACTGCGCACGGGAGATATCCGCCACGCCTGAGTCATAGATGACTTCGGTGTCAATGCCCGCGCGCTCCTTAGCGTTGGAGGCCAGCACGCGGATATTGCTGATGTTGAGGCTGGCCGCTTCGGGCTTGATATCCTTTAGAATCTGCCTTATTTCGTCTGTCCCTTCCCGAAGGCCGCGGGTCACCTGCGCCAGCATCTGTTTGGCTTTGTCGGGCTCTTCCGCCAAAATCAGCTGAATCGCCTCCAGCTGCATGGTGGATCCGCTTAAAGTGTGCCCCAGCTCGTCGTGCAGCTTTTGGGCGATGCGGTTTCGCTCCTCCAACTGGGATGCGTATCTGGCCGAGACGTCGAATTCCTTTAAAGCCACCGCGTTCTCGCGCATTTGTTCGGCGCGGATGCGGTAATCGTCTACACGCTTCTGTAAAACCTTAATCCGCTCATTCTCGGTCTTTAAAATCAGCTGTGCCGCAAAAACAAAGACCGAAAAGATGATGTAGTTCTGCTGGTAGGCTGTCGGCACCAGCACATATAAGCCCAAGGCGGCCAGGCTGACCAAAAACCCGCTGTTTCTCGCCCGAATCAGCGCCTGCGTGACGCACAGCATAAAAAAGTAGGACATCGCACCGAAAACCTGCGTCTGGGTGACTGCCACCGCCGCCGATACGGCCACGGCCAGCGGCACAAAAAAGCGCTTCTCCCAGCCGATATACAGCACCGTTTTGGCCGAAAGATACAACACCAAAACCAGCACCATCGCAAAGACGCTGTTCTCCTCGTTAAAAAACGCATCTTTGAAGTACCACGCACTCAAGATGCTTTCCAAAAGCAGGTTGTATCCAATCATCGCTTTTTGCCCTTAGGAATCACTTCTATATCCATATTGTAGCGTTTGGCTTTTGTTCGCGTCAAGCAGAATAGTGAATATTAAAAAGCCGGCAGGCTGCATATTCGGTTGCAAGCCGCCGGCTTTTGGTGAAGGATTAAGCCTTTACTATCATTAAATTTCTTTGAACCGATCCTTAAGGTCGGTGTATAGGCCCTGATAGACCTTGAACAGCTTCTTGTAGACCGCCACATTCTTTGCGATAGGCAGGGTTTCGGTCTCCTCTTTTAAGAGGCCCGCCGCTTCTTCCACGTTGGCAAAAACGCCCGCGCCCACACCGGCCACCACCGCGCCGCCGTAAGCGCCGCCTTCGGCTGCCCCGGTCAGGGTTTTCACCGGCAGGTCAAAGATGTCCGCCTGAATCTGCCGCCACACCGCGCTCCGGCTGCCGCCGCCCGAGGAGATGACAAACGTCGGCTTTAAGTCCGGTTTTGCTTCCTTAATCAGGTCGTAGATTTCCTTTAAGCCGAACGTGACGCCTTCCATCACGGCACGCGCCATATCGCCCTTGTTGTGGGAAATCTTTAAGCCAAAGAACACGCCTCGTGCGTCCGGGTCGGGATGCGGACACCGTTCGCCGACCAGATAGGGCAGGAACAGCAGGTTATCCGCGCCGGCCGGACTGGCTTCCGCGCTTTGGTCAATCGCTTTAAACGACACATCACTGTCGTACATTTTGTCTTTAAACCAGTCGAAGGAACCGCCCGAAGACAGCTGGCATCCAAACGCCGACCACTTGTTTTTCGCGTTGTTGCAGAAGAACTGCAGCTTACCGCCCTCGTTTTTGCCGAAGCCCGAAAGGCTCATGGCCACGATGCCGGAGGTGCCGATAATGAGACCCACCGTGCCTTCGGCCACAATGCCCATGCCGGTGTTCTGGATGACCGCGTCACCGCCGCCGGCATACACCGGCGTGCCTTCGGCAAGGCCGGTGGTCAGCGCCGCTTCGGCTGTCACCACGCCGGTCTGCTCGTCCGATTCCACGCAAGTCGGAAAGATGCTCTTCTTAAGGCCGAGTTTCTCAATCAGCGGAAAACTCCATTCGCGTTTTTCCACGTTGAAGAGTCCGGTTCCCGCGCCGTCCGACACCTCGGTGGCCAAAACGCCGGTGAACAGATATCGAATGTAGTCTTTCGGCATCACAAAGGTTTCAATTTTGTCGTAAGTCTCGGGCTCATGGTTCTTCACCCAGACAATCTTGCCGCCCGTAAAACCGGTCAGCATGGTGTTGTTGGTGTAGGAAAGGAGGCCTTCCAGACCGCCCGCCTTTGCAATAATCTCATCGCATTCGGCCTGCGTCCGCTGGTCGTTCCAAAGAATCGCCGGACGGAGCACCTTTTTGTCTTTGTCCAGAGCGACCAGCCCGTGCATCTGGCCGGAAAAGCCGAGACCCACGATGTCCTGGTTATTCACGCCGCTTTTCTCAACGGCGGCCTTCATCGCCTTTTGCGTACCCGCCCACCAGTCGGCCGGGTCCTGCTCGCTCCATCCTTCTTTCGGGATGGAAAGCGGATAATTCTCGGTGACCGATGCGACCACTGCGCCTTTCTCGTCGATGATGATGCATTTAACGCCGGATGTGCCGACGTCGATACCGGCAATATATCTCATTTTTTCTCTCGCTTTCTTGACAAGGATAATTAAATAAACCAGCCCAAAGGCAAAGCGGCTTTGGGCTGGCTGAGGAAAAAAGACTATCCGAAGATGATTGAGTTCAGAATCGCTTCGAACTCCTCTTGTCTACCGGATTTATTGGTCGATACTTCGCCGAGATCCATCGCGTACTTTTCAAGTTCCGCCAGGTTGGTCGTTCCGGCAACAATCTTGGCGCCGATGCCCGACTTAAAGGATGAATAACGGTCGTCCACGAAAGCGTCCAGTCTGCCGTCGGCAATAATCTTGCTGGCCAGCTTGAAGCCCAGAGCCATCGCGTCCATACCGGCGATATAACCTTTAAAGATGTCCTCGGGGTCGGTGGAAGCGCGGCGCAGTTTGGCGTCAAAGTTAGTGCCGCCTTTAGTGAATCCGCCGGCCTTGATGACCTGAATCATCGCCATGGTGGTGTCGTATACATCGGTAGGGAAGTTGTCGGTATCCCAACCGTTGAAGGTCTCGCCTTTGTTCGCGTCGATGGATCCGAATACACCGTTTTCACGCGCCACACACAGCTCGTGTGCAAAGGTGTGTCCGGCCAGTGTCGCATGGTTGGCTTCCACGTTCATCTTGAAGTCGTCCATCAGGTCGTACTTGCGTAAGAAACCGAGAACGGTCGATACATCGTAGTCATACTGGTGGGTGGTCGGTTCCATCGGTTTCGGTTCAATGTAGAAATCGCCCTTGAAGCCGATGCTTCTGCCATAGTCTCTGGCCATGGTCAGCATTCTGCCCAGGTTGTCGAGTTCGAGGCCTAAGTTGGTGTTCAGCAGGGTCATGTAGCCTTCTCTGCCGCCCCAGAAAACATAGCCTTCACCTTTGAGACGCACGGTGATTTCAATCGCTTTTTTAATCTGCGCCGCCGCGTAAGCAAACACATCAGCGTTGCAGTTGGTCGCCGCGCCGTTGGTGAAACGCGGGTTGCCAAACGCGTTGGTGGTGCCCCAGAGCAGCTTTTTGTTGTATTTGGCCATCAGCTCTTCGATGATGCCCACGTACTCGTCCAGCACCTTGTTGGTCTCGGCCAGTGTCGCCTGTTCGGGCGCCACGTCGCGGTCGTGGAAGCAGAAGAAGTCGATGCCGAGTTTATCCATGATTTCAAAGCCCGCATAGGCTTTGTTCTTGGCTGTCTCCATCGCGTTGCTGCCGCCGAAGGATTTGTCCTGGGTGCCTTTGCCGAAGATATCGGTGCCGTCTCCGCACAGCGTGTGCCAGTAGCTCATGGCAAAACGCAGGTGGTCCTTCACTGTTTTTCCGTTAATCACTTCATCGGGATTATAGAACTTAAAGGAAAGCGCATCGCCGCCCACGCCTTTATATTCTATCTTTGGAACTTTAGGAAAGAATTCTTTCATTTTTTAATTTGGCTCCTTTTTCATTTATTTGAAATTGTACTTGAGCTTAATATTCGTGGTGGTGTATTTCTTGATGCCTTCACTGCGGTTGCCGAACACCGCATATTCAAACAGCGTTTTGATGCTAGTGTAGCCCTGTTCATAGGGTTGCTGGCATATGGTGGCATCGATCACGCCGGCGCGCATCTGCTTGATGCGGTCGCTGGTCGCGTCGTTGGTGATAATCTTGAATTGGTGGGCATAGCCCTTGTCGATGATGGCCTGGATGCCGCCCATCGCGCCGCCGGCCACAAAGTAGATGGCGTCAAAGTCAGGCGCCTGGCTGAGCCGTTCGGTCAAGAGCGCGTAAGCCGTGTCGTTGCTGTCGTTGGTCTCAATAATATCCACAATCGAGAGCTTGGGGTATTCTTCCTTTAAGACCTGTGAGAATCCCTGAACGCGAAAGTTGTGGCCCAAAATCCGTTTGGATCCGGTGACAATCAGCACCCGTCCTTCGCCCTTAGTCACGAGACCCATCATGGCTCCGGCCGTCTGGCCCGAAACCATGTAGTCGCATCCCACGTAGGTGATGTCCTCGCCGCCTTCAATATCCACGTTCAGCGCCACCACCGGAATGTTCGCTTCCAGCAGCGCGTGAAGCCGGTTCTTAATCCGCTCATCATTGATGGGGGTAATCGCCAAAGCCGATATGCCCATGGCGTCAAATTCGTCGATCAGCGCCAGCTGATCTTCCACGTCAAACCCGCGCATCTTCTTGACCTGCACATGATATCCGAAATCCTGAATCTCATCCGCCGCGTCGTCGATTCCGGCCAGCACTTCCCCGAAGAAGTCGTTACCTTCGGCGCAGACCAGAACGCCGATGATGCTCGGCTGTCCGCTGGACGCCAGCGATTTGGCGGCCAGATTGGGTTTGTACCCCAGACGCTCGGCGATGTCCAAAATGCGCTTCTCCACCTCGGGTTTCACGTTCCCCCGTTTGTTTAAAGCGCGGTCCACCGTGCCCCGCGAAACACCGGCCAAAGCCGCAATTTCCTTGATCGTCACCGCCATCGCATCTCTCCCGCCGTGCACGGGCACGGATAAACTGTGCACGAGCACACTTCTACCCCCATTATACCGCCGGGTTGGCGGATGTCAAGCGAAAATTGCCGCACACCCTTCTTTTGCCCGATGAAAAAAACAGCCGGTGGAAGACCGGCTGCGCTTTTTTTGCTTGCACTCAACGGCGGGAAAACGGCTTTTTTGTCACCGCCGCGCTGGATACGGCCCAGGCCGTCTGATTCATGTGTTCCGCCAGCGACTCGGATGTGAAGGTTCCTGTACCGAAGCGCCAATACCAGTCCGGCTGCTGTGCGCTTAAAATACTGAGCCTGCTTGACCACGCCTGCGTCGTCTTTAGGACAATTGCATAAGGCAGAACCCGATACGCATAGCCTGGATCATCGCTCAGCAGCGTATTCAGCTTGTCCTTTTCCGCAATCTGAATAAAATTCTTAAATCCCACCGCTTTTTTCAGCCATTCAAATCCATGTTCGGTATATCTTTTAAACCGCAGAACGGCCCAAATATCGATGATTGGCATGGCCAGCAGAAGGAGTGCAATCACAACCGACAGCGCATCCTTCATGGCCGATACACAGACGCCGGCTGTAATCAGGAGCACCAGCGCAATTAAACCGTAATACCCCCAAGTCTGCCAGGGTT
>CALMFG010000187.1 GCA_937863465.1 uncultured Clostridia bacterium
AGATGCGCCGCTGATTCTGGAATGACACAACGGATGGGCATTTATTGCTGCCATCTGCTCCGAACGGGTTGCCAGCGCGGGGCGGTGTATCGGTCACATCAGGGTCAATGTTTGTGTCTGTGAAACTGGTTGTTTCACTGCTTCCTATATAACCATAAACGCCAGACTTGTCCTTATAGATGTTGTATTTTATAGCGTTTGCTACGGCTGTCCATGACAGTGTGTTTGTGTTGCCTGCCACTGAAAGATTGTTGCTGACCTGCGTATGGTTTCGCTTTGCCGTGCCGCCCGATGTATAGGCGGGATAACCTGTGGAATTGACCCCATCCAGCGTGAAGGTGTTGGCTCCGGTGCTGGTGATGGTGTAGGTGTTGCCGTTCAGGTTGGTCATACCGCCCACGCCTTCAATCTTCACCTGGTCGCCCGTGCTGTATCCGTGCGAAGTGATTGTAATTTGGCAGGGGTTCGCCTGTGTTGCGCCCGTGATGTTTTTCGTGGCTTCAAATCCTGTCAGGGATTCTTCATAGTTTTCTTCAATCACCGCTGTGATGCGGTATTTATAGACAGTGCTGCCAGATCCAACACCAACTGCCGCCGCCATATTTGTTGGTTCTGAAACGCTGGGCTGGAAGGTGATGGTTGATAAAGTCCATGCTGTGTGACCTGTCCGTGTCAATTCGCGTGGGGCGTAATTCTTGTGGCACAAGGTCATCACATCGGCGGTCTGGGCATAGTACAGGGTGGCAAGGTCGTTTTCCTGATAGGGCGTGGCGATTTCATAGACCCGCGCCGCCGTGCCGCCGCTGGTGAATGCCGAATATCCTGTGCTGTTGATGCCATTCAGGGTGAAAGTGTTTGCCCCCGTGACGGTGATTTTGACCTGCCGCCCGTTCAACTGGGTCATGCCGCCGATGCCGGACAGGAAAACTTCCTGCCCCGTGGTGTATCCATGCCCGACGACCGTCACCTGCGCGGGGTTCGCCTGCGTGATGCCTGTGATGGTCAGGCCGTTTTCCAGCACCAGTGCGCCATCCTTGTAAACGCGCATATACAGATGCCCGAATTCCAGCACATAGGGCTGGATGGTCGAAAACTCGAACGGGATAAGCCGGATTTTCTGGGCTTCTTTTCCAGCTTGCGCGACAAAGCGCGTGCCAGGGCGTTTGTATGCCCCGCCCTGCGGCATGATAATCCAGTTCTTCATTATCATGCAGCCCGTGCCGTATTTATCGACATCGTACCGCCCGTACATTTCTGGGCTTAGTTCACCTGCGGAAAAGGCTTTGTAGGTCTTTTTTGGCATCGTTTATCACCTGTCCCGTATCCATTCGGCATCCAGTTCCTTTTCATCTTCGGCTTCGGCTTCGCCCATGCGGATGGCTTCGGCAAGGTGATAGGTAAAGAGGGATTTCATATCATCGACAACCTGCTTGGTTTTCGCCATGACACGGGCAAGGTCAATGCCCATATAGTGGGACAGGGCATCAATGAATTTCGGCGTCATCACGGTCACGCTTTGAACGTCCCGAATGAATATCAGGCTGGCGTTGGCTTCGTTCGTCCATATCACCCGTTCTTCCGCGCCTGTCGACTCGTTGTAGCGCAGGGCCCGCTGGAAGGGGATTGGGTCTTGTTCGCGGTTTTCCCGCGCAATCTCGATGGCTTTCAGGCATCCGTTCGGATAGTGGTATTCATACGCCCAGCCTGTGGGCGTGTTGCCTGTCAGGGACAGTGCCACTTCTGTTTTGGCAAAGCCCCAGTTCGCCATTGAAAGCAGGCTTTGTTTCTTCTGCTCATAAACGGCTTCGCAATTCTGGCGTTCAATGGAATCTTCGGTGGGCGATGCCACGCGCTTGGTGTGCCCGATATTGAAAAGGGTCAGGTTATAGACATCAACCTTGGTGTTCGCCATCGTTATCCCCTTTGTAGGCTTTCGCCATTATCGCGTTCGGGGACTGTTTCTTGCCTGCGGGGACTATGCCCATTTCGGTCACACAGGCATAGCATTCAACTTGCCCTTCCCGCTTGGTTACGGAATTGATTTTGATGGTCGCCACGACTTCCATCATGGTGCCTGGTTCCACCTCTGCGGGGATGCCAAGGGCTTCAACCTGCTTCGGATTGAGAAAGAAGCCGATGGGATACTTGGAGTCGTACAGGCTGCAACACGGGGCGCAGTCGCTCCCGCTGTAACTCATATCAACTTTTTTCGTGTCCATGTCATCGGCTCCTTTCAAGGGTTACGCAGTGTACGCAGCTTATGCGGCTTCGCGCTGGAAGTCAGGCGCGGCGGCGGTGATTTCCTTGCGGGGGACTTCAATGCCGGCCGTGTCGGATACAACCTTGACGGAAGGCAAGCCATCGGCTGTCCAGTGGCTGTCATCGCTGTGGTCAAGCAGGGCAAGCGTGTCAAGAATGACCTGTTTGCGTGCATCGGCATCAGCCTTGCCGCCAGCAGGCGGTGTCGGGTCGGCGGCTTTTTCGCCAGCGTTTTCGGCAATCTTGTTCGCCAGCGCATCGGACATTTTATCCATCACGCCTGCGGGGACTTCGCCGATTTCGTTGCCGTTTACATCCACTTCAACGCCCCAAAGCGGTTCTTTGCCTGGTGCGACATCTTCAAGGGCAACGATGGATTCCTGAACATCGGGGGACTGGTCGGCAGGCGGGTAAAACACGCCATCAATAAATGCGCCGGATTTGTGAAGGACTTTGAAATATCTGGTTGTCATGTTGGTTTTCCTTTTGCGGGTTCGATTCAATCGTTTGTTCAGTGTAATGGAAAAAGGGGCGGCTGTTAAGACCGCCCCTTAATCATTCAGGGTTATGCCTGACCTACAAGGGTCTGGTCGCCGAACGGCAGAAGCGCGAATGTCAGCTTGCCCGTTGTCGGGTTGGTGCCCGTGACATCGTAGTTTAGGCGGACATAACGTAGCGTGCCATCCAGCAGGCTTCCAAGGTCAACGCGCTTGCCCAGCGTGAGGGCGGCGAGTGCCAAGGTAACGCTTTGGTGTGTGACAACACCGGAAGAAAAGTCCGACAACGCGCAGGACTGCACTTGGAATGTCAAGCTGGTCAGCGTGTTGAAGGCTTCTGTCACCTGACCGACAACGCACAGGTCGTTGCCAGGGGCACTCCCCGCAACGCCAAGGTCAACGGTGTCGGTGGATACAGCATCAGCAGTGATTGCTTGGTCACGGCTGAACACATTTTTATCATCAAGTAGCATAGTTTGGTTTCCTTTCAAAAGTTGGTTAAGCGAATGGAAGGCAGGGCGTTTTCACGCCCCGCCCAGTTCATTAGCTGATAGCCGATTCAGCATCCGTGATGGCATCGCACTTCACAATCGGGATGCCACGGAAGGTCGTAAACTCCTGACCGTGGATTTCCTTCAATGCGAACGCGCCATTGGTCTTCTCGGTCGTCATAATGTCCGCCCACGTTTTGGTGGTTTCGTTCATCAGGAAGACGTATTTCAGACCGTAGCCATTCGGGTTGCCAGGGATTTTGTTCATCGCCTGAATCATGTGCCGCAACAGCTTCGCCGATGTGTCCGAACCGCTGCCGAAGGTGGCAAGGTTGGAAACGTCGATGTTGCCGATACGGATGGCATGGCGGTAGTCCTTCACTGCCAGACCGCAGTGCCAGATAAACTGGGTCTGCTTGACAGTGCGGCGCGTACCGCTTTCGCTGATGACCTGCCGGCCAAGGTCGATGCGCTCAATACCGGCCTTTGTCCCTTTCGGGTAAATGCCGTGAACGCCCCGTTCACCCAGACCAACCAACCAGATGGATGTGTTGTCCGAACCCGAACCGCCTGCGTTGATGATGCGTCCGCCGTATTCGCCGGAAAGCGAATTGTAGCGGGGGGCAAGACCAAGGTAGCGGTCGATGTTCAGTGCAGGGTTGCCGTAGAAGAACGTGGTGCTGAAAAAGTCGTTCATGCTTTCCAGCGTTGCCACATCTTCGGATGCGCGTACCGCACCTTCGTTGCCGCCAAGACGCAGCAATTCAGTGTCGGCTTCGCTCCATCCTTCCAAAAGCATCGTGCCTTCATCAACCTGTTTGGTGATGGATTTGGATGGCGCAACGCCTTGGTTGATGCGGCGGGTGCCCACGGTGGGCTTGCCTGCGCGAATCGTTGTGCGGTGGCCAGTTGGCAGGTTGCCTTCCATCCACGGCAAGAATTTCAGAATATCGTTCTGGTTGTTGAGGACTTCAACAACAGATGCGATGTCCCGCATATTGGGATCCATACGCTTCGCAAGGTCTGCGAAGGTAAAGACATCATTTCCGATAACAGCCATAGTTTGTTTCTCCTAATGTTTAAGTTTGTGAGTCGGGATACCAGATTTGCCCAAGGGTCTTCTGTCCTTTTGCGCCGTTCCCTGCCGATGGCAGTGTGGGTCTGTCCTCGCCCGTGCCTTCTGCAATCGCCATGCACATGGCGAAAAAGGCGGGGTGATTTCCCAGACCATAATGGGTCAGAACATTTCGCTGTTCTTCACTGAAAAAGTGTTTCACCACTTCTTCGGCGCGTCCCACGCTTTCTTGGAATTTGGCATCGCCTTCCTTCCCGAAAAGCCCGATTGTTTCCTGACGCCATCCTTCCACAATCGCGTTGTGCTGGTCTGTCATCTTCTTCGCAGCTTTGGAAAGCATTGAGGATGCGACATCCACCAGTTTCTGCGCCGTGGCTTGGTCGGCTTTTAGTTCCTGCAAAACGGGCAATGCTTCGTTCAGGGCATCAGCATCCAGTTCCATACCTTCCGGCATGGTGAATGGCTCGTATGCAGGTTGCGCTTCTTGGTTCCCATCTTCTTTATCCTTGCCCTCGGCATCCTTTTTATCGGTATCCTTGGGGTCTTTGTCATCAGAAGGCTGATTTGGCTGTTCGGCTTTGTCAGCATCAGGCTGGTCTGCCCCCTGCGCGGGGGTTTCTTTGCCTGAATCTTTTTTGCCATCATCGCCGCCTGCGGGTGAATCACCTGCGGCTGGCGTGGCTGAATCCTGTTTGGGCGCATCGGCGGCTGGTGCTGATGCCGCAGGCGCGGGGGCTGGCGAATCACTCGCCGCTGGTGTCGCTGTCTGGGTCGTCGCTGCTGGTGCCGCTGTGTCTGTCATGTTGTGTTTCCGCCTTTAAGGGTGAGTCCTTGTCTGCCTGCATTTTACCTACAATCAGGGGGTCATGCAATAAGGCGTTGTTCAAAAACCACAACCCGCCATTTCTGAACCCTTCATTGAAAGCATGGTCTGTCGGATTGGCGTGAAAGGCGGAATGGAAAACCCGCGCCTGGTCAAGGAACGCCGCCAGCACAAAACGGCAATCGGGGTCATCGCACATCTTGGTGAAGCCGTTGGCAAGGCGTTCATCCATTGAATAGGCTTTCTGCCGTGCCTTGTTGACCGCCTTCGGGTCGCCTGCATCATAGGTCATTTTCTGCGCCTTCTCATGGGTAATAAGTATTCAGCGGCCAAAGCAATAAGCCCTGAAATTCCTGTTTTGAAAACAGTATCTTTGAAAACAGTATCTTTGAATATACTCATTGATAAGAACCCCCAAAAATAGCGTTTACTGTGTTCAAAATTTCTTGTCGCGCCAGAGGCATATAGTCATCAATCGCGGCTTTGACTGTGCTTATAATCGGCAAATCCTGACCATGGAAAACAATGCCCTGCAATTCTGGATTTACAGGATAAAATTCAACATAAATAGTGTTTTCCGTTCTTTGCACCTTATAAGAAATTTCGAGCAATTCCATCTTAATAATCCGTTTCAAGATAATAATGGACAAAACCAATACCTGTGACACTACTTGTGCCACCCACGCTTGTATAGCCCAGAACGGTCATAAGCTGTGTTTGCGATGGCTTGTTGGTGCTGATTGTGCCTGTGGCTTTATTTCCAGTTGAAAGACGTGTGACTTCATAATGCACATCACCGTTTGGAACGGCAAAAAGCGCAATTTCATATACTTCCGCACGGTCTGATGTAGGCACAGGAAAATTCGAGCCGAGGTCTATTTTTGTGGCTGTGCCGGAAGCATCATTGTGCATCACCTGAATGTTGGTGTCTGCATCATCCCATCCCATCCCAATAATATCTACCAGTGTTGAAGGGTTTACATCTGTGGGCGCACTGACGGAACCCCTCATTCCGACAAAAGCACGGGCTGTCGCTGTTGACACCCCTGTCGCTGGCCCCCATTGACAGATAAAATGATAGCCTTTTTGATTCCACTCTTGCAGAGCGTTTTTGCGGAATCCGGCAACGGCGTTTGTGGCCGCAACGGTCACAAGATATTCTAGCTTACGCATCTGCGTATAGATGTTGGTCGTGGCCACGTTGTGCGCCGTGGCTGTTCCTGTCGCGGAATTGGTTAATATGCCAAAGTTGGTGATGGTTGTGCCGTTCCCTGCCCCCGACACATGACCTATTTTATTACGCCCAAAGTGTGGATTGAGAGATGTATCCAACCCTGATGGCCCTATAAAAGCAGGAAGGCACTTGTTTGCAATCTTACGCCCAAACAGTTTTAATCCATCCGCCGCTGGGGTTGATGGGTTTGTTGTAATGGCTGGAAGTCTAACGTGGTCGCCTTCAATATCAACACCCGTTGCTGCCGCAAAATTAGTCAATTTAGTTGCGATTGGTTGCTTACCATCCAGCGCGGCTTGCAACCCAGACACATCAGCAATTATATGACCATGACCAACATCTGACTTATCGGCCAAAGCAGCAGCCAAGCCCGTGACATCTGACATGGTGTGTGTGTGTGCAGTCGGCGCATCGCCTTCGTACATAAAATTGCCATCAGTACAAGCGGCGTTAAAGTCCGCTTTTGTGCCACTGATGGCATGATTAGCGTTCCAGTCTGTGTGGTCTAAAAGCGGCGTTTGGGGGTCGCTGGCAACTGTCGTATGGGTGATAGATAGTGCCATATAAAAAGCCCCTTAGAGTGTGCCAAGGGCTTCTGCCAGTGCTTTCTTCGCGGCTTCGGTCTTGGCGGTGATGTCCTTCAATTCGGCGGCGCGTTCCTTCACGGTCGCATCCAGCGTGTCCAGTTCATCCTGCCGTTCCTCGATTTCCTTGGTCAGGTCGGCAAGTTTTTCGGACAGGTTTTCCTGTGACTTGTTCGCTTTATCCACAATTTTGTCTGCGGACTTCTGCCCCTTGGCAATGATTTCATCGGCATCGGCGCGTGCCTTTGCAAGGATGTCTTCGGCTTTTTCCTTGGCTGCATCCACCTTGCCCTGCGCTGCGGCAACCTGGTCGGTGACTTTTTTAAGGTCGGCTTCGCGGTCGGCAATCACGGTGTCCAGTTCGGCGGCACGCCCTTCCTTTGCCAGAAGTTCGTTCACGGCGGTTTCGGCTTTCTCGAAAACCTCAAAGATTTTCTTGCCGGCCTTGATGTCGTTTCGCAGGTCTTGAAGTTGGGTCATGGCTTACCTCGCAATCAGGTTGACTTGGGCGTTGGTTGTGCCATCCGCGCCGGATAGCGATGCGCGGATGTACGCCACGTTTTCAAGGACTGCTTCCAGCCTTTTGGTCGCGGGCGTGAAAGTCAGGGCGTTCCCCTGCGGGTCGTTCAGGGTGTAGTAGTTCGTGCCATCAATGGATCCCTGAATGGTGACGGTCGCTGGGCCAAGCGTTCCTTCAACGGAAACGGACTTGTCCGCATAAAGCGGGACTTCAAGGGGGTTGGCTGTGTCGCCGTTCAGAAGACCAGACCATGAACCCACAATGCCATCGTTCAGGGTGTTGAACGCCGCAAGTTTTACAAAATCCCGTGCTGCCATGTCAGACTCCTATCATTTGGTTAAGGGCGGTTGAGTCGCCCAAAGGTGTTTTGCCCAGTTGCTCCGCCGCCTGCACGCCAGCCATGCCAAGCTGAACCTGCTGCGCCATCTGCTGTTGCTGTGCGCGTGCGCCCCGCTTCTCGGCAACCTTGTCGTCGGATACGATAACACGCTGCGGCACGCCCAGCATAGTCCCCACTTCATCAATCGCCTGGTCGATGTCCACTTTGTCAATGGCATCGGGGAAGAATTGGGCGGCATATCCCGTAAAGGACAGGAATTTTTCAATCGCGCCGATGCCAACCTGCTGCTGCGCCTGCGCCAATACGGAAACATATTCCACCTTCAACGGCATCCCTTGGATTTCTTCGGGCGGCGGGGCAATCTGGTCGTGGTACATCATAATTTCAAAGGCGCGTTCAATGCACGGGTCAAGGTATTCATTGCCCAGCCGTTCCACCACGGGCCCCAGCATAATCAGTTTTTCTTCGTGCCGTTCCGCCACTTCGGTTGCGGTCATCTGGCGGCGGTCGGACTGCGCCAGCATCAGGAAAAGGTCGGCATAA
>CALMFG010000188.1 GCA_937863465.1 uncultured Clostridia bacterium
TGAAGCATACAAAATTTACGAGAGCGAGCCGTTTCTCCATGTGCTGAAAAGCGGACTTCCCGAAATCAAGCATGTCGCGGGCTCCAACAACGTCATCATCGGCTTTGAGATTGACGAGCGGAACAACCGGCTGATTCTGGTTTCGGTCATCGATAACCTAATCAAAGGCGCGGCGGGGCAGGCCGTGCAGAATATGAACGTCATGTTCGGACTGGCGGAGACCGAGGGGCTTTCCGCAATCGGGCTATATCTATAGGAGACGAGACAAACATGGAAAAATACATCGAGAAAGCGGGCATCCTGATTGAAGCGCTGCCCTACATCCAGCAGCTGCAGGGAAAGACCGTGGTCATCAAGTACGGCGGTTCGGCGATGATGTCCGAAAGCCTGACCGAAAAAATCTTACAGGATATCATTCTTCTAAAATACGTCGGCATGAAACCCATCGTGGTGCACGGCGGGGGCAACGACATCAACAGGATGCTGGATAAGCTGGAGATTGAACCGAAATTTGTGGAAGGGCTTCGGGTGACCGACGCCGCGACCATGGACGTGGTTCAGATGGTGCTGACCGGCACCATCAACAAAAACATCGTCAGCAATCTCTGCACACTGGGCGGCAAGGCCATCGGCCTTTGCGGCAAGGATGCCAACCTCATCACAGCCAAAAAACTGATTAACGCCAGCGGCGTGGATTACGGCTATGTCGGCGAAGTGACCGGCGTCAACACCAAGCTTTTGGATATTCTGACCAGCGACGAGTATATTCCGGTCATTGCGCCCATCGGTACCGACGAGAAGGGCAACACCTACAACATCAACGCCGATACGGTGGCGGGCGAGATTGCCGTGGCGACAAAAGCCGAGAAACTGATGTTTCTGACCGACACCGACGGCATAAGGCGCGACCCCAAAGACCCGGATTCGCTGATTCATATCATCTCGGAAGGCGAGATCAACGAGATGATTCACACCGGTCAGATCAACGGGGGCATGCTGCCCAAGGTGGCCGGGTGCATCCGGGCGCTGGACAACGGCGTTAACCGCACGCATATTTTGAACGGAACCATCGAGCACCCGATTATTCTGGAGATTTTCACCGATGCGGGTATTGGAACCATGGTCTATAAATAAGAGGAATGCGATGAACTATCAGGAAATTAAGCAAATTGAAAATACGCATTATGTCGATGTGTTCGGACGACTGGACGTCTGCTTTACCAAGGGCAGGGGCACAACGCTGATTGAAAAACGCGGGAAACACTACAGCGACTTCTTAAGCGGCATCGCGGTCAACGCGCTGGGGTATTCGGACGCGGGTTTTAAACGGGCGTTAAAGAAACAGACAGATAAGCTGCTGCATACCGGCAACTACTTCTATATTGAAAGTCAGTCCGAGCTGGTGAAAGCGCTGGTGGCGGCCACGGGGTACGACCGCGTGTTTATCGCCAACAGCGGCGCCGAGGCGGTGGAAGCCGCGATTAAGCTGGCGAGGAAATACTTCTACGACAAAGGCGAAAACAAAACCGAGATTATCACCATGGATGGCAGTTTCCACGGCCGAACACTGGCGACCTTGGCGGCCACGGGACAGAGCAAGTTCCACGAGGCCTATAAGCCGCTTTTGGAAGGCTTCAAGTATGTGCCTTTCCAGAAAATTGGCGCGCTGAAGGAAGCGATCACCGACAAAACATGCGCGGTACTGATTGAACCGGTGCAGGGCGAAGGCGGTGTGATGCCCGCGGGAGAAGTCTACTATCAGACGGTGCGGCAGATCTGCGACGAAGCCGGAATCCTGATGATTGCGGATGAGATTCAAACCGGCATCGGGCGGTGCGGGCAGTTTTTGGCCTCGCAGGTGTATGGCGTGAAACCGGATATCGTGTGCCTGGCTAAATCGCTGGGCAACGGCCTGCCCATCGGCGCTATGCTGGCGACAGAAAACACGGCGCAAGCCTTTAAAACCGGCGACCACGGTTCCACCTTCGGGGGCAACCATCTGGTGTGCGCGGGCGCGGCGTATGTGGTGAAGAAAATCAGCGATGAAAAATTCCTGGCTGGGGTTCGGAGCATTTCGGAATACTTCATGCGAAAACTGGAGCCGCTCGAACGATTCCCGCAGGTGGAGAGCGTTCGGGGGTTAGGGCTGATGCTGGCGGTGGCCTTCTATGAAGGGTTCAGCGCCAAGAACTATCAAAAAGCATTGCTGGACGCCGGGTTTGTGGCGGCCACGGCGGGGCAGAACACCTTGCGGTTTCTGCCGCCCTACATCGTAAAGAAAAAGCAAATTGATGAACTGGTCAACGCGTTGGAAACGATTTTAACCGGCGAAAAATAGAGGAGAAGAAAAATGGACTTAAAAAAATACAAAGCAAAAGCGAAATTCAACCAGAAACACTGTCTGGGTCTGGAAGGCTACACCACCGACGAGATTCTGCAGGTGCTGGCACTGGCGTTTGAGTTAAAAGAAAAACAGAAGAAAGGCATCCCGCATAAATTGCTGGAAGGCAAAACGCTGGCCATGATCTTTGAAAAATCATCGACCAGGACGCGGGTATCCTTTGAGACCGGCATCTTCCAGTTGGGCGGACAGGGCCTGTTCCTCTCCTCCAGCGACCTGCAGATGGGCCGCGGCGAGCCGATTAAGGACACATCCAAGGTTATCAGCAGTATGTGCGACGGCATCATGATTCGGACATTTGCGCAATCCATCGTGGAGGAACTGGCCGAGTATTCCAGCGTGCCGGTCATCAACGGCTTAACCGATCTTCTGCATCCGTGTCAGGCGCTGGCCGACGTGATGACCTTCTACGAAGTGCATGGTACGTTCGAGGGAAAGCTGATGTGCTACGTGGGCGACGGCAACAATGTGGCGCATTCGCTGATGATGGCCTGCGCGAAAATCGGCCTCGATCTGGCACTTGCCTGCCCCGAAGACCATATGCCCGACCCTGAAATGATGAAGAAAATTTCGCAGGAAGCGACCAAGAACGGCGTGGCCATATCCATCTATGACGACCCCAAAAAAGCGGTTATCGGCGCGGACGCCATCTACACCGACGTTTGGACCAGCATGGGACAGGAAGCGGACGCCGCCAAGAAGCAGGCCGCGCTATCGGCCTATCAGGTGGATGAAGCGCTCATCGCCCGGGCCAATGACGACTGTATTTTCCTGCACTGCCTGCCCGCCCACCGTGGTGAAGAGGTAACCAGCGGTGTTATCGACGGTGTCCAGTCAGCGGTCTACATCCAGGCTGAAAACCGCATGCATGTGCAAAAAGCGCTGATGGCGCTCTTGATGAAGTAATGCAGACGGTTGAACTTTTGCCCGCCGTGGTGGCGGACGCCGAAGCCATTTTTGCGCTGACGCATAAGTGCTTTATCGCTTATGCCGAAAAGATTTTAAAGGACGGCAAAATTGAGGCGCTGACCGAGACGCTGGAAGACGTGAAACGGGATATTAGAGAGAAGCATGTCATCAAGTGTGTACTGGACGGCGAAATTGTCGGCTCGGTGCGGTACGAGATTCTGGATGATGACATCGCGTACCTGACACGATTCGGTGTGGACCCCGAGATTCAGTCGCTGGGGCTGGGCAGTCTTTTGATAGAGAAAGTGGCGGGGGAATGTGCGGCCAAAGGCGTGAAAGCGATTACGCTGTTTACGGCTTCTAAGATGACTTCGTCGGTGGCTTTCTACATGAAGCATGGATACTATGTGCACAGTATCACGCGGGACAAGGGCTATATCCGCGCGTTTCTGGTGAAGGAGCTTTTACCCATGGACGAGCTCTACGATTTTGAGAAGGTACTGAAATAATGAATAGCGGCTGCCTGGTGCGGCCGCTTTTTTGTTTATCCTAAAATCAAAAATCTGTCGCAAAACCGCTGGAATTTTGATATGATACTTATGTTTTATTCTTAAGACTACTTTTCACTTAAAGGGTATGCGATGCTATTTAATTCGGTCAGCTTTCTGATATTTTTCCCCATCGTGCTGGTGCTGTATTTCTATCTGCCCCAGAAACTTCGGTGGATGATGCTTCTCGCGGCCTCATACATTTTCTATATGTTCTGGGAGCCCAAATACATCGTCCTCATCGTCTTTGTGACGCTGGTTAATTACGCGGCAAGCCTGCTAATCGCAAAAGCCGAGAAGAAGGGGGCCAAGCGCCTGTGGTTGACAGCAGGGCTGATAATCAGCCTGGGTCTTCTGGTCGTTTTTAAATACGCGTCGTTCTTCAATGAAAGCACGCGTGCGCTGTTCAGCCTGATGGGGTTCAATTACCCGGTCAAGCAGTTTTCATTGATTCTGCCCATGGGCATCTCGTTTTTCACCTTTCAATCCTTAAGCTACACCATCGACGTGTACCGCGGCAGAACGCCGGTGGAAAAGCATGTCGGCTACTTTGCGCTGTATGTTTCCTACTTCCCGCAGTTGGTCGCGGGCCCGATTGAGCGCTCGGACAATCTGCTGCCTCAGCTGAAAAAAGAATTTGTTTTTGACTATGACCGTGCGGTGCAGGGACTCCAACGCATGCTGTACGGTTTTTTCCTAAAGATTTTCATCGCGGACAATATCGCCAAATGCGTCAACGTGGTATATGATAATCCTTCGGCTTTTTCGGGGCTGGCGTACATCGGTGCCACATTCCTGTTTGCCATCCAGATATTCTGCGACTTTGCGGGCTATTCCGAAATCGCCATCGGTTCGGCCAAGGTGATGGGCATCGACCTCATGGAAAACTTCCGCCAGCCGTATTTCGCCACATCGGTCAAGGATTTCTGGCACCGCTGGCATATCTCGCTGTCCACCTGGTTTGGGGATTATGTCTACATTCCGTTGGGCGGCAGCCGCGTAAAACCCGCGCGCAAGTACTTCAACATCATGGCGGTATTCCTGCTGTCCGGCCTGTGGCACGGCGCGGCATGGACGTTTGTCATCTGGGGATTTCTGCATGGGGCCATGCGCGTCATCGAAGAATTTTTTGCAAAACCGAGAAAGGCGCTGGAATCGCAGCTTTCGGGCGGACGAAAAAATGCCTATCGTGTAACCTCGGCGATACTGGTATTTCTGTTCGTATGCTTCGGGTGGATATTCTTCCGCGCCAACAGCGTGGGAGACGCGTTCTACATCGTATCGCATCTGTTCAGCGACGTACGCCAATGGAACGAATTTGCGTATATCGACAGCGTTCGGTCGGCCATGCTGATGAAATTCACCACGGTCTTCCTGCCGCTGGTCTTTGGTCTGTCCGTCATGCTGTTTGTATGGGCTCGCAGGGAAAAACACAAGGGCATCCACCGTATGGTGAACGGATGGCCGTCGCTGGTCCGCTGGGGAATGTACTTCGCGTTCGGTCTGATGATCTGCCTGATGTTCATTTTGGGCAACAGCGAAGCACAGTTCATCTACTTCCAGTTCTAAGGTTTGTGATATGAAAAAACTTCTGCTGAAACTGCTGCTGATCGCCGTCATCATTCTCCTGCCTCTGGAGGGGCTGCTCTTTTTTGCGCCCATGTGGTATCAGAACACCGACTATGTCATGTGGAAGGCGGCATGGGAAATGTGTACACAGGAACGTGAGGCCCTGATTATCGGAGATTCCAGAGCCAAAGCCGCCATCATGCCGAACATGCTGGATGACGACACCGCATCCATCACGGTGGGCGGGGGAACGCCGGCCGAAGGCTACTATATGCTGGAACGGTATCTAATGTATAACGAACCGCCGGAATATATCGTGCTTTCCTACGCGCCGTTTGACCTTACGGAACATGGATGGCTGTGGTACCGCACGGTGAAATATGGGTTTCTTTCTTTTAAAGAACAGGCCGAAATCGTCAGCGCATATCCGCACAGCGCTTCCGGCCTGATGAAGGACTGTGCCAAGCTGGTGCTGTATCGTGTGAAATACCCCAAGTATTACATGGCCGAACTGCGGGACTTTATCCTGCACCCCACGGAGAATATCGTCAAAAACAAGGCGACCTGCGCGCGCCTCAACCTGCTAGACGGATATCATTGGTTTTCGCAAAGGACGTATTCAGCTGATTTGAACGTCGAGGCCGGATATGCCGACTTTACGCCGAACGCGGTTCTGGACGATTACTTGAACCGCATCTTAACGCTGTGCGCGGAGAATGGAATCACAGTCTACTATGCGACCATGCCGATGAACGAAGCGTCCTTCTCGGCGCTGACGCCGGCCTATCAGGTCAGCTATGCCGAATACATTGACAGCCTGACGGCGGCGCATGCGAATATGACCGTGCTGTATGACTTGTCGGCCAGACCCAACAGTTGGTTTTCGGACAGCAGTCACATGAATGAGAGCGGCGCCAGAGCGTTTACCGAGGAGTTTGCGGCGGCGCTGGCCCTGGCAAGGGAGGCAGAAACCCGTTGAAAAAACTGCTGATTAAACTGATTATTTTTTTAGCCGTCTTTTGGGGGCTGTTTGCGGCGGCGGTGCTGGTTTTTCCGAAGTACCTGTATAACGATGAATATGCGCTGTATACCTATACGAAAGGTGCGCTCACTGAAACACACGACGTGCTGATATTGGGAGATTCCCGCGCGCAGGCCGGTATTCTGGCGGAAGATTTCTCATCGGACGTTCAATCGCTGGCACTGCCCGGCGGCACGGCTGTGGAAGGGTATTATGTGCTGAAAGATTATCTCGCCCAAAACCCGGCGCCAGAGGCAATCATCATCTCCTATGCGCCCTACCATTTTGAGCTGGGCGAGACGTACTGGGAACGGGCGGTGAAGTTTAACTTTCTTTCACCGGCGCAGAGCTTGGCGATGGTGACCGATTCGGTCAGACTTCAGGACGATATCGAACTTCGGGGGAACGGCGCAAACGGCGCGGTTTGGCAGGTCGGCAGACTTCTGCTTTACCAGTTGAAGTTTCCGCCGTACTACTTGGCCGACGTATCCGCGGGGCTGACGAAGGGCGCGAGAAACGCCGACTGGTATCGGAGTGTGACGGCTCAGGTCCGTGAAGGCCGCGGGCATTTCTACTTTGGACGCGACGAAAAGGCCGAAGCGCCGAATTCCGAAACCGCGCGAACTGATTTTGAAGAATCGGCGCTGATCGGCGAATACTTTGATCGTTTGCTGACGCTTGCCGAAGAAAACGACATCACCGTATATTTTTTCTGTGCGCCCATGAGCGAAATATCCGAGCAGGCGATGGACGATGATTTTGTAAACGGGTTTCAGGCCATGATGGCCGGGGTGCAAAAAGCACACCCGTCGGCGGTGATTGACGCGTCGTTTCACTATCTGCCGGATGGATATTTCGGCGATGAGAGCCATGTGAACCCGAAAGGCGCCGAATGGTTCACCGAGTATATTCAGCAGAAAACGGGAATTGAATAAAACAAAAAACGGATACGTGAGTATCCGTTTTGATTTTTCTCTTTATAATTTTTTTATGCGTATTTATCGACCAGATAGGTTTCCACAATGTCTTTAATCTGATACGGGCTGTCTACGATGTAGTCAGGGTTTTCTTCCACCAGATGCGAAAGGCCGTCGAATCCCCAGGACGCCGCGATGACCTTGACCCGCGCTTTTTTACAGGCCAGAATGTCGCGCACTTCGTCGCCGACATACAGCACTTCGTCGGGCTCCAGATCGTTTTCCTTTAAAAAGCTTTTGATGAACTTGTGCTTTTTAAACAGCTTTTGCACCGAGATGATGCTGTCGAAATGGTCCACGTCGTTTTGCGCCAGCAGGCTGTGAATGTTGTCTTTCGAATTGGATGAGATGATGGAAAGTCCCACGCCGTAGTCTTCCAGGTCGTTTAGCAGATCGACGATGCCGTCAAACAGGGTGATACTGCTGATATGGCGCATAAAAGAAAGGCAACCTTCCACCCAGTACTTGGGTATCTGGTACCATTTGACGTTAAGCGCTTTAATCGCATCCTTCAAGGGCATTTTCGTCAGCTGCTGGTACTGCTCATGCGTGAACAGCGGCAGGTCGAATTTTGTGCAAACGTCATTTGCCACATGGAAAAAAACCGATTCAGAATCGGCCAGAGTTCCGTCGAAGTCAAAAATGATCTGTTTAATCAAAATGCTTTTCCCCAGTTATTTAAGTCAGTATTTAAGTTAACTTATTATACCAACATCAATTCATCTCATCAATATGTTTATTGCTGTGAATCGTTAACATCGTGTAAATTTTAACGTAAATCCGTATAAAATATAAAAATATGGAAGTGAAAAAGAAAAAAACAGCGATAACCCGCTGTGCGCGTTGACACGCAAGTATGATATAATCACTTGAAGCGAGGGAGGGTTTATGGTCTATTTATACATTGCATTTATACTCTACGTTGGTTTTGCGGCGGCATATATTGTGGCCGATTACGGAAACAGAAGCAAGCTGAAGCGGGCGACCAAGATTCCGGCGGGCGTTCTGTATCTGGTCATTGCCCTGCTGGCATTTTTCCTGAACCGCGTGGATGGCAAGCTCGCGGCGGTTCAGCACTTTGCCTGGGTGTTCGGCGCCATGCTTTGCTGCTTTGCCGGGGATATGATGATGCTGGGCGCGGGCGGAAGCAAAAAACGGATGCTGCTGGGCATGCTGGCGTTCTTCGCGGCGCATATCCTGCTGGCGGTTTACTTTACGCTGTATCTGCTGCGCACCGGCGCGCCGGCTGTCAGCCTGACCGAAGGCTTGATCATTCTGGCGGGGGCGGTGCTGGCGGGGCTTTTCCTGCGGATCAGAAAGCTGGATCTCGGTACACGCGGATTTAAAGCGATAGCGTTTATCTTTTTCATGTCGTCGGTCATCATGATCGCCAAAGCGGTTTCACTGATCAAGATGATGAATACCAACGCATCCTGGCCCACGCTGGTCGGCGTGCTGTTTATGGCGGCTTCGGATTTCTTTTTGGCGTATAAATATTTCAGCACCGAAAAGAGCACCTATGCGCTGGGTACCGCACTGACCTTGTACTTTGCGGGCATGGCGGCGCTTCCCTTAAGCATCTATTATATCTAATTCGTTTAGAGCAATTGTATGGTGAAGGATATTATTAACAAAAAAACAGACGCGGTCAAAAATAACCGATATATCAGAGAATATGCCCTGATTGTGGCGGGCGTTTTGCTGGCCAGCTTCGGGCTGGACGGATTTCTCATCCCCAACAAAATCGCGGCGGGCGGAGTGAGCGGCATCGCGACCATCCTCTATTATCTGTTCGGTTTTCCCGTGGGCGTCACCATGCTGGTCATCAATATTCCGCTGTTTATCGCGGGCGGCAAGGTGGCGGGCAGGGCGTTCTTTTTCCGCACACTGATGGCGACGATACTGATGTCTTTGTATATCGATCTGGTGCCGACGCCGGTGATGACGACCGACATGATTCTGGCCACGGTGTACGGCGGGACGCTGGTCGGAATCGGTCTCGGGCTCACCATATACGCCGGAGCGACCACCGGCGGGTCGGATATGGCGGCCAAGATTCTGCATGCGCGCGTTCCAAAAATCAGTGTGGCGACATTTTTATTCGTCATCGATGTGGCGGTGGTGCTGGCCGCGGCGCTGGTGATGGGCGCGGCTGTGGCGCTGTATGCCATCGCCTCGCTGTATATCTCATCCAAGCTCATCGATGTGGTGGTGGCCGGATTCAAGACCGGTAAAGCCTATTTCATCATCACGACCAAGCCGGACGAGATTAAGAAAGGCATCATTGAGGAGTTGGACCGGGGCGTCACCATCATCTCGGCGACGGGCGGATATTCGGGTGAGGAGAAGGCGGTGCTGCTGTGCGCCATCCGACGGAACGCCGAAGTGGTTGCCCTGAAGCGGCTGGTGGCCCGGGTGGATGAAAAAGCGTTCATGATTGCGACCAATGTGACCGAAGTGCTGGGCGAAGGATTTAATGATTAGCAAACCTTTTTCTAAAAGGGTTGTTAAATATTTTTAATTGGTCTATGATGATGCGTAAGACGCGTATGCGTATGCGCATTTTTTAATCCCTGAGACTATAATTTTTAAAGGTTTTTAAATATATGAACAACGCAAAGAATTCTGCATTAAAGCTGGGCGAAATGCCCATCCCCAAACTGGTGCTCACCATGAGCGGACCGGCCATTGTTTCGATGATGGTGCAGTCGCTCTACAACGTGGTGGACTCCATCTTTGTATCGGGGTACTCTGAGGCGGCGCTGGCCGCCGTTTCGTTGGCTTTCCCCATCCAGCAGGTGATCATCGCCATGTCGGTCGGCATGGGTGTCGGCGTCAATTCGATGATCTCACGAAAATTGGGCGCCAAGGACCTGAAAGGCGCATCCAACGCGGCCGAACACGGTATCTTCCTGCTGGCGATTATGAGTGTGCTGTTCGCTTTTTTGGGGAGCTATACATCCGGATTTTTCTTCGGAATTTTCACTGCCGACAAACAGCTGATTGAATACGGAACGACCTATATCGGCATCATCATGACCTATTCGGTGGGCCGCATGATGAGCGCGGCGTTTATGAGCATCCTCCAGGGCTCGGGCGATATGAAACTGCCGATGATTGGGCAGCTGATCGGCGCGGTGACCAATATCATCCTGGACCCCATTCTGATTTTCGGCCATATCGGCAGTGTTAACTTCTGCGAGCCCATGGGCGTGGCTGGCGCGGCGATTGCGACAGTCATCGGTCAGACGTCAACCTTTGTCTTCTTGGCCATCGCGTTCTTCTCGCGGGAGCATGTGGTCAAGTTGGACCTGAAAAACTTTCGTCCCAACGGCGAAATATTGGGCGGTATCCTGCGCGTAGCGCTTCCGGCCATGGTGGCACAGGCGATTATCTCGGTCATGGTGGTCGGCATCAACAAGGTCATGGCGATTTTCAATTTTGCGGCGGTGACGGCTTTCGGCGTATACGTGAAAATTCAGTCGATGATTTTCATGCCGATTTTCGGACTCAACGCGGGCATCATGCCCATCTGCGGCTACGCTTACGGCGCGGACAACAAGAAGCGCTTCACTCAGGCGGTTAAGGTGGGATGGTACTTTGCAATCGCCATCACACTCCTCGGCTTCGTTTTGTTCCAGACCATCCCGGCGATTTTGTTCAGCATCTTCACGCTGTCCGACGAAGTGCTCGGCATCGCGATGTCCACCATGCGCATCATGGCGTTCGGCATGCCGCTTGCGGCCAGCATCTTTGTACTGTCGGCGCCGCTTCAGGCGATTGGCAAGTCATATATCACGATGATCAGCAATTTTCTGCGGGGCATCGTCCTGATACTGCCCCTGCTGTACCTGTTCAGCCGCTGGCTGGGCGTCTATTATGGTTGGATTGCGGGACCGATATCAGACCTGCTGACACTGGTCTTTATCGGTTTCTCATATATGCACATTATGAAGAAGTGGGATTATTTACACGGGAGGTAAAACCATGAAAACCTGTATTGCCTTTTTTAGCAGAGACGGGAGCACCAAACTGGCCGCGGAAATTCTGGCCGAAAAGCTGAAAGCCGATTTGATTGAGCTAATCGACCCGGTGAACTATCGCGGCGTCATCGGTTTCCTGCGCGGCGGATTCCGCGCGTCTTCCGGGGTTTCGGCCAAATTGGATGCGGAGACGCTGAAGAAAATTGCTTCTTATGATACGGTGGTGGCCGCCACGCCGATCTGGGCGAGCAAGACCACGCCCGCGTTTAATGCCATTTTGACAGAAGCTGCGCTTTCGGGCAAAAGGTTTGTGGCGTTAACTGTGCAGGGAGACCTGAATGCTGCGGGGCACGACCAACGCGTTTCTGATATGAAAGAGAAATTGGCGGCGGCGGGCGCGGTGTTCGGCGGATGCTATCCGGTCGGCAGTGCGAAATTCGGCCGATGTGCGGATAAAGCGGACTTGGAGAAAAAGCTGGAAGGGTTTAAGATTGAATGATGAAATTGAAGGACGGTCTGGTTTGTTCCGGCCGTCTTTTTTTTGTCTGTGGTCTGGAAAGGTTTGCAATTGAGTAAAACGATGAAACGGGAGACTGTAAAACCGGTATTTTTTAAAGGCGAAACCGCTTTGCGGACTGAGGCCGAAGCGGGGTATGCCGCCAGCTTTGTGCGCTTTTCCACGCGGCATTACAGCGCCGAACCGATATCCGCGCCGGACAGGGAAGCGGTGGATGCTCTGGCGGTGCGCATCAATGCGTTTGACGACGGCATCCGAGCCGTGCCGGTATACGGCGCTGCCCCCGAACTGTTTGAATCTTTCGGCTACACCAAGTTGTCAGGGGTTCCAGCTTTTCTGGCGATTCTGGGGAAGAGAGAAAAATTCGCCGATGTGAAAGCGGGATTCTACGGCGAGGCGCTTTGTCTGGCTTTGACCCGCCGGAATTTGAAAACCTGCTGGGTATCGGGTTCTATAAAAAAGCAAATGCTGAAAGAATATATTGAGATATCCCGGGATGAGCGGTTTTTAACATCCATTGTTTTTGGGTATGGCGAAAATCGAACGCCCGAAGCCATCGCCGAACGCCGGAAGCGAAAACCGCTGGACAGGATATTCGCGGGCGAGCTGACCGATGAACGAACCCGCAAGCTCATGACGTGCGTGCAGAATGCGCCCTCGGCGATCAACAGACAGCCATGGCAGTATGCCAAAGAGAGCGGTTGCTTGGCAGTGCGCAAGCCGGTGATTCCGGGCGGGCCCTTTCCCGAAGCGCTGGATATCGGCATCTCGATGCTGCACGCAACTTTTGCTGGCGAGGCGCTGGGCATGGCGGGCGTGTGGAAAAAAGCCGACGGCGGGAATCTGGCTGTGTTTTCGATGTCCGCAGTTTGAAAATATCGAAAGAATATGATATTCTATCAGCGTTGCAGAATAATGAATTAAAGGGAAAACATCTTTGAAAGACTCGATCGATTACCTGTTAAGGTTTCTGTTCTATATTATCGGGAAACTCCTGCTGCTGTTGGTGGTGGCCACGCTGTTGGTGTTCAGCTTTATGGCCGCCAAGGATTACATGAACATCAATGTTCTGATTTCGGACGGCTTGAAGGAGCGCGCCAGCGTGGTTCTGGAAGGGGAAGACACCGCCAGCTTGTCACAGATTTTCAGTGAAGCGTATTTGGAGAAAGACGACCGTCTGGATGACGACACATACAACGGCTATGTCATCCGCTCATACCTGCAGGATATCGATATCGGATTTAAGCTGATTATGCCCTGGCAGCAGAAGGTTTCGGTGCGCGTCTCCGAGACCATCACGCATATCGACGGCGAACTGCCCGAAGACAGCCAGACCGAAGACATGACCGAAGCGGACATTGCGCCGCCAGAATGGGATGGCGCGGTGTATATGGTGACTTTGGAGCGCAGCGAGACCGCGTGGCATATCACCAACATGGAACGTATCGGGGATGCCTATGCGTCTTCAGCGACGGCAACCGAATAAATGGAGAATTGTATCAGTCATGGGAAAAAACCGTGGCTGATTTATATTGCGGGGGAAAGATGGATTTAAAGCAGGCGATGCAGGGCAAGGTGCTGCTGGCGCCGATGGCGGGTGTGACCGACCGCGCGTTTCGCGGTATCTGCAAGTCGATGGGCGCGGATTTGACCTATACCGAGATGGTCAGTGCCAAAGCACTGCAATTTAAAAACATCAAAACCAAAAGACTGCTGGATATCGGTGAAATCGAAAAACCGGCGGGTGTACAGCTCTTTGGCAGCGAGCCCGATGTCGTCGCGGATATGGCGGCGATGATTGCCGAAAGCTATGCGGGTGACATTTTTTTGATCGATATCAATATGGGCTGTCCTGCGCCCAAGATTGTGAACAACGGCGAAGGCTGTGCGCTGATGAAAAATCCGGCGCTGGCCGCGCGGATGGTGCGGCGCGTGAAGGACAGCGTGAGTCTGCCGGTGACGGTCAAAATTCGCAAAGGATTTTCGACGGATACCGTAAACGCCGTGGATTTTGCAAAAACATGCGCAGACAGCGGCGCCGATATGGTGACCGTGCATGGGCGCACGCGGGAGCAGTATTATTCGGGGAAAGCCGACTGGGAAATCATCCGGCAGGTCAAGCGCGCGCTGGATATTCCGGTGGTCGGCAACGGAGACATCTTTTCGGCGGCGGACGCCAAGCGCATGTTTGAGGAGACCGGCGTGGATGCCGTGATGGCGGCGCGTGGCGCGCTGGGCAACCCGTTTCTGTTTCGGGAGATTCAGCACCTCTTAAAAACCGGCGAAGCGATGCCCGAACCGGATGCGGCCGAACGCATGGAAACCCTGATGCGGCAGGCGGCCGAAACCGTGGCGCAGAAGGGTGAAAAAACCGCGGTGGTCCAGCTCCGTAAGCATGCGGCTTGGTATATCAAGGGACTTAGAGGCGCCAAGGTTTACCGCGAAGCGCTGGTGCGCGTCAACAGCTTACGCGAACTGGAAGATATTGCGCGGGAAATAATCGCCGAATCGTCTCGAAGTCGTGCGGAATTTTGATAGTTTTTGCTAAAGAAAGTCCTTATAATCTTGTGTATTGTGAAAAATAAAACAAAATGCCGATGATAAAACAGGAAAACGCCACATCCCATGGCCTGAATAAAACACGAAAATCGTTTGCCGAAAAGTTTGCCGCGCTGACGTCGGCTTTCAAGCGCGTGGATGAGAATTTTTTGGAGGAGCTCGAAGAAATCCTGATTCTCTCAGATATGGGCGTGGAAACATCCGCCTATCTCATCGGCGCTTTGCGGAGCAAGGTGAAGCAGGAGGGCATCGAAAAGCCCGAAGCGATTCGTTCGGCGCTGACCGATATCATTGCCGAGCTTTTGGCGGGAGACGCGCCGAATTATGAAAGCCCGACCGTGATGCTGATTGTGGGCGTCAACGGCGTGGGCAAAACCACAGCCATCGGGAAGCTGGCACATCGGTTTAAGACCCAGGGCAAGCAGGTGGTTCTCGCGGCAGGCGATACCTTCCGCGCGGCGGCCGGCGAACAGTTGGCCAAATGGGGGAAGAACGCGAATGTACCCGTGGTGAAGCACCACGAGGGCACCGACCCGGGCGCGGTGGTGTTTGACGCGGTACAGTCGGCCAAGGCCAAAAACGCGGATTTCCTGATCTGCGACACGGCGGGGAGACTGCACAACAAGCAGAACCTGATGGAAGAACTGGAGAAAATCGACCGCGTTATCGGCAAATCGTGGCCCGAAGCGCACCGCACGAATTACCTCGTGGTGGATGCGGCCACCGGCCAGAACGCGCTGGTTCAAGCCAAAGCTTTTATGGAAAGCGTTAAGATTGACGGCATCATCCTAACCAAGCTGGACGGAACGGCCAAGGGCGGGATGGCGTGCGCCATCAAGAAAACGCTGGGTATCCCGGTCGTCTATATCGGCGTGGGAGAGAAGATGGAAGACCTGATTCCGTTTGATGCAGACGAATTCGCAAGCGGACTGCTGTAGGCGGCTTACGGGAGATATGCCCTTGTAAAAAAGCCTGATTCGGTATAAAGTATTGCGTATAGATGGGTTTATTCTTTAGGATTGGAAGCGGAGCACATGATTGAAATCATCATCGGCGCGGTGGTGGGCATCGTCTTTGGCATCATACAGGTTCTGATTTTAACCCGTGTGGTGGAAGCGGTGACCGGCACCGGCAACGCGAAACCGGGCGGATTCATCTGGATTGTCCCGCAGTTTCTGGTGACGGTAGCGGCGTTTGCGGCTTTGGGGTTCTATTCCAATAAAGCACTGCTGGCGGCGGCCGGGGGTTTAATCATCGCTACATTTGTGGTCTGGATGATACGGTCGAATAAACCTTCAGGAAAGGAAGAATAGTATGGGTTCAGGTTTTTCTGTTGAGATTAACCCCACGCGATACAATATTCTGGGGCTGGATATCGGCGTTACGGTCATTACAGCATACTGCGTCAGTCTGGCGTTGCTGATATTCGGTCTGATTGTACGCTTTGTCCTGGTGCCCAGATTCAAGGATCAACCCAGAAAGATCCAAAACATCCTTGAACTGATTGTGGAAAGCATCAATAAGTTCTCCACGAATACGGCGGGGGAATATGGCAGCAAGCTGGCGGCATACGGACTGACGCTGGCGTTTTTCCTGGTGGTGTCCGGCTTATTGGAGCTCATCACCATCCGTGTACCTGGAACGGATATCAATTTTACCATCGCGATTTCCCTGATGAGTTTTATCATCATCAACGTCATGGGACTGATGGAAAAGGGTATCTGGGGCAGAATAAAGCATTACTTAAAGCCAAACCCGATTATCGGATTCTTTCGTCTGGTATCGGATTTGATGATCCCCGTTTCGCTCGCCTGCCGGATGTTCGGCAATCTGCTTTCGGGACTGGTCATCATGGAACTGGTTTACTTCGCGATGGGCAATTTCGCCGTGGGCATACCGGCGGCCTTAAGTGTGTTCTTCACCCTCTTCCATGTGCTGATGCAGACCTACGTGTTCCTGATGCTGACCTTCTCGTTTGTGCATGAGGCGACCGAGTAGGCAATATATAACGAAACTGACTGCCGGAAGGCAGTGAAAATAAACGTGAATTTTAATTTTTGGAGGATATGATAGATGGACGGATTAGTTGCAATTGGTGCAGGTATTGCGGTTTTGACCGGTTTCGGCGCAGGTATTGGTATCGGTGTGGCCACATCCAAGGCATGTGAAGCGATTGCGCGTCAGCCTGAAGCGATGGGCAAAATCACTTCGACGCTGCTCTTGGGTTTGGCGCTGGCCGAATCCACCGCGCTGTATGGATTTGTTATCTCCATCATGATGATTTTCAAATAGAAGAGCATCGGGATAATCGGGTAAGTTTTTTAGAAAACGTTTGGAAGGTATACGCATATGGAAATACATTGGCAGGATATCATACTTCACGCAGTCAATATCGTCATACTGTTTGTTGGTCTGCGTATGCTGCTCTACAAACCAATCAACAAGTTTTTACAGGCGCGGGAAGCGCGGTTTGAGGGCAGAATTTCGGATATCGAACAGAAGGAAGCCGAGGCTGCCAAGCATAAGCAGGAGTATGATGCGCTTCTTAGCAGGGCGCACAGCGACGCGGCTGAGATTATCAAGCACTCGTCTGATTTGGCCAAAGACCACGCCAAGGAAGTGGTCACCAAAGCGGAAGACCAAAGCCGCGATATGATTTCGCGCGCCAAAAAAGATATCGAGAACAAAAAGCTTCAGGAGAAGGAAAACCTGAAAACCGAGATCACCAATATGGCGGTTCAGATTGCGGGCAAAGTTCTCCAGCGTGAAGTGACCATGGACGACAACAAGAAAATCATTGATGATTTCTTTACAAAGGTGGGCTAGAAGGTGAGCATTAAGGGAAGATTGAGAACGGCGGTAGATTTCGACGAAACCTCCATCGCGTCCATCAAACAGCAGTTTGAAGAGATGGTCGGGGAGCCTATCGATTTCTCTGTCGATAAAGACCCGAATATAATCGGCGGGTTTATCGTATATGTCAAAAACAAAGTATACGATCGGAGCATAAAGACTCATCTGGATGAGATTAAAAAATACATTCAGGAGGTCTATGAAACGCCATATAAGGATGACGAATACGTGGAAAGTGGATTTGAGCTGAACGCCGAAGCGTTTGGTAAAATCACCAAAGAACGCATCTACGAATATGAAGAAGACCGCACAAAGAAGGATGTGGGAATGGTCACATTCAGCGGCGACGGCGTGGTGCAGGTCAAGGGTCTTGACAACTGCAAATACGGCGAGCTCTTGCAGTTCCAGAACAATGCTTTTGGCATCGTCATGAATCTGGACAAAGAGAAAGTCGGCGCGGTTCTTTTAAGCGCGGCCAGCGAAGTGGCCGAAGGTTCGCCCGTCCGAAACACCGGCAATGTGGTTCAGGTGCCCGTGGGAGACAAGTTGCTCGGGCGCGTCATCAACCCCATCGGTATTGCGATGGACGACAAAGGCAAGCTGCACATCGAGCGGCATCGGACGATTGAACATGAAGCACCGAGCATCATCGACCGTCAGGCGGTTCGTGAACCTCTGGAAACCGGCATTATGGCTGTGGATGCGATGATTCCCATCGGCAAAGGCCAGCGCGAGCTGATTATCGGCGACCGCCAGACCGGCAAAACGGCGATTGCGATTGATACCATCATCAACCAGCGCGGCAAGGACGTCATCTGCGTCTATGTGGCCATCGGCCAAAAGGCCAGCACGGTGGCCAGCATCATCAGCACGCTGGACGAAGCCGGCGCGATGGACTATTCGGTCGTGGTGGTTTCCACAGCTTCCGACTCGGCGCCGATGCAGTATATTGCGCCCTATTCGGGTTGTGCGATTGCTGAAGAATTTATGGATAAGGGCAAGGATGTACTGATCGTCTATGACGATCTTTCGAAGCACGCGGTAGCCTACCGCACCATGTCCCTGCTGCTCCGCCGTCCGCCGGGACGCGAAGCTTACCCGGGCGACGTTTTCTATCTGCATTCCAGACTGCTGGAACGTGCGGCCAGAATCAGCGACACCAAAGGCGGCGGATCCATCACCGCTCTGCCGATTATCGAAACCATGAGCGGCGATATTTCGGCGTATATTCCGACAAATGTTATTTCCATCACGGATGGACAGATATATCTGGAAAGCGAGCTGTTTAACGCGGGCGTTCGTCCGGCCATCAACGTGGGACTTTCGGTTTCTCGCGTAGGCGGTTCGGCGCAGACTAAGGCAACCAAAGCGGTGGCGCATCGTTTGCGTCTGGATTTGGCACAGTTCCGCGAACTGGCGGTTTTTGCCCAGTTCGCATCCGACTTGGACAAGGCCACACAGGACAGCCTGTCGCATGGCGTGCGGCTGACCGAAGTGCTGAAGCAGGGACAGTTTAGACCGATTCCGATGTCCACGCAGGTCATGATGCTGTATGCCGTGGTCAACAAGCTTTTAAAAGATGTGCCCATTGAGCATATTCGGACACTGATGCCCGAACTCATCGACCATATTGACGCCAATTATCCGGGCGTTCGCATGGAGATTGAGAAGACCAAAGATTTGCCTGAGAACGTCGCCAAGCTGATTGAGCGGGCGACCAGCGAATATGTGCCGATTTTCTTCAAACTGCACAACATCACGCCGCCTGAAAAAGAGGGTGAATCCGCATGAAGAACATGGGAGATATAAGGCATTCGATGCGGGCGATCAGCGATACCGAGCAGATCACCAAAGCGATGCACCTGATATCGACTTCAAAAATGAAGCGCGCAGTTTCAAACTACGAAAAGAACCGATACCATTTCGACCACGTACAGGCGGGCTTAAAGGATATTCTGGCGCATTCGTCCGACCTTTCCCACCCATATGTCAAACACAGCGAGGGCGGTTCGGCGGCGTTTGTGGTCATCGCGGGGGATAAGGGCCTTTGCGGCGGGTATAACCACAATGTGCTGAACTTTGCGCTGGCCGAAATGAAAAAGAACAAACAGCAGTATATCCTGACGGTCGGTCAGGAAGCGCGCGCGTTCTTTGAACGCAAAGGGTATATGATCGACGTTGAATTTCTGCATATCGCGCAGAATCCGTCGCTGGCCAACGCCCGAAACATCACGAACGATATTTTGGAGCTTTACGATTCGGGGGTTATGGATGAAGTGTACGTGGTGTACACCAAGTTCTATTCCCCGTTAAGGCAGGAGCCGCACATTATTCAGCTTTTGCCCGTGGAGGAATCCAACTTTGAGGACATCGAAACCGAGTACACATATTCCGCGGACTTAAGCTTTCACCCTTCGGTCAAGGAGGTTTTTGATCGGATGGTACCGCAGTATATTATCGGTCTGATGTACGGCTGTCTGGTTCAGGCCTATGCGTCCGAGCACAGCGCGCGGATGACCGCGATGGAAAACGCCACACAAAACGCGGACGAGATGCTGGCCAAGCTCTCACTGGAGTATAACCGGGCGCGTCAGTTTAACATCACCACCGAGATTTCCGAAATCATCGGCGCGATGGAAGCATTAAGCGACAGCTTTTAAAAACGAATTCAATATTTTGAAAGGATAGCGCGCACGGGATACAAAGCCGATGCGTGCGGATGTGATGAACCGTCACATCGCAAGCGAAAAAATATGGGAGAGTTGACATTTGTAAATACGGGGGAACTCATCAGAATCATGGGCCCGGTTTTGGACGTCGCATTCCACGACGGTCAGCTGCCGGCCATCAACAACGCTCTGGTGATTCGAATCGGCAAACGCGATGTGTGGCTGGAAGTAGCCATGCATATCGGTGACGATGTGGTGCGCTGTATTGCGCTGCATGCCACCGAAGGGCTGTACTGCGGCCTTCCCGTGGGCAACACGGGCGATAAAATCCGTGTACCCGTCGGCAAAGAGGTGCTTGGGCGCGTCATCAACGCCATCGGCGAGCCGATTGACGGCAAAGGACCGATTCCCGCCAAGCAAACCCTGCCGATTCACCGCCGTCCGCCGGTTTTCTCGGAGCAGAATCCGGCCACCGAGCTGTTTGAAACCGGCATCAAGGTCATCGACCTTCTGGCACCGTACCCGAAAGGCGGCAAGATTGGTCTGTTCGGCGGCGCAGGCGTGGGCAAAACCGTGCTCATCATGGAACTGATTCGGAACATCGCCAAAGAGAGCGGCGGATACTCGGTGTTTACCGGCGTGGGCGAAAGAAGCCGCGAAGGCAACGAGCTGATATCCGACATGACCGAATCGGGGGTTTTGGAAAAAACCGCTTTGGCTTTTGGGCAGATGAACGAACCGCCGGGATCGCGTATGCGCGTGGCGCTGTCGGGCCTCACCATGGCCGAGCAGTTGCGTGACGAAGAAGGACAGGACGTGCTCCTGTTTATCGACAATATCTATCGTTTCATTCAGGCCGGTTCGGAAGTATCGGCGCTGCTGGGTCGAATCCCTGCGGCGGTCGGTTACCAGCCGACACTAGCCACCGAACTCGGTGCACTGCAGGAACGCATCACCTCGACTAAGTCGGGTTCCATCACATCGGTTCAGGCCATCTATGTGCCGGCCGATGACCTGACCGACCCGGCACCGGCGACGACCTTCTCGCATCTGGACGCCATGACCGTGCTTTCCCGCTCGGTCTCCGAGCAGGGCATCTATCCGGCGGTTAACCCGCTGGAATCCTCATCGCGAATTCTGGACCCGCGCTATGTGGGCGAGGAACACTATGAAGTGTCCCGCCGCGTGGGCGAAATTCTCCAGCGGTACCGCGAATTGCAGGACATCATCGCGATTCTTGGTATGGAGGAACTGACCGAAGCCGACCGCACCACCGTATACCGGGCGCGTAAGATTCAGCGTTTCCTGTCCCAGCCCATGAACGTGGCTGAGATATTCACCGGCATACCGGGCAAGTATGTGCCGATTGAAGACACCATCCGCAGTTTTAAGGCGATTGTGGACGGCGAGGTGGACGATATCAACGAAGCCGCTTTCTATATGGTGGGAACCATTGACGAAGTGATTGAAAAAGGACGTAAAAAATAGTGGCGAATACCTATCATTTGGAGATTATCACACCCGAAAAAGTGTTTTTCCAGGATGAGGTGATTTCCTGCATATTCCCGTCCGAAGACGGGTTCATGAGCATTCAGAGAAACCATGAAGCTCTGGTGGCGGCGGTGGTTATCGGCCCCGTCAAGATTCATCTAAAAGACGGCACCTGGGTGGAGTGCGCCACAACCGAGGGCTTTTTAGAGGTGCGCCCGGACGAGACCATGATGTTTGCCCAGACGGTGGAATGGCCGGATGAGATTGACATGAACCGTGCTCAGGAAGCCGCCGAGCGGGCCAAGGAGCGGCTGCGGCAGAAACAGAGCTGGAACGAATACCAGCAAAGTCACATTGCGCTGGCACGCGCGATGGTGCGCCTGAAGGTGGGCCGCAAGAACCGAAATATCGAATAATAAAACGACCGGCGAAAATCCGCCGGTTTTTTTATTTGCGGTAAGTTTTGGAAATAAAAACGCCTGTGTTTCCTTTTTAAAGTGTTTTATTTGGCTAACATCGGTGGTAGAATAGGAATAACGATTAAGAGGAATGGACGTAAAATCAGCATGGGCAGGATTTTTTACATTACGGGCGGCGCCTACAGCGGCAAATCAGCATTCGCGGAGAATATCACATCCAAATTTGAACGACTGGGGATTATGGTCATCGGCAGAAAATCGATGGCTAAAAAAGAGGAGCCCGAGGAAAACGAAACGGAACAGCAGACAAACGGGGTGAACTGGGAACGGATTGAGGTTTCCGGCCACTTTGATAATGTCCTGATAGAGAAGGATTTTGATCTGTTTATACTGGACAGCCTGACCGCGCTGGTGAAACACCGCATCATGGACGCTTATTCGGGCACCAATGCGCCGAACGCCGAGAAAAAAAGGGAGATCAGCGAAACGGTGAGCCGCGAGGTGATGAATATGGTAGTGGCCGCCAAGGACAACGACCGCAACCTGCTGGTTATTACCAGTGAAGTCGGGATGGGCACTTTGCCCGAAGACGACATTGCGCGGTTTTTCCGTGCCGAGACCGGCCGGGCCAACCAACTGATGGCGTCTTTGGCCGATGAAGCGTATTTGCTGGTTTCGGGAATACCGATTAAAATTAAGGGCTAAATTGAAGGAATTTTATATATGTTAATCAAACAGATTTCAATTTTTACGCAGAATATCAAAGGCGATCTCGCGCACATCACGCGTACGCTGGGGGATGCGGGCATCGATCTCATCTCGCTCTCTATTGCGGACACCTCCACGTTCGGGGTGATTCGCGGCATTGTGGAGGACAGCGATCGTGCGCTGAAAGTGCTGAAAGAAGCGGGATTCACGGCCAAGACCACTGAGGTGATTGCCGTGGAAGTGCCGGATACGCCGGGCGGACTTGCCGGTGTGCTGGAGCGATTAAACGATGCCGGGCTGTTTGTGGAGTACCTGTATTCCTTTGTGCGGAGCAAGGGACAAAACGCGCTCATCGTCTTTCGCGTGGAGCAGCTGGATTTGGCGATTGACGTTTTACAGAAACACGGCATTAAAGTTTTAACCAAAGAGGAAGTTTACAGCATTTGATGGATTTTGAACTGGACGAAAAAAGGACGAGCGTGGTCGTGGATCTGGCCGCCCTTTCCCATAATTTACGAGAATTAAAGAAAAATCTGCCGGAGAGCGCCAAACTGGCGGCGGTGGTGAAGGCCAACGCCTATGGCCACGGCGCGGTGGAAGTCAGCCGCACGGCCGTGGAAAGCGGCGCTGACCTTTTGTGCTTTGCCACGGTGGGCGAAGCGCGCGAAGTCATTCAGGCAGGCGAAAAAGCGCCGATGCTGGTGATGGGCGCGCCCATGAGCGACAGCCTCACCGATATCGTGGATTACGGCATACGGCAGTGCGTTTTTCTGCCTCTGCACGTTTTGGCGCTGCAAAAAATTGCCGAGGAGAAAAACACCGAGGCGCTGGTGCACGTGAAGATAGACACCGGCATGAACAGGCTTGGCGTGAAAACCGAAGCCGAGTTTGAAGCGCTGCTGGCCACACTGATTCGATGTGACCGCGTCACCTTCGAAGGCATGTTTACGCACTTTGCGGTCAGCGACGAAACGGACAAAGCGTTCAGCCGCGCGCAGGCCGAGCTTTTTGAGCGATTCTACCAAATGGCACTGGAAAAAGGATTTTCACCCATCCGGCACGCCTGCAACTCGGGCGCGATCATCGATATGCCCGAATATGCGTATGATTTTGTCCGCGCGGGGATTGCGATGTACGGATGCTATCCTTCCAACGAGGTTTTCAAGGAACGGGTGAACTTAAAACCCGTGATGAGCATTTATTCGCATATCGCGCATATCAAAACCGTTCTGACCGGCGAGAGCATCAGCTATGGGAGAACATTCATCGCCGAAGAATCCATGCGGGTGGCCACGGTGCCCATCGGCTACGGAGACGGATTCAACCGCCTGTTGTCCAACCGCGGCGAGATGCTGGTGCACGGCAAACGCGCGAGGATACTGGGACGGGTCTGTATGGATATGACCATGATTGACGTCACTGACATTGACGAAGCCAAGATTGGCGACGTGGTGACCGTGATGGGAGAAGACGGCGGCGAACGCATTTCAGCCGACGATATGGCGGATATTTGCGGCACTATCTCATATGAAATTCTATTGTCATTTACGCCGAGACTGCCGCGGGTCTATATCCATGGATAAAGAAAATTTGCGGAAATCCCTGCTGAAAATCCGGCGGGCCATGAGCGCGGCCGAAGCGGAAGCAAAGTCGAAAGCCATTTTTGAAAACCTAAAAAAACAGGCGGCGTACCAGAGCGCCAGGGCAGTGCTGGTGTATGCCGATTTTGACGGCGAAGTGCAGACCGGACGCATTATTGCCGACTTAGAACAACGGGGTGTGAACGTATACCTGCCGCTCATCCTCAGCGACACCGAGTTTGTGCCCTGCAGGATGACCAAAAACGTGCAGAAGAATCGCTACGGCATTGACGAACCTGTACCTTGCGAGACCGCACCCAAAGCCAGCGGCAAGATTGACCTGGCCATTTGCCCGGGTGTGGGGTTCGACCGCTTGGGGAATCGGCTGGGCTACGGCAAAGGATATTACGACCGCTATTTAAGCGGTGAAACGTGCTATAAAATCGGGCTGGCGTATGAGGCGCAGATCGTCGCAGCTCTGGAAGACGGGCCGGATGATGTTGCCATGAACTGCGTCATCACGGAAAAGGCGGTGTATGGCGCATGCGGGTAATCAGCGGGAAATATCGGGGCAGAAAGCTGGCCGCGCCCGAAGGACTGCACACCCGTCCGACCATCGACCGCGTGAAGGAAGCGCTGTTCGGTTCGCTCCAGTTTCGACTGAAAGAAGCGCAAGTACTGGATTTGTTTGCGGGTTCGGGGGCGCTGGGCATTGAGGCCCTAAGCCGCGGCGCCAAAACGTGTGTGTTTGTGGAAAACGACCGCGCGGCCTTAAAGACGCTGGAAGCGAATCTGACTTTTGTGGAGGCCGGAGCGACGGTGATTTCGGCCGATTATCTGTCGGCGCTGAATCGGCTGAGCGGGCAAGTGTTTGACATCATCCTGATGGACCCGCCGTACGAAGCCGGATACTACGAACCGGCTATGGCATATATCGCGGAAAGCGGAACTTTGGCCGATGACGGTGTTTTGATTTTAGAGATTAAGACCGGCATGGAAAGCGGCGGCGAGAAGTATTTTTCGCTGACCAAGCAGAAGGTTTACGGCGCCGTGACGCTGGAGATTTACGAAAGAGGGGGAAACCAATGAGCGTTTGTATCTATCCCGGGTCGTTCGACCCGATCACCCTGGGACACCTCGATATCATCACGCGCGGCAGCCAGATGTTCGATCAGGTCATCGTCTGTGTGATGGTGAACACCCAGAAGAGCCCGGCGTTTCCGCTGGAAAAGCGGCTGGAGATGATTAAAGCGTCGGTCAAGCACCTCGGCAATGTGTCGGTGGACAGCCACGCAGGGCTTTTGGTGGACTATGCCAAAAAGCAGAACGCCGGGATTATCCTGCGCGGCCTTCGTGCGGTATCCGATTTTGAAAACGAGTTTGCCATGGCGGCCATGAACCGCCAGCTGGCGGGCGACGTGGAGACGGTGTTCCTCATGACGCGCACCGAGTACTCGTTCCTTTCGTCCAGCGTGGTGCGGGAGATTATCCGCTTTGGCGGCGACGTATCCGAACTGGTTCCCAAAGCGATTTTAAGCGATGTGAAAGAACTTTAAGAAATAAGAGACTTTTGACTGTCAATCAGGGGGATTTTTGTGACAGGCGTTGATATAGAAAAATCAAAATTCAATCGGTTGGTGGCCGAGTGCTTCGAGCCTGCCGCACTCGCGGCGGTCAATATTCGGGAGATTTTCCTGCACAAAGCCAGCAACACCTACTATGTTATTTTCAATACCGAAAAAGTGTTCACCATGGCCGAAGAAGCGGCAATTGACCGCAAAAAGCATTCGGTCTTTTCGGGTATGCCCAAAGTGAAGTTTTTCTTCGATTATTCGGACCTCATTACCAAGGATCGCGCGATGATTGACCGAATCTTTGACCACGTCTATAACGAATTTGTCTCATTCCGCCCGTATCTAAAGACCAGCCATGCCTATACCGACATGGGACGGTACCATATGGATTTTAAAACCGAGGCGGGCAAGCAGATGCTCTCGGATTTGGGCGTGGATTTGCGTATCAAAGAGCTCTTGTCTTTAACGTTCAGGAAGAACTACGCGCTGGCAGTGGGCATCGACCGCACACTGGAAGGGCGGGATGTTTCGGGCGTCAGCGTGCTGGAGCCCATGATGGAGACCGAAAAACCCAAAGCCCAAGAGACGCCGCAAGCCCCAAAAGCCGAAGCTAAGCGAAAAACAGAAAAACCGCCATCCGGCAAGGTGCTGTTCGGCAAGGCCATCGCGCGAAAGCCGATGAAGATTTCCGATATCAACGATGAATCGGGCACGGTGGTGATTGAAGGCGACGTGGTGGACTTTGACAGCCGTTCCTGTAAAAACGAGAGCGAGCTTATCTTGGTGCACGTCACCGATTACACCAACACCATCCTCTGCAAGATGTTCATCAAAAAGGCGCAGTTCGAAAAGATTAAAGCCAGCATCAAAGGCGCGCATATCAAACTCAGCGGGAAAGTCTCGTATGACAAATTCAGCAAAGAACTGGTGGTCAACCCCATCGAGAATATCGTGACCCTGCCCACCGAAGCGCCCAAGGACACCGCCGAGAAAAAGCGCATCGAACTGCATCTGCACACTGTGATGAGTCAGGAGGATTCGACCATCCAGATTGCCGATGCCGTCAAGCGCGCCAAAGCGTTTGGGCACAAAGCACTGGCCATCACCGACCACGGCGTGGTGCAGGCCTACCCGACGGCGCAGAACGAAGCCAAACGGGCGGGCATCGATATCATCTACGGCATGGAAGCCTATATGACGCTGGACCGGGCCGACGCCTACAAAGGCGTGCGGGATATTCCGCTGTCGGGCGAATTCGTTGTGGCGGACATTGAAACCACGGGATTTTCGCCGGTGGCCGAACGCATCATCGAAATCGGTGCGGTGAAGGTGAAAGACGGCAAGCTGGGTGAAACGTTCTCGATGTTTGTTGATCCGGGAAAACCGATTCCGCTGGAGATTACGCGGCTGACCGGCATATCGCCGGAAATGGTGCTGGGCGCCTCCGGGCAGGAAGCGGCGATTAAAGCGTTTAAGGCCTTTGCGGGGGCTGCCTGCATCGTGGCGCATAACGCCGATTTTGACCTGTCGTTTTTCCGTTCCACTGGGGCGCGGTATGGCGTATACTTCACCGAAAACCCGGTGCTGGATACGCTGGGGCTTTCGCGCTGTCTGCTCTCGCAGAATAAAAACCATAAGCTGGACACGGTCGTTCGGCATTTTGACATTCCACTAAATCATCATCGCGCCCTGAACGACGCCACGGCCACGGCCGAGGTGCTGATTCGCTTTTTTGATATGATGAAAGCTATGAATATCTTAAGTACGGCGCAAATCAACAGCGGCCTTGCCAGCCTGAAAGGCAAACAGAACAACAAGGTGTACCACACCATTCTGCTCTGCAAAAACAAGACCGGCTTAAAAAACCTCTATCAGATGGTTTCCCATTCGCATATCGAGGGGTTCTATCGCACGCCGCGCATCACCAAGGCACTGCTGGAAGAACATCGTGAGGGGCTCCTCATCGGTTCAGCATGCGAAAAAGGCGAAGTGTTCCAAGCGGTGCTGCAGGGCATCTCGGACGCCGGTCTGGACGAAATCGCCAAATTCTACGATTACTTTGAGATTCAGCCGGACGGCAACAACGGATTCCTCATCCGCGAAGGCAGCGTGAAGGACGCCGAAGCACAGCATGCCATGAACCGGCGCATCATCGAACTCGGCAAACGGCACGGCAAGCTGACTGTGGCCACCACCGACGCACATTTCTTAGAGGAACGGGACGCGGTGTTCCGCGAGATTCTGATGCGCGCTAAAAAGTTTCAGGATGCCGAGTTGCAGCCGCCGCTGTTTTTCCGTTCCACCGACGAAATGCTGAAAGAATTTGAATATCTCGGCAAGGAAACGGCTGAGGAAGTGGTCGTCACCAACACGCACAAAATCTATGCGCAGATTGAGAAATTCCCGCTGTTCCCCAGCGAGCCCGCTATGCCCAAGATTGAGGACGCCGACGAAAAGCTGAAAACACTGGCTTACGACACCGCGCACGCCATGTATGGCGAAACGCTGCCTGACATTGTCGAAAAGCGGCTGGACCGCGAGATGAAACCCATCATCGGGCATGGTTTTTCGGTGCTGTATTACATCGCCCATATGCTGATTAAGGACTCGTACGACAACGGCTATGTGGTGGGTTCCCGGGGCTCTGTCGGGTCGTCCTTTGCGGCCACCGTCACCGGCGTCACCGAGGTCAACCCCCTGCCGCCGCATTACCGCTGCGGACATTGCCGGTACTCGGATTTTGATGTGGACAGAACGCTGTATAAATGCGGCGTGGATCTGCCGCCCAAGACCTGCCCGAAATGCGGCGAAGCGATGATTGCCGATGGGTTCGATATTCCGTTCGAAACGTTTTTGGGACTCAACGCGGATAAGGTGCCGGATATCGACCTCAATTTCTCGGGCGAATATCAGCCAAAAGCGCATAAATGGACGATTAACTTTTTCGGCGCATCCCACGTATTCCGCGCCGGAACCATATCGACCATATCCGACAAGACCGCATTCGGCTACGTGAAGAACTATGCCGAAGAGACGGGGAAGCACATCTCAAACGCCGAGATTACGCGGCTGGCCAAAGGCATTGTGGGCGTTAAGCGCACCACGGGACAGCATCCGGGCGGACTGGTTGTTGTGCCCAAAGATCAGGATATTCACGATTACACGCCGGTGCAAAAACCGGCCAACGATATGGAGAGTGATTCGGTCACCACGCATTTCGACTTCGATTCGATGCACGATACGCTGGTCAAACTGGATATTCTGGGTCACGACGACCCGACCATGCTGCGTCTCTTGACCGACATCAGCGGCGTGGACGCCAAGAGTGTGCCCCTAAACGACGCCGAAACCATGACGCTGTTCTCGTCATTGGAAGCGCTGAAGCTTTCGCCCGAAAAGATGCTGGGCAGCGAGGTCGGCACATTCGGCATCCCTGAATTCGGCACCAAGTTTGTGCGCGGAATACTGCAGATGACCAAGCCCACCACCATGGCCGAATTGGTGCGCATCTCCGGCCTGTCGCACGGCACCAACGTATGGCAGGGCAACGCCGAACTTCTGATTAAAGAGGGTAAAGTCACCTTAAGCGACGTCATCGCCACACGCGACGACATCTACAACACACTTCTGGAATACGGCGTGGAAGGCAAGCTGGCTTTCTTCACCATGGAGAATGTCCGAAAAGGACGGGGATTGACGGACGAGATGGAGACCGCCATGCGCGAAAAGAGTGTACCCGAATGGTTCATCGATTCCTGTAAAAAGATATCCTACATGTTCCCCAAAGCCCACGCGGTGGCTTACGTGACCATGGCGCTCCGCATCGCCTATTTTAAGGTACATCATCCGCAGGCCTACTACGCCGCTTACTTCACGGTGCGGGCGGATAACTTCGATGCGAGCTATGTGACCGGCAACGGCGACGTCATCCGCGCACATATCGCCGCCATCGAGAAAAAGCAGAACGAAGGGAAGGCCTCCAACAACGAGATCAACATGATCACCTATCTGGAAGTGGCTTTGGAGATGTACGAGCGGGGCATCGGCTTTTTGCCGGTGGACCTAAGTAAGTCCCACGCGAAAACGTATACGATTGAAGGCCAATACATTCGTCTGCCTTTCTCGGCATTGCCGGGCATCGGCGGGAACGCGGCCGATAATCTGTACGAGCAGGCCAGGATTTCGCCCTTTATTTCCAAAGAGGACATCAAAAACCGCGCCAAGGCGAGCAGCACCGTGCTGGCCGCTCTGGAGGAGTTTGGATGCCTTTCCGGCATCTCGTCCGAAAATCAGGTCAGTTTTTTTGACATGGCATAAACTTGGATAATTTCATGGACATTCGATGGAAATTCGTATATACTGTTAAATTGACAAATGAATAGGACGGGGGAAGCAACGCCCTTGTTTTTTAGGAGGCAGTTTTTTTATGAAGTTTCGCAATGCACTATTGCTCATTGCAATCATTGCAATCGTCGGCGGACTCATATTCATCGGCATTACGGGCGCTCACTTTGGCATCTACAAAGTCGATCCGCTGTATAAGCAGGTGAACCTGGGCCTTGACCTGACCGGCGGTGCGTATGTTGTATATGAAGTAGATAATCCGGACCAGGTTGATGACCTGGACTCAAAGATTGAAGGCACGATGACCGTGTTCCGAAACCGTCTGGACGCCAAGGGCTTCACCGAAGCGACGATTGCCCAGCAGGGAACCGATCGTATTCGTGTGGAAGTGCCGTTCAACTCGGAAGACGGACAGGGCGCAGACCCGAACATGATCAGCGAAGTTCTGGGCAAAGCGGCCAAGCTGACCATTGTGACCCCAGACGGGGATGTGGTGGTTGAAGGCGACGAGATGGTCTCGGCTGTTGCACAGCAAGGCTATTCCGACACCGGCGTGCTCCAGTATCAGGTGGCGTTTAAGCTTTCCAGTGAAGCAGCCACAAAATTCGCTGAAGCGACTCAGAAATACCTCGGCCAGGCATTGTCCATCTATGTGGATGATACCATGATTTCTTCACCCACTGTTGAAGGCGTTATCGCTGGCGGCGAAGGCGTCATCACGGGAAGCTTCACATCGGAAGAAGCCATCGATTTGGCCATCCAGATTGAATCTGGTGCATTGCCGCTTGAACTACACGAAATTGAACAGCGGTCGATTTCAGCCACGCTGGGTGTGGATGCGCTCTCCAAGAGCCTCTTTGCCGGCGCCATCGGCATCGCGATTCTGTTCCTGTTTATGATTGTATACTATCGTCTGCCCGGCCTTATCGCCGATATGGCGCTGGTCATCTATATGTTCATCCTGCTGCTCCTGCTTTCAACAATCAAAGGCATCCAGCTGACATTGCCAGGTATTGCAGGTATCATCCTCTCCATCGGTATGGCGGTGGATGCGAACGTTATCATCTTTGAGCGATTCAAAGAGGAGCTGCGGTTGGGTAAATCCTTACGCACATCGCTGACGAGTGGATATCATAAAGCGTTGAGAACGATTCTCGATTCGAATATCACCACCATACTCGCGGCGGTTGTTCTGATGATTTTCGGCAAAGGCGTGATCAAAAGCTTTGCCTATACGCTCACACTCGGTATTATCGTTTCAATGTTTACCGCGCTCTTCGTCACGCGCTGGTTCTTAAGACTGTTTATGAATATCGGTATCAAGAACAAAGTGCTGTATGGCGGAAGGAGGGTTGAAAATGACTAGATTTAAAGTGGTTTCCAAAGCAAAATACTTTATTTCGGCCTCCATTATCGTCATCCTGATTGGTGTCGGTTTTGGCTTGTTTAACGGAATCAACCTTGGCATCGACTTTACCGGCGGCACACTGATGACCATTGAACTCGGTCAGGAATTTGATGTTGCGGATATCAATGAAGTGCTGGTTGCCAATGGCATTAAAGACGCGCCGGTTGTTAAAACCAGCGAGGAAGCCGGAAGCGCCATGACGCAGGCGCAGATTCGGATTAAGAATGTGGACGGCGTTAAAACGGAAGAATTGCGTACTGCCATTCTGGACGGTTTACAGGAAAAATATCCTGACGCGGTCGTTTTCGACGGTGAAACAATCGGCGGAGTCACCAGTTCGGAGATTATCACCAACGCCATCCTTTCGGTGGTTATCGCTTCGGCACTGATGCTGGTATACATCTGGATTCGTTTTGAACTGTTTTCGGGCATCGCGGCGGTGGTCGCGCTGGTTCATGATATTCTCATCATGTCGTCGATTATGATCATCTTCCACAAGCAGGTGAACAGCCCGTACATCGCGGCCGTTCTGACCATTGTGGGTTATTCCATCAACGACACCATCGTGCTGTTTGACCGTATTCGTGAAAACAACCGAATCTACTCGCACGCGGAATATACCCGCGCGGAAGTGGCGGACATCTCGTTTAACGAGACGCTGTCCAGAACGCTGAATACTTCGCTGACCACACTCATGACCATCACCTGTGTGTACATCTTCGGTGTGGACTCCATCAAGGAATTCGCTTTCCCACTCATCGTGGGTCTCATCAGCGGAACGTACTCGTCTATTTTCATCGCTGCGCCAATTTGGGTATGGCTGATGAATCGTTCGCTTAAGAAACTTGGCATCAAGCAGAAGACCAAAGTTAAAAAAGCGTAAAAAAGATTAAAAAGTTATGAAAAAAAGCCTTTCCGTATACTATCGGGAAGGCTTTTCTGATATGATTTAAGAGAGCGAAAAGAAGGTCCGCATGATTAAATCGAGATATGAGTTTTCGAAAAACGATATGGAGATCGCCGCGGCACTGGGCAAGTCCCTGGATTTGCCGAATGCGGTGGCGCTTCTGTTGCTGCGTCAGGGCGTTCGGACGCCGGCGGAGGCACAGTCTTTCTTCTCGCCGAGTTTTAATGACCTGCATGACCCGTTTCTCATGAAGAACATGACCGAATCGGTCGAGCAGATTCGCTTGAATCTGAGTGCAGGCAAAAAAATCGCGGTGTTCTGCGATTATGATGTGGACGGCACGTCGGCATGCAGCATCCTGTACTTCTATTTTAAAAAAATCGGTGTGACGATCGATTACTATACGCCCGACCGGAACAACGACGGTTACGGGCTTAACGCGTCGGCCGTAAAAGAGATTGTGGACGCGGGCACCGATCTCGTCATCACGGTGGACTGCGGCATCACGAATGTGGCCGAAACCGCTATGCTGACCGATGCGGGCGTCACAGTCATCGTCACCGACCATCATGAATGCGGCGAAGTTCTGCCGGATACGCCGTATATCTTAAACCCAAAACAGCCCGGGTGCCCATACCCATATGATTTTCTTTCGGGCGCAGGCATCGCGTTTAAGCTGGTGCAGGCGCTGGGCGGCCGGGACGCGATGGATGTCATCGATTATGCGGCACTGGGCACGGTGGCGGATATTGTGCCGCTGACCGGCGAAAACCGCATCATCGCCAAACTGGGTCTTGAAAAGATGAACACGGCTTTGTCACCGGGGCTGAAGCTATTGCGGCCGTATGTGCTGCCCGACAATAAGGCCATCGACGAGTATCATATCGGATTCGGGTTCGGCCCGCGCATCAATGCCGCGGGACGTATGGAATCGGCGCACTTGGCGCTGGATATGATGCTGGCCGAAAACGAGACGCCCCAGGCCAAAAAAGCGGCCGAGCGGCTGAACAGCCTCAACGACGAACGAAAAGATATCTGTGACGGCATCGTTTTAGAAGCGATGACGCAGGTGATTAAAGAAAATTCGCTGAAAGAACCCGGCGCCATCTTTGTGATCGGCGATTGGGAGCCCGGCGTGGTGGGCATCTGCGCTTCACGTATCGCCGCGCGATTTGGACGTCCGGTGCTGGTCTTTGCCAGAAAAGGCGATGAAGCGGTGTGCTCGGCGCGAAGCATCGATGCCGTCAACATCTATGATGTGCTGAATAATTTCAACGAATATTATACCAAATTCGGCGGGCATCATATGGCGGCGGGGCTGACCATTCAGACCCGCGACTATGAGACGCTGAAAGAAAAAGTCAACCGACATCTGGCCGAGCAGTACGGCGAGGATGTGTTTATTCCGGCCGTTACGTACGATATCGAAGTGAAAGGCAATTTGTCAGAGAAATTTGCCGAAGCGGTGACACGGCTTGCGCCCTACGGTACCGAGAACCCCAAACCGCGGCTGTTGTTCCGCGACAGGGCGGTGCGACAGAAGAATTACTTCGGGAAAACCGGGCGGTCGCACTTTAAATTTAACCTCAACGAAAACGGCCAGCCGCTGTCCGCCATCAAGTTTTTCTACGACGAGAAGGACGACGCCATCGTGCGCGCCGATGTAATCGGCAGTGTCAACATCAGCGATTACATGGGGCGGCCTGAAATCTTTGTCGAGTACATGGAATCGACTGATTTGGATGAATATATGGTCATGCCGGCCTTTGCTTATGAGCGGGCACTGGAAAATCTCACCGCGATATTGGATGGGTCAGGAAACGGCGGGAAGCCAGTGGATTTAGATGAATGCATGGCAACCATCCAGGCGCAGGTGAAAAAAAGCCCGTTCGGGCTGGCGGTGCGGGTGGAGGACATTTTCCAGTATCGATTGCTGGCGACCCACCGCGAGATGAAAACGCTGATTGCGGATGGGAAATTGCTCATTAAAATGGCCAACGAGTACCATGTACCGCTGAACGCGGTGGTGTTCAGTGAAAAGGACTTTCTTGCCTTAAAGCCCTACCGCGAAGTGATGTCGTTCTCGCCCAAAGCGCAGAATTTCGGCGAAAGCAGAACGACTGTTATGTCCGTAAAAGAACTGAACGATTTATATCGGGAAAAAGGCAAGCGGTTTTATGTGGACAAGAAAGACATGGCGGCGGTGTTCGGCTGGCTGAAGCAGAACGAAAAGGACGAGCGAAAGCACCCGAACAAAGAAACGCTTTATGCGGAGATGGCCAGAGAAACGGGGCTTGCCGTGGAACAGGCAGTATCGGGAATTGCGGTTCTGGATGCGCTACGATTGATAGATATCGAAAAATCTGATAGTATTATAATCAAAATTGTTCCTCAAGACGAAAAGAAAGACTTAAGCGACGCCGCGGTGTATGCGGCGCTGCAGAGGCTGAAATAAATATGGAAGATCTTTTAAAAAAAGCGAAAGAAACCTACGGTTCGGATGCGAACTACGCGCTGCTGGAAAAAGCGTTTAAAGTAGCCAAGGAGGCGCACGAGGGGCAGGTGCGCCTTTCGGGCGAGCCCTATTTTGTGCACCCTTACGAAGTCGCCAACATCCTGATGGATCTGGGTCTGGACGTGATGACCGTGGCGGCAGGTCTTCTGCACGACGTGATGGAGGACACCACGATTACGTCCGATGAGCTGGGACGCGAATTCGGTTCGGAAGTGCTGTATTTGGTGGACGGCGTGACCAAGCTGACGCAGGTGGACTATAAATCCCGCGAAGAGCGGCAGGCCGAAAGCTTCCGCAAGATGTTTTTGGCCATGGCCAAGGACATCCGTGTCATCATCATCAAGTTAGCCGACCGCCTGCACAATATGCGCACATTAAAGTTCCAGTCACCCGACAAGCAGATTGAAAAAGCGCGTGAGACTATTGAAATCTATGCGCCGCTGGCCAACCGACTGGGCATCAACACCATCAAATGGGAACTGGAAGACCTGTCCTTAAAATATCTGGAACCCGAAATCTACTACTCCATCGTCGATCAGCTGAAATCCACTCGCGCCGAGCGCGAAGCCTATATCAACCAGATTATCACGCAGATTCGGACGCGCCTGAAAGTGATGCGCATTCCGGCCGACATTGCGGGCCGACCCAAGCATATCTACAGCATCTACAACAAGATGATCAACAAGGACATCGAGTTTGAGGATGTCTACGACAAGGTGGCGGTTCGCTGTATTGTGAAAAACATCAAGGACTGCTACGGGGTCCTGGGCATTCTGCATACCATGTGGAAACCGATTCCGGGGCGGTTCAAGGACTATATCGCCGTACCTAAAAAGAATATGTACCAGTCCCTGCACACCACGCTGCTGGGCGACGAAGGCCGTCCGTTCGAGGTGCAGATTCGAACCGAAGAGATGCACAAGCAGGCCGAGTACGGTATCGCCGCGCACTGGAAGTATAAAGAAGGAAAAGAGACCGAGAGTGATCTTGACGAGAAGCTGACCTGGGTTCGGGAGCTATTAGAAGTCAACGACGAGTTTAAGGACTCCAAAGAGTTTTTGGAATCCTTAAAGATTGACCTGTACCAGAACGAGGTATTTGTCTTTACGCCCAAGGGCGACGTCAAGGACTTCCCCAAAGGCGCTACGCCGCTGGACTTCGCCTACGCCATCCACTCGGAGGTGGGCAACAAATGCACGGGCGCCAAGGTCAATGAAAAAATCGTACCGCTGGATTATGAGCTGAATACCGGCGATATCGTTTCCATCATCACCTCGCCGAATAAGACGCCCAGCCGCGACTGGCTGAAAATTGTCAAGACTCATCAGGCGCGGTCCAAGATTCGTCAGTGGTTCAGAAAAGAGCTGAAAGATGAGAACATCGAGAAGGGCCACGATATGCTGGCTGAAGAAGCCAAGCGGCGCGGCTACCAGCTGAAGAACCTCGTGAAGCCCGAATGGGTGAAGGGTATCTTCAAACGATTTATGCTGAACTCGGTAGAGGATATGTACGCGGCCGTGGGCTACGGCGGCATCACCACCAAACAGATTCTAACGCGTCTGATTGCGCTGTATGACAAGGAAAATCCGACTGAGCCCCCGGTTCATGACGAAAAGACGCTGGAACACAACCGAAACAAGCAGGCGACAGGCGACGGCGTCACCGTGAAAGGCGAATCGGGCATGCTGATTCGCTATGCCAAATGCTGTACGCCGGTGCCGGGCGACGAAATTATCGGCTACATCACGCGCGGACGCGGGGTTTCGGTGCACCGTAAGGACTGCCCGAACATCAACGAAGTGGATTTTGAGACCGGACGCATCATTGAAGTGGAATGGGCGGGCGAAGAGCGGCCCTTCTACAATATCGATATCGAGATTCGCGGGGACGACCGTAACGGCCTTCTGTCCGACATCACCCAGCTGATGTATAACTTAAACTATTCCATCATGACGGTCAACGCGCGCCGCCAGAAGGGAAAAGAGACGGTCATCGAGATGGGGCTGGTGGTCTCCAACACCAAGGACTTAAAGCTGATTACCGGCAAGCTAAAAGGCATCAACGGAGTGCACGACGTGTACCGTATCAATAAATAGGGGCGGACAAAGCGGAATGAAAGCGGTGATACAGCGGGTCAAATCGGCCAGCGTCAAAATAGCCGGCGAGACGGTCGGCGAGATCGGACAGGGCTTTCTGGTTTTACTGGGCATTGAAAACGACGATACTCAGGAAGACGCCGATTATATCGTGAAGAAAACCGTGGGCTTGCGCGTTTTCAGCGACGAAGCGGACAAGATGAACCTTTCAGTATCGGAGATTGACGGCGAAATTCTGCTGGTTTCGCAGTTCACGCTGATTGCCGACACACGAAAGGGCAACCGGCCTTCGTTTATCGGCGCCATGTCGCCGGATAAATCGGAACCGTTTTTCCAAAGCATCATCGCGGACTTTAAGGCGGCCTACCCGAAGATTGAGACCGGCAGGTTCGGTGCGGATATGGCGGTTTCGCTCATTAACGACGGACCGGTCACCATCTGTCTGGATTCTCACATCAGGAGAAAAGAATGAACATCATCTGTATACAGACCGGCGATCTCATGGTGAACACCTATCTTTGCCATAACGAGACCTCCAAGGAAACCGTCATCATCGATCCGGGCGGCTCTTATCATAAGATTAAGCACGTTTTGGACGAATATGGCCTCGAGCCGAAAGCGGTGCTTCTGACGCACGGGCACTTTGACCATATCGGCGCGATGGAGCAGATTCGAGAAAGCTATGATGTGACGGTATTCGTCCATTCGGCCGACGCGGGGATGCTGACCGACAGCACGGCCAATATGTCCACCTTTTTCTACTCCAAAGCGGTGATGTGCACCCCGCCCGATCAGACGCTGGAAGACGGTCAGGAACTGATGCTCTGCGGGATGAGTTTCAAGGTGCTCCATACGCCGGGGCATTCGCCGGGTTCGGTAATTTATCTGGCAGAAGGGCTGGCGTTTACCGGCGATACGCTGTTCTGCCGTTCGGTCGGACGCACCGATTTTCTGGGATGCGACCCCGCGGCCATGAACGCGTCGCTGGAGAGAATTAAGAAGATGATACCCAGAGAAACCAAACTGTTTCCGGGGCACGGCAGCGAGAGCACCATGACCGAGGAACTGGAAGAAAACATATACTTAAATCAATAGACAAAGAGGGAAGACACTTGGGGAAATTGACCATTGCGCTGGACGGTCCGGCAGGTTCGGGGAAATCCAGCGTCGCCAAGCAGATTGCAAAAACACTGGGTATTCTTTACTTGGATACCGGCGCCATGTACCGCGCTGTCGGGTATGATATACTAAAAAAGGGCATCGATCCGCTGGACAGAGAACGGGTTGAAAGTGCGATGAAAGACATCGATGTTTTAATCCGCTTTATCGACGGCCAGCAGCAGGTGTGGGTAAACGGGGAGGACGTGACGGGAAAAATCCGTACGCCCGAAATCTCCAAAGCTGCGTCGGACGTGTCGGCGCATCCGGCCGTACGCATGGCTATGGTCGAGCTACAGCGCGAAACCAGCGAGCAGTACGACATGATACTGGACGGAAGAGACATTGGCACATTTGTTCTGCCAAACGCCGAGTTTAAGTTCTATCTGGTTGCTTCGTGCGAGGAGCGGGCCAGAAGGCGGCATAAAGAGCTGGCCGAGCGCGGGATAGATCGTCCGCTTTCCGAAATTCAGCGTGAGATGGAACAACGGGATTACAACGATTCACACCGTGCGCTGGCGCCTTTAAAACAGGCCGAGGACGCCGTCCTGATCGATTCGACGGCGATGACGATTGATGAAGTGGCCAGACAGATTATAGACACAATCAAGGGGGAAGTGAAATGAATGCGTTATACTGGGTGGCAAAACATATTGCGGCGGTGCTCAACCGATGCGTTTTCTTCTTACGCGTGAAGGGCAGAGAAAACACAGACAACAAGGGACGCGTGATGATTATTTCCAATCACGTTTCATGGTTTGACCCTGTCATGCTGGGCGGATTATTTAAACGCAAGATTCACTATATCGCCAAAGCCGAATTATTCAAAAGCAAGGTGTCGGCTTACCTGTTGTCCCGACTGGGCGCTTTTCCGGTGGCCAGAGGGCAGGGGGATTACGGCGCGATTAAGAAGTCTTTCGAGATTTTGAAAGAAGACAAGTGCCTCGGTATTTTCCCCGAAGGCACGCGATACGAAAAAGGCGAGATGGGCGAGTTCCAGCGCGGTGCGGCGGCGATTGCATTGCAGATGGATGCCAAGATTATACCGGTCTATTTCATGGGTGAGTTTAAAGCCTTCCGTCAGATCAAGGTCATCATCGGCAAAGCGTTTTCTTTAAAGGATATGCTGAACCCCAAGGACAAGACCGCGGTGGATGAAGGCACACGGATTTTAAAAGATACACTGCTCCGGCTGAAACAGGAGCTGGGCTGACAGGGAGAAAAAATTGCAGGTTATTGTAGCCAAACAGGCGGGCTTCTGCTTCGGCGTCAGATCCACGAAGACCGCCGCGTAATCTGCCTCCGCGTCAAGCGCGCCGTGGATGCCGTATATAAGAATATTGAGGCGTATAAGCATGTCTACACCTTTGGCCCGCTGATTCATAATCAGGCGGTTGTCCAGCGGCTGATGGAAGCTGGTGCGCCGTACGTGGACAGCTTGGACGAAATCACCGAGACCGAGAATGTGGCGGTCATCATCCGTTCGCACGGCGTAGCGCCTGAGGTACTCGCGTCCATCAAAGCCCGGGGCTTTGACATTATCGACGCCACCTGCCCCTTTGTGACGCGCATCCAGCGCAAAGCGCAGGACGCCAGCGCTGCCGATCGGTATGTCATCATCGTCGGGAAAGCCGACCATCCTGAAGTGGTGGGGATTTCGGGCTGGGCAAACGGACAGGCCTTTGTGGTGGACAGCGTAGCGGGTGTACGCGAATTGCCCGCGCTTAAAAATCCGCTGGTGGTGGCGCAGACCACCATCGAATCGACGATGTGGGAACAGGTGACCGAAGAGATTATGCAACATTTCCCCGATGCCGAACTGTTCATGAGCATTTGTGAGACCACATGCCAACGGCAGACCGAAGCCGAGGAACTGGCGAAAAAGGCCGACCATATTCTGGTGGTCGGCGGAAAAAAAAGTTCCAACACGCAAAAACTCTACAATATTTGTTCAAAATACTGTAAAAGCGTACAGTTAATTGAGGATTCTAACGAACTATCTCTTGAAAAAATAAAACTTGATGATATAATAGGAGTTGTCGCCGGTGCTTCAACACCCGACTGGATGATTATGGAGGTAAAGAAAAGGATGAGTGAAGTGGAAAAGACGCCAATCGCGGCCGAGGAAGCGGTTGCGGGCGCTGAGGAGAGCGTCGTAGGCGTTGAGCAGACGGACGAGGTTTCTGCGGCTGAAAAGGAAGTGAAAACGAGCCAGGTAGAAACAAAATCCGCCGTGACAGACGAGGAAGACTTTCTTGCACAACTGAATGAAACATTCAAAACGATTAGAAAAGGGCAGATGATTACCGGTACCGTGGTACAGGTGACGGATGACGATGTTTCATTGAACATCGCGTACAAATCCGATGGTCTGATTTCCCGGAGCGAACTGCCGATTGAATCCGGCCAATCCGCCAAAGATGTCTATCATGTGGGCGATGAGCTGGAAGCTCAGGTCTTAAGCATGAATGACGGCGAAGGCAGAGTGAAACTCAGCCTGAAACGCATGCAGGACAAGGTCAAATGGCAGGAATTCTTGGATACGCACGAAGAAGATAAAGTGTATGACGCCAAGATTTTAAAAGCGGTTAAAGGCGGCGTAATTGCCAAAGTGAACGGCTATGAAGCCTTTATTCCGGTGTCTCATTTATCCTTAAAATATATTGAAGATGTGAAAGATTTCGTCGGAAAAGATGTTAAAGTCAACATCATTGACGTCAATAAAGAAAAAAGAAGACTGGTTGCGTCTTTAAAGAATTTATTGTTAAAAGATGCGAAAGCGAAAAAGCTGGAGATGATTGAGACCTTCGACAAGGGACAGAAGATCGTCGGTAAAGTTAAAAAACTGACCGATTTTGGTGCCTTTGTGGACGTTGGCGGCGTGGACGGATTACTGCACGTGGCGGACATCTCCTGGAATAAAGTGAAACATCCTTCGGACGTTTTGGAAGAAGGACAGGAAATTGAAGTGCTGGTGCTGAACACAGACCCCAAAAAGAAACGCATCTCTTTGGGATTAAAGCAGCTGCAGTCCAAGCCCTGGGATGCGGCGGCCGAGAAGTATCTGGTCGGTTCCACCATTAAAGGCAAGGTGGTTCGCATCACCGACTTCGGCGCATTCATCACTCTGGAACCGGGCATTGACGGCCTTGTTCATATCTCTCAGGTTTCCAATCGCCGCGTTGAACGCGTTGAGGAAGTCCTGAAACTCGGTCAGGAGATCGAGGCAAAAGTGATGGAAGTCAAGCCGACCGAGCGTAAGATTTCCCTTTCGATCCGGGAACTCATGGAACCCGAAGTGAAGGAAGAGAAGCCCAAACGCGAAAAGGTTGAACGTGTGGTCATCCCGCCCGTTCAGGAAGCCACCGTCACCTTGGCGGATTTCTTCCCCAAGGAAGACGAATAAAACTGTTATTTTGACCGGGGCGGCCCTTGGCTGTTCTGGCAGAATATATTAAGACCCCCTTTACTTTAGCCGTGTTGTTTTACACGGCTCTTTTTTTAAGCAAAATCAGGGTTTGCGAATGAGGTTGTTAATTTGCTGAAAGCGCTGTTCAAAAACAGAATCACCGATTTTAGGCCATGGGTTTTTATCGCGCTCTATATGACGCTGGGCATTCTATCTGGCTATTATTCCGAGCAGAGCATGGTTTACGTCTATGTTTTTGGCGGCGTCGCGGCATTACTCGCTCTGCTGGACGGCATTAAAAACAAAGACGTCGCGTTTTTGGTGTTGTACTTCATCAGCTTTGCAGGCGGGATGATTCTGATGAACCTCACGCTGGACAGTGAGCCGCTGCCGTACGGCGAAACCAAAGTGACCGGACGCGTGACCAACGCCGTGCATTATGATACCAGGTCCTATTATATTCTGGATGAATGGACATTTGAGTATAACGGAGAAACGGTCTCGCCTTACAAGGAATTACGGATTGCAACAGAGGCCAGAGATTTGGAGCCCGGCGATAGGATCGCTTTTTCGGCGACGCTGACTCTGCCCGATGTTCGGCGTAATATCGGCGGATTTGACGAACGGATATATTTGCTTGGCAAGGGCGTGGGGTATACAGCCAAGGGCACAGTGGAAGATATTACTTTTATCGACCATACAACTACCGTTCAAAGTCTGCTCTCCGAGGTCAGCACGTATTTTAAGCGCACCATCGAAGCGATATTCCCCGACAGCACGGCGGGTATCGCCAAGGGCTTGGTGCTCGGCGATAAATCCGACATATCCGAAGCAGATTACGCCATATTTCAGCGCGGCGGCACGGCGAGTATTCTGGCGGTTTCTGGCCTGCATTTTGGTGTGCTTTCGCTTTTTGTCTTTTGGCTGATGAGTATTCTGGGAGTGGGGCGAAAACCCGCCCATGTCATCACGGCGGTGTTTATGCTGGCCTATGCCGGAATCGTTGGATTCACCATTTCGGCCACACGTGCGCTCATCATGGGCCTGGCTGTGGTTTTTGCCAGCCTGCTTGGAAAGAAAAAGGACACACTCTCATATTTAGCCGCCGCTTATGTCATTTCTCTGACTATTTTGCCCGCTTCGCTGTTCTCGGCGGGCTTTATGTTGTCCTTCGGCGCGGTGTTCGCCCTGTTGGCGCTGACGCCGATTCTTGAAAAACCGCTGAAAAAGATACCCCGGCGCGTTTCGGGCCTGGTCACCGCACCCGTCGCCGCTACCATCGGCACAGCCCCCTTCATCGTCAATTTTTTTTACTATTTTTCAGTCGTGGGTATCCTCGCCAACATCGTGGTCATCCCCATCGGCTCGCTGGCCGTGGTGACCACGTTTATCGCGGCGATTCTGGGCAGAATTCTGGGTGTGCCGTTTGCGTGGGCTTCGGACAAGCTCATATGGCTGATGCAGACCATCACGGGCAAGCTGACCGCACTGCCGTTTGCGACGGTGGATATTCCGGCTTTGCCCGCCGGCTTCATCATCCTCTGGTTTGCCGCCATTTTTGTCGTCTCCGGCTATTGCCTGTTTAAACCCTGGCTGAAGCGAACGGCGGCAGCGATACTGGTCGTCGGCATGGCGGCCAT
>CALMFG010000189.1 GCA_937863465.1 uncultured Clostridia bacterium
CGCCAAATCTTTGGCCGTTTTTTTGCCCACGTTGCGGATACCCAGCGCGTAGATGAACGCCGCGAGGCTGGGTGTTTTGCTGGCCTCAATCGCATTTTTCAGATTCTCGGCTTTTTTGTCCTTAAAGCCGTCCAGCGTCTTGATTTTTTCAAAGTCCAGATAGTAGAGGTCGGCCACGTCTTTGATGTCCAGCTGTTCAATCAGGGTCTCGGCCGTCTTTTCGCTGAACGACTCAATATTCATCGCGTCCCGCGACGCGAAGTGCGCAAGGCTGCTGACCATCTGGGGTTTGCAGGACAGTTGATTCAAACAGAACAGGTGCGCGCCGTCTTCGACAAGCTCGGTGCCGCATGAAGGACAGACTTCTGGTTTTTCAATCGGCATGCCGTCTTCGTCCGCGTTGCCCAAGATTTCGGGGATGACGTCGTTGGAGCGGCGGATGAATACACGCCCGCCGATTTTGACGTTCTTACGCAGGATGTCGCCATAGTTATTCAATGTGGCGCGCGAAACCGTGACGCCGCCGATATCCACGGGTTCCAGAATCGCCGTGGGGGTCAGCTTGCCGGTTCTTCCGGGCTCCCACACCACATCCAGCACGGTGGTGGTGGTCTCCTCAGCCTCGAACTTATAGGCCACGGCCCAGCGCGGGAACTTTTCGGTGTTGCCCAAAAGCGCCCTTTGCGCGAGGCTGTCGATCTTGATGACCATACCGTCGATGAGGAAATCCAGCGTGTTTCGCGTTTCGGCCACGCGTTCCAGCTCGGCGATGAGCGCTTCGATATCCGTAAAGGTCTTAAAGTATTCCGAGGTGTTAAAACCGTTGTCCTTCAAAAAGGCCATCATCTCGGTGTGCGTGGCGAAGTTCTTCCCTTCGATGTACCCCACGTTGTAGATGAACGCATCCAGATTGCGTTTGGCGGTTATCTTGGGGTCGAGGTTTCGGATCGCCCCAGCCGCACCGTTGCGCGCGTTTTTAATCGGTGTTTCGGCAGTCTGGTTATACTGCGCCAGCGCCGACAGGCGGATGATGCCCTCGCCCTGCGATTCGAATTTTCCTTTGTAGGGCACGGTTAAGGGGACGGTCTTAATGGTCTTAATCTGCTCGGTGACATTTTCGCCCACCACGCCGTTGCCGCGGGTTGCGGCGGTGACCAGTGCGCCGTTGTCGTAGGTCAGGTTAATCGTGAGGCCGTCGAATTTGTATTCCAGCGTATAGGTGAAGTCGGTATCGGGGAGCACCTTCTCGGCGCGTTTTTCCCAGGCGCGCACCTCGTCCGCAGTTTTGGCTTTGTCCAGGCTAAAGAGCGGGGCGATATGGGTATGCTTAACAAAGGCGTCCAGCGTATCGCCGCCCACTCTGCGGGTGGGGGAATCGGGCGCGACAAAGCCGGTTTCCTTTTCCAGCCGGGCGAGTTCGTCGTAGAGGGCGTCGTACTCGGTGTCCGAGATGGTGGGGGAATCGGCGGTGTAGTAGGCGTGGCCGTGTTTATTTAATTCGGTGATGAGGTGGGTGATGCGGGTTTGTTTGTCCATTTTTTCCTTAATATTTTCTAATTTATTATTTCTGATCTATAATGTTTCCTTATTTCATTTAAATTTACACCAAGTTCAGATAATCTTTTTCTAAATTTCATACTATCCTCTGAGAATACTGTGATTTCCATTTTTACTTTTGATGAACATATTATATATTTCGACGTGTCTCCTTTTTCTTTCTTTTTTTCTATTTCGATAGGTGTATGAGTATCTATCGTTATTAGCATAGAATAAATATTCTGATTCAAATCAGAATAAAACAATATTAGATCCGATTTTTCGGTAACAACACTATTAACGTTTAAAAGATAATCAAATGAAGAGACGATTTTGTTTTCATCAAGAACATCTCCACTAAGATAAACGCTTCGTAAGCCTTTAATTTTAACATTATCCCAGGTATAAATGTCGGTTATATTATCAATAAACTGGCTACTATGCACATCATAAATGCATAGGTTAAGTGCAGGGCCAACTCCTTTATTATTATATGTAAAAGTAATGTGATAGGTACATGGGTATAATTCAATTTTTTTTGTTTTTAAACGCTTAAAAGCCTCATGTGTATATATTATATTTTCCTTCTGTTTTACATCTTCTCTACTATGCTCAACACTTGCACATTCATCAAATTTATATGCTGACAATATCAAATATGGTCGGTGCATCTGCTTGTTCTGGTTCTTAATTTGCCGATTGGTTTGCCAAAGCGTTATAAACGCCACACCAATTAATCCAATTATTGTGGCAATACCTACTACTAAGGTAGGAAGCCAATCACAGTTATTTGCTGCTTCCATATTGATTTTGTCTCCTTGTTTCAGTAACTTTTATTCGCTTTATTCTATCATTATTTAGAGCATGGCTCAATACGAACAAGGTTTAGAAAAGAAGACCAATTTTGGTGTTGCTTATATTCTGACGGCTTCTCGTCTGTACTTTACTTTTTGTCAGGGCCAAAAAGTAACAAAAAGCCCTTACTCGCCTGCTTTTGCTCTTCCTTGGTT
>CALMFG010000190.1 GCA_937863465.1 uncultured Clostridia bacterium
CTGAGCCTGCATGGTAGCTGACGAATTTGCGGGCACGTGTGAATTCTTCAGCTTCGGCACCAATGAGTTAACCCAGATGACCTTTGGGTTCAGCCGGGACGATGCCGGCCGGTTTCTGGAAGATTACTACGCCAAAAAGGTCTACGAACAGGATCCTTTCTCGGCCATCGACCAGCGCGGCGTCGGCGAACTGATGAAGCACGGAATCAAACTGGCGCGTGCGGTGAAACCCGACCTGAAAATCGGCATTTGCGGAGAGCACGGCGGTGAATCGTCATCCATCATCTTCTGCCACAATATCGGCATGGACTACGTTTCCTGCTCACCTTTCCGGGTACCGATTGCGCGTTTGGCGGCGGCTCATGCGGCGATATTGGCAAAAAAAGCGCAGTAATTTATAAAGAACAGAAAAAAAATACAGCGTCTTTCTTCCAATGGAGGGGAAAGGCGCTGTTTATGTTAAAAGAATGTTTACTTGAATTTTAGGTGAACTCGGATATAATTGAATAAGAATTTTAAGTCAAATACATAACCAGCTACAGGAGTGCGTTTTGGAAAGATATAATCACAGACAGGCGGCAAAACTGATTCGGCAAAAGAAGAAACAGCTTGCGGCCAAAAAGTCTGTTCAGAAATCACCAGAAAAATCGACTTTATCCACCGGCCGAGTCTCCAATGTCCGAGCAACAAAAATGAATACAAAAACAGGGTCGTTGAAAAGACGTGCCAGTCAAAAACCGTCCTTTACGGGCGGATGGCTGATTGGCGGCGGGATTGCTGTTTTCCTGGCGGCGGTTGTTCTCATCGCTGTTTTTGTTTTTAATTTCGACTTAAGTGATTTAAAGAAAGCCGAAGCACCTGAGGCTTCCAAGTCAGCAGATGTTGCGGACATGACCGATGCGAGTGTGACCGACGGCATGCGTACCGATTTTGTGCGTTCTGAAATCACCTCCAATATCATGATTAATTCTTCAGGCAATTTTGTCACCGTGGAAAACAGTACGGATTACTACTTTATGGATTTGGTTTTCCGCGAAACAACGGCGGATGGCGTGCTGGTTCAAAAAAGAGTCATCTCTTCGGAATATACGCTTTTCACCTATAACGCACGGTACTGTAACGATATCATCGAGTTGTCGGATGGGTATCTCTTAGCGGGCTATTCCCAGCGCGGAGATTTCGCCAAAGGCTCTTCAAACGTGAATCTGTGGTACGCAAAAATCGATAAAAGCGCGAATCTGGTCTGGGAGCATGTCATTGACGACGCCTATTTAAGCTCGCAGGCACTTTCGATCACGGATATCGGCAATAATCAATATCAGCTGTATGTGCGAACTGAGTCGCTGAAGCGCTGGTTTATGATGATTGACGGCGAAGGCGAAAAATTATCCGCTCAGGATTTAAACGAGGACTTTGTTACCTATGCCGACACGTCGGACGGCGGTAAGGTGTTTGTCAAAGAATATAACAGTGAGATTTCCACCATCAAGAAGGTGGATGCAAATGAAAGCGAAACGTTCGACACCATGATTGTCGGGAGCTATCGCTATATCTTTGAAGTGCCGGATGGCTATCTCCTGTTTGGCAGCAAGGAAATCGACGACCAGACGGCTTTTGTCGCTACGCTGGTCGATAAGGAAGCTAATATCGTATGGGAGAAACAGGTTTCCGCGTACGGTCAGCCGACCGTTAAGGACGTCTATTACAAAGAAGGCGAAGGTTATATCCTGACCGGGTATATTTTTGCCACGGGCGGCACCACAGAACCGAGAAAAGTGACTTCTCTCTTTAACTCTGCGGACACGCAGGATATTGAAGACGCGTGGGTCGCGAAGATGGACGATTCCTATAATATGGCGTGGGAACGCACCTACGCTTATGGGGACATGGGGTCATACTTTGACGGCATTCTGGAAGTGGGCGAAAACCAGTATTATCTGACGGGTGTTGCTCAGTACCAGTGCGATAACGCGGCCACCATACTGCAGCGCAGCATTATCACGCATATCACCGACCATACCGATACCGTTTCGGAATCCTTTACGGATTTGCAGATGCCTGAGCTGACTGAAAAACCAGTCATCAATTACGTTGGGTCTTCGGCGATCAATTACAACATTATAGACGGCAGCAAGTCGGACGACTACGCGGTCAAGGTATACTGGACCGATGTGCCGGGCGCCAGCAGGTTTAAGGTGACGCTGTTGTCTGGCTCATCCGAAATAGCTTCTGCGGAAACCACCAATTTTAACAGTTATGTTTTTAGTGATGTGATGACCACATACGGTATGCTTGAAAACATTCCTTATACAGCGGTCGTGACTGCATTGGACGATAAAAATAATTCGGTTGAGTCTGAGCCATTTTCATTTAATGTCTATAACAATCGATTTGCGACGCTCAGGTTGTGGATTCCGGGATTCAGTCAAAGCGATAAGCTATCTAATTTCTTCTATCGACTGGACAGCGGCGCGGACTCGGTCAAGGTTTCGAGATACAAAGTAAACGATGACGGTTCTTCAACATTCATGCGGGACATCAGCGGCACCACCAGTGAGACCATCTCGGAAGACTTTACCGCGATCGGGTACGGCACTTATTTCTATCGGATGGTGATTAATAGAACTGATAAAACAACCTATACGATTGATTCCCCGGTTTTCACCTATGCGGACCCGAATCTGGAGGATTTGTCCTACATAGCCCTGGATGAACA
>CALMFG010000191.1 GCA_937863465.1 uncultured Clostridia bacterium
ATACCTATGAAAAATTTAATCATCCTCGTCACGGGTGCCTCCTCGGGCATCGGCCGGGCAACGGCCGAGCGTTTCGCCAAACAGGGGCATCTGGTTTTCGGCACATCCAGAAAAGCTAGATTCGAAAAACCCATCAATCCCACATCGGTCAATATGATCCCCATGGAAACCACCGACGAAAAGTCCGTGAAAACTGCGGTCGATTTTGTGTTGCAGCAAACGGGCAGGCTCGACCTTCTGGTCAACTGCGCGGGCTTCGGCATCGCGGGTTCCATCGAAGGCGTTCCGGTTTCCGAGGCCAAAAAGCAGTTCGACGTCAACTTCTTCGGCACGCTCACGGTCATCCAGTCCGTACTGCCGCTTTTCCGCACGGCGGGCACGGGGCAGATCATCAATATCGGTTCGGTCGCGGGGTACATCCCCATCCCGTTCCAGTCCATGTACTCGGCCAGCAAGTTTGCTTTGGAATCGCTGACCGAAACCCTGGCCATGGAGACCAGAAAATTCGGTATCAAGGTCTCTCTGGTGGAGCCGGGCGACACCAAAACCGGATTCACGGCGTCCCGCATCATGTCGGCCGACAAACATATTGAAGAAAACTATATGCCCGAAAGCCGCAAGGCGATTGCGCAAATGGAAAAGGACGAAGAGAACGGCTGTCCGCCGGATAACGTCGCCAGGGTGGTCTGCCGCATTGCGGGCAAAAAACGTCCGCCTGTCCGCGTCACCGTCGGATTTGCCTATAAGCTGATTTATGGGTTCTCCAGGATTCTCCCCACCAAGTTAAAACTGTTTGTTTTAAAACTAATTTATTAATACTTTATAAGGAGCAGCAAAGAAGATGGATTTGTTTAAAAAATGTTATGATTACACTGCGCCGCAGGAAGTCAAGGCGCAAGGGATCTACCCTTACTTTCATCCGCTGGAGTCCATGCAGGATACCGAGGTCATCATCGAAGGCCGAAAGACCATTATGATTGGTTCCAACAACTATTTAGGCCTCACCTGCGACCCGCGCATGATTGAAGCCGCCAAAAAAGCGGCCGACGAATACGGCACCGGCTGCACCGGCTCCCGTTTCCTCAATGGAACGCTGGATTTGCACGTGAAGCTGGAAAAGAAGCTCGCCGAGTTCATCGGCAAAGAAGACGCCATCACCTTTGGCACCGGCTTTCAGACCAATCTCGGCATCGTTTCGGCGCTGGCCGGCAGAAACGATTACATCATCAACGACCGCGAAAACCACGCCAGCATTCTTGACGCCTGCCGCCTGTCTTTCGCGAAAAAGCTGAACTATAAGCATAACGACATGGAAGACCTTGAGGATGTGTTAAAGCGCATCCCGGACGACGCGGGCAAACTCATCATCACCGACGGTGTTTTCTCGATGGGCGGCGACATCGCCGACCTGCCGGGCATCGTCAAGCTAGCCAAGAAATACGGCGCGCGCGTGATGGTGGATGATGCGCACGGACTCGGCATGCTGGGCAAATGCGGCAGAGGCACGGCCGATTATTTCGGCCTCACCAAGGAAGTGGATGTCATCATGGGCACCTTCTCCAAGTCGCTGGCCGCACTCGGCGGACATATGGTGGCCGATACGCCCATCATCGAATACGTCAAGCACATCAGCCGTCCCTTCATCTTTTCGGCATCGGTGACGCCGGTTTCGGCGGCGGTCGCGCTGAAAGGGCTGGAGATTATGGAGAGCGAACCCGAACGCGTGGAGAAGCTGGCCGCCAACGCCACTTACATGCGCGAAGGCTTTAGAAAGCTCAACATCCCGTTCGGCATGTCCAAAACCGCGATCATCCCGGTCATGACCTACGACGACGACAAGACCTTTATCCTGACCAAAACGCTTTTAGAAAACGGCGTCTACGTCAACCCGGTCATCTCGCCCGCCGTGGAGAAGGGCAATGCGCTGCTTCGGACGTCCTACACCGCCACGCACACCACCGACCAGCTGGATCAGGCGCTGGCCGTGTTTGCAAGGCTATGGCCGCAGTTCTACGGCGTCAACTAAATATCAAAGATACAACAAAGCCCCGAATCTTCGGGGCTTTTTGATTGCTATGCGTTGAGTTCGTTTTATGCCTTATCGGCAAAATAGTTGGCGCCCCAGACGCCCGCGATAATCATCACCGAACCGATGATCTGGTAGAGCAGAATCTGCTCCTTTAGGAAAACCGCGCCCGCGATGATGGAGATGACCGTGACGAGGTTGGCGAACATCGCGTTCTGGGAAGCCGAGATATGCCGCACCGTGTAGGTCATGAGGAACAGCGCGATGTTGACCGTGAAGATGCTTAAGAAAAGAATGGCGATAAGGAATTCTGTGTTGGCCAGCGGCGCCAGATAGGCATAGCCCTTGACGCAGGATTCGCCGATGCCGACCGCCGAGAAAACCAAGCCCGACAGCACCACCATGACAAAGGTGACCGACGTGGGCGATACCACCTGGGTGGCTTTTCGCGCCAGCACATGGAACATGGAGGCCGCGATGACCGCCAGCCCCAGAAAGGCGAGTCCCAGCGCCATGTTGGCCGATTCCAGCGTCAGCGAAAACACGCTGATGAGGATGATGCCGAGAAATGAGAGCACGACAAACCAAATCTGCTTGCCGTTCAGTTTCTCATTGATAAAGACCGCCGCCAGAAAGGCCGTGACCACCGGCACCGAAGCGGTGACTGTGCCCGCCATGGATGAGGACGTGTACGCCACGCCGTATGTCTCGCCGATGGCGTATAAAATGGGCTGGAGGATAGCGATGGGCAGAACCATCAGCAAATGCTTTCTGGTCAGCTTCACCTTGATGATGCGAAGCGCCCAGAGCACAACCAGAATCATCGCGGCGATGCTGTAGCGGATGCCCACCATCTGAAATGGTGTGGCCCAGCGCAGCGCCACCTTGGACGCCATAAAGCTGAACCCGAAAATCAGCGCATAGCCCACCCCCGTGATATAGGGTGAAACGCGAAAATCTCTTTTGCCCATACTGCGCTCCTTTTTCAGCGATATGCGCCGTCAGTTCACAATGGGGACTTCATCTTTGGCGGGTTCGTCCGAATCGGCGGCAAAATAGTTGGCGCCCCAGACGCCCGCGATGATGAGCACCGAGCCGATGATTTGATAGAGGGTGATCTTTTCTTTTAAGAATATCCCGCCTGCGAGGATAGCGATGACCGTGACGAGGTTAGCAAACAGCATGTTCTGCGAAGCTGACACCTTGGAGCCTGTGTAGGTCATCAGGAAAAACGCGACGATGGACGAAAGCACGCCCAGGAACAGCCACGACCAGAGGAAAGGCGTTTCTTTCAGCGGTGCAAAGTAAGCGTATCCCTTCACGCTGGAATCGATGAGCCCCAGAACATTGAACGCCAGCGCTCCCACCACCATCATGACAAAGGTGATTTCAATCGCGCTGTAGGTTTTGGTGAGCTTACGGGTCAGCACGGCATAGACAGCAGCGCTTAAGACCGCGAGCATCAAGAACAGAATGCCGATGCCGAGTCCTGCCTGTCCGCCGGAAAGGCTCATCACCGAAATTAAGACCACGCCGGCCAGTGAGATGACGATAAAGAGCATCTGCATCCGATTGAGTTTTTCTTTTAAGAAGATATAGGCCAATCCCGCAGTGAAGACCGGGATGAGCGACATGAATATACCCGACATGGACGCGGACGTGTGCTTGATGCCGTAGGTTTCCCCGGCAAAATACAGAACCGGCTGAAAAAAGGCCAGAGGCAAAATTGCCCAGAAATCCTTGAGGCGCAGATTGATTTTGATGATTTTAAACGTTTTTAGGAGCAGGAGCACCGCCACAGCCAGCATAAACCGTAACCCCACCAGCTGCATGGCCGAAGCGTACCGCAGCGCCACCCGTGAAAACATGAACGAAAACCCAAAAATGATGGCAAATCCAACGCCGCTTAAGTAGGGCAGCAATGCCCGTTTATTATTCATGGCTAAAAAACTTCCTTATTATTTTACGACCTATCGTATCACAAGCGTCCGGCGGTGACAAGCGCGATTCCCTAAAACATAATTTTCTACAAAGAATTCGGTGTAAAACTTAAAAAAACGGTTATAATATCAATATGCATACTCTGAAAGGGGAAAGAAAATGACCGCATACTGCGCGTTTTTACGGGGCATTAACGTGAACGGCGTAAAGATGGATATGCAGGCGCTGAAGGATGCCTTTACGGCGATGGGCTTTTTGGATGCCGTCACCGTGCTGAATACCGGCAATGTCGTCTTTACGGCCCGCTCAGAAGTCAAAGCGCTGAAGCTTCTGCTTGAGCGCGGTCTCTCCGAGCGTTTCTCATACGACGCGCATGTCTTTCTTCGCAGTACCGAACAAATTGCCGAAATCATCGAACGAGCCAAGCTGCATCCTGTCCCCGAGGAATATCACCTGTACTTTCTGTTATGTGACGACTTAAACGCCATCATCGCGCTGAAAACCTTCTACAACACCGCCCGTCACGCGGACTACGAGGAACTGGTTTCTTTCGACAGCGGACTTTTATGGCAAATCCCCAAGGGCGAAACTCTGACTTCCGAATTCGGCAAAGAGGCGCTGGGGCGTCAGTATACCGCGTCGCTGACCAGCCGGAACATGAATACCATCGAAAAAGTCTATGCGCTGATGAAGCCTTAAAACCTGAAGGCGCCCCGCTTAAGGAAAATTTTTTGAGTCATGTGCGGTTAAATCACCAGTCACTTAAGAGAAAGTATATCCCGTCGATATGCTTTTTTATATTCAAAGACCCAGCACATATTAAGACCACGCGGCACTCTGCCGAAGGATGACTCAGAAAACCATGCATGCGTTCCCGGCCGGTCAGGTCAATATCCGGCTTTTCACCATCCAGAGCAGAATTTTGGTAATTTCCTTTCAAAAATCGCTTCTTCGCATGGTATAATATAGTCATTCATTTTCTTAAAACTAGAGTATGATTGAAGGAGAATAAATAACACATATGGACAGAGAAAATAACAAAGGACGGGAGAAGCACGTCACTTCTGGCGGCGGCAGCGTATCCCGCAGAGAAAAGGCCGAAACCGGCAGACCGGTCGGCGCCAACTCCAGCTACAGCAGCCGGCCCAAAACCGGTTCCTCACAATCCGGCAGTTCTTCGTCGGACAGCTATTCCAACAGCAGTTCTACCGGCGGCTTCGGCGGACTCGGGAGCCTCTTTGGTTCTTCTTCCAATAAAGGCACTTCGGGCGGACTCAGTCTGAGAAAGATTATCGTCATCGGCATCGTCATCGTGGTCGGTTTCTTAATCCTGCGTGCCTGTATGAACAGCGGCGCACTCGATTTGGGTTCCAGCGGGGATTTGCTTTCCGGCCTCACCGGCACAGACTACACTTCCAGCACGACCGAGACGACCAGCACCGGCGTCAGCAACACCAATTCGGCGGCGCTCAACACCACCGTCTCCAATCTGGCGCGGGACAAACGCACACAGATTTTAGGCAACGGACAGGACACCGTCACCGTGATGATCTATATGCTGGGGTCCGATCTGGAATCCAGCGGCGGCATGGCCACCAGCGACTTAAATGAGATTTTGAGCGCCGATATTGCGGATAACGTCAACATCATCCTGGAGACCGGCGGCGCTTCCAAATGGCAGAACAGCGTCATCAGCGCCAAAACCAATCAGCGATATCAGTGCGTCAGCGGCGGACTGAAGCTTTTGCAGGATAACCTCGGCAGACTGAACATGACCGACCCAAATACGCTGTCCGATTTTGTCACCTACTGCAAAACCAACTTCCCGGCCAACCGTTATATGCTGGTCATGTGGGACCACGGCGGCGGTTCGGCGGCGGGCTACGGCCACGATGAATACTTTTCGGGCGACACCATGACGCTGGACGAAATCCATTCGGCGCTGACCCAAGCGGATGTCGATTTTGACTTCATCGGTTTTGACGCCTGTTTGATGGCCACGTATGAGACGGCCGTCATGCTGGAACAGCACGCTGACTACATGATCGCTTCCGAAGAGACCGAACCCGGCATCGGCTGGTTCTACACCAACTGGGTTTCCGCGTTGTCGGATAACACGTCCATCTCCACACCCGAACTGGGCAAAATCATCATCGACGATTTTAACGTCAAATGCGCCCAGAATTCATCGGGTGAGCAGACCACGCTTTCGATTATCGATCTGGCCGAATTTTCAGGTACCGTACCCGAGGCGTTCAACGCGTTTGCCGCTTCCACAGGCGATATGATCGACGCCGACCAGTACGAAACCGTGGCGAATGCCCGTTCCAGCTCGCGCGAATTCGGTTCGCCATCCAAGCTGAACCAGATTGACCTGATTCATCTGGCGCAGAACCTTAACACCAGCGAAGCGAATGCCCTCATCGACGCTCTGCAGGGCGCAATTAAATATAACCGGACGTCTAGCACCATCTCCAACGCCAACGGCATCTCGATCTACTTCCCGTTTGAGTCGCTTTCGTCATTAAGCGGTATGCTGGATACCTATGACGAGATTGGCATGGATTCTGAATACAGCAGCACCATCAAGCGCTTTGCCAACATGGAAGCCGGCGGACAGGCGATTACCACCGGTACCTCCAATCCGTTAAGCTCAATTTTGAGCGGCGTCACCGGAAACACCTCTTCCGTTGGCAGCAGTCTGGTGGGAAGCCTCATCGGCTCGCTCATATCCAACGCCGATTTTAGCAGTATCCTGGGTTCCTCGGACAGCACCACGGGCAGCAACTGGCTCAACACCGACACCATGACCCAGGACACCACGTACTACGAGACCAACCATCTGGACAGCGCGAATCTGGTGCTGACCGAAAAGAATGACGGCTATGTGCTCTCCCTCACCGACGCGGAGTGGGATATGGTGCAGGAGATTCAGTTGAACGTCTTTCTGGATGACGGCGAGGGCTACATCGATTTGGGCCTCGACAACACCTTCAACTTCGACGATGACGGCGATCTCATCATCGACTACGACGGCACATGGCTGGCGCTAAACGAGCAGGTCGTGGCCTATTACATGATTTCAAACGAATGGAACGGCGATAATTATGCCATCACAGGCTACGTTCCGGCCGAGCTCAACGGCGAAGAAGTGCAGATTATCCTAAGCTTCACCAACGACGTGCCCAACGGCCAGGTGCTGGGCGCACGGACGGTTTACGACGACGGTTCGGTGGCCAAGGGCTTAACCCCGCTGGCCGACGGCGATGTTTTGGATTTCCTCTGCGATTTCTATAACTACGACGAAACCTACGACGATTCCTATTACTTAGGCGATCCGATGACCGTTTCGGGCGATATCGAAATCTCCAACGTTTCGGTGGGCGATGATCCGGTGCTGTTCACCTACATGCTGACCGATATCTACAACAACACCTACTGGCTGCCCGCCATGAAGTACGAATAAACGGGATGACACGAAAGGCCGCTCCTTTGCGAGCGGCCTTTTTTGTTCCCGTTGATTTTAGCTCCGCTGTATGGTTAAATAATAGTAACAAGAAAAAAGTGAGGTTAATCATGGAAAACGACAGACGTATGGCCGTGCTGATCGACGCCGACAACGTATCTTCGGAATATATTAAAAGCATTTTAAACGAATTGGATAATCACGGTACGCCCACCTACCGGCGCATTTACGGGGACTGGACCAGCCCCCAGATGAGTTCATGGAAAAAGGTCCTGCTGGACCATTCCATCACACCCATTCAGCAGTACAGCAACACCAAAGGAAAAAACTCGACCGACGCTTCACTGATTATCGACGCGATGGATATCCTCTATACCGGACGCGTGGAAGGATTCTGTCTGGTTTCCAGCGACAGCGACTTTACGCGGCTGGCCTCGCGCCTGCGCGAAAGCGGCATGTATGTGCTGGGCATGGGCGAATCCAAAACACCGCAAGCCTTCCGTGTGGCCTGTGTGCAGTTTAAACTGCTGGAAGCGCTGGCCGAAATGGACAAAACCAACAGCGCGCCCGCCGGTAAATCTAAAAGCACCTTCAAGGCCGAATCGATCACCAGCGAAACCAAGATTATCGAAGCCATCGCCGACATCGTGGACAAAAGCTGCGGTGACGACGGCTGGGCCAACCTGGGCGAAGTGGGGTCCAAGCTTTCCAAGCGGTTCACCGACTTTGATACCCGAAACTACGGCTACAAGAAGCTTTCAGACTTCGTCATCTCGCTGAATAAGTTCGTTATCGAGCTGCGCAAAGCCCCCAACGCGGGCGGCGCCAACAACTATATCCAAAACAAAAAGTAAATACCCAGTCCAAATCACCGCAAACCCGTTTTGCGGTTTTTTTACCCGCTTTTGCCGTTGACAATTATTACATGAAACTTTAATAGATTGGTCATGATTAAAAAAAGGCTTTGCGATATAATGTAGAATACAATTTTAAGTCAGACGAGGTATATGATGAAAGTACCCTTCAGTGAATATATATTGAGCACCGAACCGCTGGCCCGCGAGCTGGTCGGCGTTCTGTCCGAATCCTTCGAAGGTGTGTCGCTGCTGGTGACCGACTGTCAGGGAAAAAAGCTCTCGGTGGGCTTTTCGGGCACCAGCGTGGATGACGGGCTTTTGGCCGAACGGGGCTTTGTCGTCCGCGTTTATAACGGCATCGGCTACTCCGAGCATTCGTTCAACGCGCTCTATGCCGAGAATTTAAGCGCCGTAGCGCAGAAGGTAACGCACACCGCGAAAAATGACCTTGCCGCCCTTAGGGCCGCGGGCATTGAGCCCAGCGTGTTCCCCAAGCCCGAAGCCTATGGAAAAAGCGAAACCTTTCAGGCCGACGTAGCTGTCCTGCCTGCGTCGGTTTCCACCGCCGAAAAGATTCAGCGCATGACCGAGATGATGGAAGACGGGCGCGCATATAACAGTAAGCTCATCGATTTTAAGGTCATCTACACCGATCTGACCATCTGCAAAGCCTTCTACACGAAAAACAGCACGGCCAAACAGGCCTACACATTCGCCACCGCCAATGCGCTGGCGCTGGCTGCGAAAGACGACAATATGCAATACGAATACGGCGGCGCTTCGGGCAACAAGGGCGTTGAAGTTCTGGACGAACTCGCGGCGATGACGCACACCATCATCGATGAAGCTGTGGAACTGCTCTCGGCCGAACGGATTGTGCCCGGCACCTATGAGATCATCTGCGACCCGCAGGTGACCGGCCTCATTGCGCACGAGGCGTTCGGGCACGGCGTGGAGATGGATATGTTTGTGAAGGAACGCGCCAAAGGCGCCGAATATATGGGCAAAGCTGTGGCGTCCAAAGTTCTCGATATGCACGACGGCGCAAAGAGCGCCGAAAACGTGGCCACATTCCTGTTCGATGACGAAGGCGTCTTCGGCACCGACACCAAAATCATCGACCACGGCGTCTTAAAAGCCGGCATCTCCGACCTGCTGTCGGCCATTCGTCTGGGCACACCGCCCACCGGCAACGGCCGCCGCGAAAGCTATGAGCGCAAGGCCTACGCGCGTATGACCAACACCTTCTTTGCCCCGGGCAAGGACAAGCTGTCGGATATGATTAAGTCCGTCAAATTCGGATATCTCTTGGAAAACTACAAGAGCGGCATGGAGGATCCGAAAAACTGGGGCATCCAGTGCATGATCTCCAAAGGCCGTGAGATTAAGGACGGCAAACTGACGGGCAAAATCGTCGCGCCCGTCCTGATGACCGGCTATGTTCCGGATGTCTTAAAATCCATCACTGCGGTTTCGGACGATGCGCTGTACCTTAGCGGTTCGGGCCACTGCGGCAAGGGCTATAAGGAATGGATGAAGACGTCCATTGGCGGCACCTACATCAAGCTGACCGGGAGGCTGGGATAATGGATAGACAACTAAAGACAATCATCACCGCGCTGAAAAACAGAACCGACATTGACGGCTGGCTCATCAATCACGGCGTCACCGAATCGCACGAATTTTTCTTGATCAAAACCAAGATGGATATGAACCGCACCAAGCAGGTGGCCAAGTCCCGTGTAACCATCTACAAGAACTTTGAAGCAGACGGCCGGAAGTACACCGGTTCGGCGGCCGCCACCCTGCCGCCGACTCTTTCCGAAACCGAGCTGAAAACCGCGCTGGACGATCTGGTTCTCGGCGCATCCTTCGTCAAAAACGAACGATTCGATTTGGTGGCCAGGCAGAAAAAGGACGCCGACGCGGTGCCCGCCAGTGTAGCGGGAAAGGACCCCATGGTCTTGGCGTCACGGATTATCAAAGCACTATACAGCCAGAATACCCACCAGGACGGCCGCATCAATTCGGTCGAGCTGTTTTTGGAGAAAACCGAACGTCGTCTGCTGAACTCACGCGGCGTAGATCAGGCCTACACCACCTACTACGGCGAAATTGAGCTCATCGTGGACTGGAAACCGTCCGGCGGCGAGAGCGTGGAAATCTTCAACGTCCTGCGCTTTTCGGACGCTGATGAGGAAAAGCTGAAAGCCTTCGCGGCAGATGCGTTGGAAACCGCACAGCTTCGCGCATCGGCGCAGCCGATGACCGGCGTTAAGGACGTCCCGGTCATCTTAACCCGCACCAGCGTACCCGAGTTCCTTCGCTACTTCATCCTAAAATCCAGTGCCGAGATGGTGTATCAGCAATATTCGGACATCAAAATCGGCGAGAAGCTGCAGGGTGAGACCATCACGGGCGACGCGGTGACGCTACATTTACGCCCCATCATTCCAGGGCTGGCGGGCTCGCGCAGCATCGACAGCGACGGCGTATACCTCACCGATCATACGCTGTATAAAAACGGCGTACTGCAGCAATATCACGGGCAAAACCGTTTTTCGCAATACCTAGGCGTTCCGGCGACCGGCATCATCGAAAACGCCGAGGTGGAGGGCGGGGCTTCTTCGCTTGCCGATCTAGAAAAATCACCGCACCTCGAGCTCCTCGCGTTCTCCGATTTTCAGATAAACGAGATTACCGGCGACTTTGGCGGTGAGATTCGCCTCGGGCGATACTTTGACGGCAAAGACACCCGTGTCGTGACCGGCGGCTCCATATCGGGCAATTTCAAGGAGTCGGCCGCGTCCATGCGGCTGTCTTCCGAAACCCACACGCAGGACAATATGATCTGCCCCGTGGCGATTCAGCTGAACCATGTGGCCATCGCCAACGCCGTGTAGAAATCGAGGATAATACGCATGAATATCAATGACAGAGCGAATTTAAAAGACGGCAATACGATGCCCTGGCTGGGTCTCGGCGTTTATCTGCTGGGGGACGGCAGCGAGGCCGAGCGGACCATCGCCTGGGCGGTGGAGGCTGGATATCGGCTGATTGATACCGCTTCATTCTACAAAAACGAAGCCGGCGTCGGGATGGGCATCCGGGCCTGCGGCTTACCGCGCGAGGAGCTCTTCCTCACCACCAAGCTTTGGAACAATGAGCAAGGGTACGAGAACGCCATCATCGCCTGCGAAAACAGCTTAAGACGGCTGAAAACCGATTACCTCGACCTTTACCTCATCCATTGGCCGGGACAGGATAAAGCCCGCCGGCTAAAGACCTGGGAAGCACTGCTGGAACTAAAAAGTCAGGGCAAAGTGAAATCCGTCGGCGTCAGCAACTTTAAAATTCATCATCTGGATGAAATCATGGCCGCCTTCGGTGAAGCGCCGGTGGTCGATCAGGTGGAGATGCACCCGTTCTATCCGCAAGAAGAGCTGAGAGCGTACGCTAAGGAAAAAGGTATTGTGCTCACGGCCTGGGGCCCGCTTTTTCACGGGCACATTAGGGACGCCAAGGGGATCGACGCCATCGGTGCGCATTACGGCAAAACCGGCGCACAGGCGGTTCTACGCTGGCACCTGCAGAATGGCGTAGCGATTATCCCGAAATCCTCCAAAAAAGAACGGCTCATCGAGAATGCGGATATCTTTGACTTTGAGCTGAACGATGCGGATATGCGGGCTTTGGGCTCGCTGAATAACGGCACATCCTACGGCGGCGATCCGGATCAGTTTACCATGGGTTTTTAAAAGAAAAGGGTCAGAAAATGGCCCTTTTTTCATCTATATTTCACGTGCGCACAATGCGGCATCCCTTGAAGCATCAAAAGCCAATACGCGTGATGCGTGATTCTTATATTTCTTACTGTTAAATCCATAACTCAAAATGATAACCCTGTATTTACATATTGTAGCAGATTTGATATACTGCTCATACAATATAAATTTCTGAGCGGGAATTACTGAAAAGTGAATAACCGCAGGATATGGGATTCCCTTATCAACCTCCCAAGCATCCGATTTTTAACTTAATTGAAGTGAGCGAAACAAAATAAACTGATTTTACATAATACAGGTTCATTGTGCTTTGTGTAAAACAGCAAAGGAAAGGAATCACTCATGAAAACAAGACAGCTTATTGTACTTATCTTGGTGATCTTAATGTTTGTAGCTGGCTGCAGCAGCTTTGCTCCTGCGCCAACCCCCGAACCAACGCCGACGCCAGTGCCAACAATGAGCCCGGAAGAAGTGGCGGCCGAGCAGGCACGTATTGAGGCGGAGCTTGAAGCGCAAAAACAGCTTGAAAAAGAAAATCGGGCTAAGGACTTGAAAATAGTGCTCTTAATCCCCGGCAACCTCGTAGACCAGCCTTATTACAGTTTGGCCTATGAAGGGCTTGAGAATATTAACGCAGAATATGGATCAACGATTTCATATGTTGAGATGGGTAAAAGCACAAAGAGCTGGGAAAAGAATTTCATGGCTGTGTTGGAAGAGGACTGGGATTTTGTCATCGCGCTGAGCGACTTCAGCGGCACCATGTCAAACCTCGTTTACCTGAACGCTGAAGTATATCCTGATACGCATTTTATCCTTTTTGAAAGTTCAAGTGACAGCACGCCATCGAATGTGATGACGATTAATTTTAAAACAAATGAAGCGACATTTCTTGCTGGCGCATGCGCGGCACTGGTCACATCCTCAAAAATGGGCCTCGCAAATGAGCAGCCGCTAATTGGATTTGTGGGCGGCATGAACATCTACACAATTAGAAATCTGTTTTTGCTGGGCTACATTGAAGGCGCGAAATATATCAATAATGATATCAAAATCATGGTTTCGTATTCCGGGACTTTTAGCAGCAAAAAAACCGGAGAGCGGCAAGCGACAACTCAGTATTCACAAGGTGTGGATGTCATCTTCCAGGCGGCAGGACAAACGGGTTATGGCGTAATCAACGGAGCGCTGGCGGCAGATCAATATGTGATTGGCGTCGATATTGATCAGGCGCTTGAGCTGGAAGAGAAATATCCCGAGAAAGCAGCCCATATTTTAACTTCTATTGTGAAGCAATATGATGGGGCTATCTTCTGGGCGATTGACCAATATGCCGCCGATGAATTGGCGTTTGGCACAGGGTACAATTTAGGTATTTCCGAGAACGCGGTGGGCATTGCAAAGAATAGTTATTACGATCAAATTGATTCGGAGATTCGCGCGCAGCTGGAAGATATTGAAGCGAAAATCGTTTCAAAGGAAATCAATCTTGATAATTTAGAATCTATGGATAATGCGGCGTTTGACGAACTGGTCAAATCAGTGGAACCATAAGCTTTTTTAAGGGTCGGTGACATAAAAATTTCGATAAAAAAATAAAACAGCACGACATGTGCTGTTTTTCTTATGCTTAAAAATAATTGCGGTTGTGTTTTATACAGCCTGCGCTTCGGCCTGCGCCAGAACACCGCATTCCAGTCCGCAGATGGTATATCCATCCCGAGTGCCGAACAGGTCTTTGGCAACGCTCACGATGGTCTGATTGTACTTATCGAAAGTGGACTTGCTTTCCGCCGGAACCTTCATGCAGATCAGCGCCTGCTTGATGCCGCTGATTTCTGACGCTTTGTCGGTAAAGCTCATATCGATGTCACATTGGTCAATGACTTTAAACATATCCAGGAAATCAGCGTCCGCGCCCAAAATCCCCTTGCTGTAATCCAGATTCAACTTCTTGCATACTGTATCAATAAAGTTATTCTGATCCATAGCCGCCTCCTTACAAATGGTGTAAAAATTATTTACACCCCGTATAATTTTTTTATCATATTTCGGCCGTTTTGTCAAGTCAAACACCGCTTTTTTATACAAACCGTATAAGTTTTTTATACCCGTAAAAATGTTTTTCTAAACAAAAAAACCGCATTCTCTGCGGCTTTTTTGCCTCGTTTTCCCCTAATTCGCATCCTTGGGATTGATATAGTACGTCCCGGCAATCGGCGGATAATAGGTTACGATGTCCTTTCCAGTGCCGTCTTCAGTATAATACTGCACCGAAATCTTCTCGCCGGATGCGTTATCCCCTTTTTCATATCCTACCCAAGAATACGGGTCGTCAGTTTCGTCATTAAAATCCAGCGGGTAGTAGTACCGGTATGTTTTATATCGGGAACCCAGTGTGGTCGCCGGATAAGCGTACTTGGTGCCCGGCGCCACATAGGTGCCGTCCGGTGCATATCCCCCTTCGGCCACCAATACCTGCGCGGCCTCTTCGGGTTCAATATTGCTCTGCCAGATCAGCGCCCGTACGATTACCTGATAGTTGTGGTCGGGTTTGGGCCCGTAAACGGAAGCCGTAATAGTCTTTTTTTCGGTATCCACCTGAACGACCAGATAGACGGTATCTTCCAGCGTATTGATAATTTTTAAATCCTTCACGCCGTAATCCACCGTGGCGTCCAGCCCGATTGGCACATAGGTGCTCGGTTTGGAGTGCGCGTGCCGCTCCACGACGCCAAGCTCGGCTAAAAGAAAGGCGTTGTAGACCGTGGTGGATACCTGGCAGACGCCGCCGCCCATCTCCTCCACCAAAACTCCGCCGTACAGCGTTTTGGCCAGCTGCCATCCGCCCGCCTCGGTGCGCTCACCCGAACAGTCGTTAAACGACCATACTTCGTTTGGCGCAATCACCGACCCGTTGATGTAGTCGGCCATCTTCACGATATTGGAAACGCGCTTTTCTTCGCTTAATGTCACGCCGTAAAACGATGTGGTGTATTCGGAAATCTTCACCACATTCTCGGAAAGCGTCTGGGCCGTTTCGTTCGGCGCGGTCAAAACCGCGTTTACCGTGCCAAGGTCGGTTTCTCCGTCGGCAATCCCCTGCGTGATGCGATCCAGCATGTCCGTTTCGTCCAGCGCGGCGCCGTCCACGCCTTCTTCCCAGGTGATATAATCGCCGTTCGCGGCGTTTTCATCAAACACCAGTCTGGGCTCGGTTGGCGCTGTAATCAGCGTTTCGGCAAGCGACGCAATCGCCGGCGCTATGGTATCCGTATCTGCGGACAATTCGGTTTCAAAGGCTCTTCCGCTGTTTCGTATATCGAGTTTTGTGCTTAAATTTAGAAAAAGTCCCTGCGACTTATCCGACAGCATCGCGTTTTCCAATACTGTGTCAAGATTCGTCGTAACGCCCAGTTCGCCGGCGGTTTTGGTATACTGCGTTCCGTTGAACTCAAAGGAGAATTCGGTGCTCTCCAGTTTTTCCGCCGTTTCATCGGCCAGCGCCGCGCGGGCTTCATCCATGGTCAGCCCGGAAATCTCCACGCCGTCCACCGATACCCCGCCGGCAAACTTCCCGGTTTCGAGAATCGCTTCAATCTGTGCGGTACCGGGGCGCAAAGCAAAACCCAGAATGATGACCGCCGCCAGGCACACCGCGCCCGCCGCGGCCATTATCCATAGCCGCTTCTTTTTACCGTCTGATTTTGTTTTTTGGTGTTTCAGAGCCGCCCGCTTTTTTCTGGCGGCCTTCAAAGTTTTGATATATATCTGCCTGTCAAAATAAACAGACTGCATCGCTGTGCCTTTCTCGCAAAAGTCGCCTTAAACTACCTTCGGCATTATTCATACCGCAGCGCGTCGATGGGGTTCAGCTTGGATGCGCGGATGGCCGGATAGATACCGAATACGATACCCACCGCCAGAGAGAACCCAATGGAGACGATGACCACCCAGGATTCGATTTCCACCGTCATATCCAGCACACTCCCCAACGGCCCGGTGCTGACGTATGCCAGTCCCAGCCCCAGAAGACCGCCCAGGCCCGAGACCAGAATCGCCTCAATCAGAAACTGCGTTAGAATATCTTTTCTTGTGGCTCCAATCGCCTTTTGGATGCCAATCTCACGTGTGCGCTCGGTGACGCTGACCAGCATGATGTTCATGATGCCGATGCCGCCAACCAGCAGTGAGATGGCCGCGATGCCGCCCAGCATCATGGTCAATGTTCCAGTGACGCCTTCCAGAGACTCCAGCACTTCGGACTGGTTAAACACCATATAGTTGTCCTCGGATCCGGAAACCTGATAGAGATAGTCCTCAATGTTCTCTTGCGCCAGTTCAACGGTATCGCTGCTGGTCGCCGAAGCGTAGATGCTGCTGATATCCGTGTTTTTCATCATGCGCTGTGCTGTGGAGAACGGAATCAGGATCATTTCGTCTTCATTGCCCGAAGACGATGTGCCTTCGGATTCCAAAACGCCCACCACCGTAAACCGTGTGCCGCCAATCGAGATTTCCTGTCCGATGGCCGCATCGGCAGTATTGTAAAGTTCGGTCGCCACTTCAGAGCCCAAAACCGCCACACGCATCCGCTTGTCGCTGTCCTCGTCGGTCAGCTCTCTTCCGGTCGCCAGCGTGTATTCCACAATCTTGGTGTAGTCCGCGTTGACGCCATAGGTCGAAATATCCTCCATGGTGCTGATAGACGACCGTAAGGTGTAGGTGGACTGCACATAGGGGCTGACCATTCCCACACCCTCCAGCTCGGATATCGCTTCAATATCCTTGGCGTCCAATGACGTTCTCCGATCCATGATGTTGATGGTTAAGAGGTTGCTACCCATGCTCTCAATGCTGGATGTGACCGATGCCGTGGTACCTTGTGCCACCGAAATCAGCGCGGTAACGCTGAATATGCCGATGATGATACCCAGCATGGTGAGAAAGGAGCGCATCTTGTGTGCCCATATCGCTTTAACCGCCGATATAAAGGCTTCTGTATATACCATCTATTTGGCTCCCTTCTGTTTATCTTCATGAATCCGGCCGTCGAAGATACGGACGACCCGATCAGCCTCTTCGGCAATATCATTGTCATGTGTAATCAGAATAATTGTGTTTCCTTCGCTGTGGAGCTGATGCATCATCTTCATGATCTCTTCACCTGATTTGCTGTCCAGGTTGCCGGTCGGCTCGTCCGCCAGCAGAATCGGCGGTTTGTTGACCAGGCTTCGCGCAATGGCCACGCGCTGCTGCTGGCCGCCCGAAAGCTCGGTCGGGCGGTGGTATATTCTTTCCCCCAGTCCAACCATTTTTAAAGCCTCAACGGCTCTGGCCCGCCGTTCTTCGACGGGAACACGGTTGTACTTGGCTGGCATCTCAACATTTTCCAGCGCGGTTAAGCGCCGGAAAAGGTTGAACTGCTGAAAGATAAAACCGATTTTCACGTTTCTAATATGGGCTAATTCATTTTCAGTGTAATTTTCGATGCTGATGCCATCTAAGATATATTCGCCGGATGTCGGCGTATCCAGACATCCGATCATGTTCATCAGTGTCGATTTCCCCGAACCTGACGGACCGATGATGGCAACAAATTCATGTTCCCGTATTTGCAGGTTAACGCCATCCAGCGCATGCACTTCTTCACTGCCCATCTCATAGATCTTGTACATGTTCCGAATGTCGATTATAACCTTGGCTTCTTCTTTCTTCATCAGTTTCCGCCTCCGGGTCCTCCGCCGCCGGCCGGCATCTCACCGCCGCCTCCGCCGCCGGAAGGCATCTGACCGCCGCCTCCGCCGCCTCCGGATTGTGAGGACGTAGCTCCCCCGCCTCCGCCGAACATGTTGAATGAGAATCCGCTGCTTTCGTCATCCTCGTCCGTCGTAATCGGAATCAGCACTTCATCGCCTTCGCTTAAACCCGAAAGTATTTCAACATTGGTTCCGTCGTCCAGCCCGGCTTCCACAACCACGATATTGCCATAGAGCAGTTCTACCAGGTTGGAAAGTGAGACCGATAAATTGTTATTGCTGCCGCTCTGAGACATGGTCGGCATATCCCCGCTGTCCATGCCCCCGGACATACCGCTCGGCATCGGCCCGCTTGCGCCATCCATACCGCCGCTCGGCATCGGGCCGCTCTGCTGGTCAGAAGCACCGCTCGGCATTGGGCCGCTCTGCTGGTCAGAAGCGCCGCTCGGTACAGGTCCGCTTTCGCTGCCTGCACTGTCCGAGGTTGCAGTGGTTTCCGAAGTGTCCGTCGATTCAACGCTGATGTATTTCGATAGTGTCTCAAAATCATTTTTTAAGATTGCTTTTCGAATCTCCGCTTTTTCAGCCAGCGTTCTGTCTGCCTTCACCAGAACATAATCCACCGTTCCGGTCGTCCGCAATGAATCCGAGGAGATCAGCAATGTGTTATCAGACGACTGCACCTCAATTTCGCAGGTGACCGTCATGGCCAGCTTAAACAGGTCGTTATCATCCACAGCTAAAACCACATCATACGTGGTGATGCCGCCGGATGCCGAACCCGATGAGGAAATGCTCTCCACGGTGGCGTCAAATTCGCCGTAGTCCAAAGCGTCAATCGTCACCACGGCGCTCTGACCCACTTCCACGCTGTTGATATCCAGTTCGTCGATGGATACCGATGCGACCCAATCGTCATCCGAATACATGGTCGCAATGGTTGAATCGGCTGGAAGCGTCGTATTGTTGGCGATGTTCAAGGTACCGACGATGCCGTCCGTCGGCGCCACCAATTGCAGACTGTCCGCCAGCTTAAGGCACGCATCATACTGCTCACGCACTGTTGCCAGTTCATCGTAAGCCTGTTCCAAAGAGTAACTGTATTTGTCGATATGGAAGAGCACTTCGCCCTTTTCTACCCAATAGTTTTCAAAGTCGTCCTGAAGTGAGATGGTGCCTTCGGTATCCTTCACATAGACATAATCCACCAGCTCCAAAGTTCCGGTGGCCAGCTCATTGCCCACCTTGGTCGCCGCCGCGCTGTATACGCTGGCTTCCGCGCCGATGGTACGCATGGCTGTCGGCAGAATGACGTAGTATTTATCGTCGATAATCCGCAGTGAGATATCGTCAGAATATCTGTAGCCTTCAGTACGAATGACCAGAGAGCTGACACTTGATAACGTGTTGTACTCTGCCTCGGTCACCTCAATCTTCATTTCATCCACAGTGGAGATGATGGCGAGATATCCGGGGTCCTTGATGGCCTCGTCGGTGGTATCGTCTTCCTCCACCTGAATATCCTTCAGGCGGCCGCTTTCCGGTGCCAGAATATAATAGGTCGTCTCGGTATCGTCCGATTTGTCCACGGCCGTCTGTTTTTCTTCCAGGCTGTAAGAGAGCGTCTTTAATATCTCATTCATGCCGTCGGCATCCAGTGTGGCGATGACGTCTCCGGCACTGACCACCGAACCGGCGCCCAACAGCACCTGATCAACCGCCAGGTCGCACACGGCGTCATAATTCATAGACGTTCCCGAGCTTAAATTGCCGTCGCCAGCAATGGTAATCGCGATATCGCCGCGCGTCACGGTTTCGTATGTCGGCGTCACATTGAAGACCGCCATCTTCTCGGCGCGGTTGGTGATGATGGCTTTGACCACAAAAAATGCGATGATAACCAAAACAATAATGCCGATAATCCGCATTCTTTTGGTATTTATTCTGTGCAAGAATTTCTTGATTTTGTCCAGTTTGGGATGCGGTTTGGCGTTTGCAAGTCTTTTGGCTTTCGCCGCCAGATACTTCTCTTTTGCCGCGCTGACCGCTTTGGATTTAGGCTCTTTCGCCTTTTTCTCTTTCGGCTCTTTCACCTTTTTTACTTTAGGTTCTTTCGCCTTTTTCACCTTAGGTTCTTTTACTTTCTTAGCTTTCGGCTCTTTCACCTTTTTTTCTTTTATCTGCTTTTCTTTCGTCTGCTCACTCACTGCCTTGATTCCTCCTCGTTTAACGCATCCTCAGCCAAATCCTTTGGCAAAACTATTCTCCTCATCTTAGCCTTGCGGGCTTAATCCTGCCTGAAATCTTCTTTCAGGTTATTTTAAGGTTGGTCTGCTCCCAACAAAAAACGGACGGTTTTTAACCTAAAGTTGTTTCTGTACATCCTGATTCTTCTAAAAAAAAGTCACTTGTTCAATTTCGCCTTAATCTGGTTTAGGTAGTCATAATCGGTCCGGTCGGTTTTTAAGGGTGTTAAAGAAATATAGCCGTTCTCAAAGGCGTAAACGTCCGAGGTTTCATCGTTGATAAACGGGTACCAGGTGCCTTTGGCCCAGTACTTTTCACCGTCGAACTCATAGGCGTGGTCAAAAGGGCGCAGGCCCTGATGCGTAATATGAATGCCTCTGGACGCCGCGTGGATGGCGGAGGGGAAATTGATGTTGAGAACCACGCCCGAGTCCAGAATATCGGCGGCCATCACACGCGATAGCAGGGAATCAATCTCTTTTTCAACGATGCCAAAATGATCAAAGTCGGTCGATATGGCGATGGACGGGATGCCGAGGATGACGCCCTCAAACGCGCCCGATACCGTCCCTGAGTACATGATGTCCGTGCCGAGATTGGCCCCGTCGTTGATGCCCGAAACCACCAGATCCGGCTTGATGCCCAGGCCAAACGCCGCGAACTTCACGCAGTCTGCCGGCTTGCCTTCCAAGCTCCACGCCGAAACGCCCGGCATAAAGTCTTCGCATTTTTTAAGACCCATCGGGTCGTGCAGGGTGATGGAATGCGCCGCGCCGCTTTGCTCGCTCTGTGGCGCCACCACATAAGTTTCCCCGTAAGCTTTCAGTGCTTCGGCCAGAATATGAATCCCCTTGGCTTGAATGCCGTCGTCGTTTACCACCAGTATATTCATCGAAAAAATCGCTCCACCTTCTTGACACTTTATGATTATTATACACTTTTTCCCTTCCGTTGAATCAATTTAAATCTTTACGACAAGAAAAAACGGCTTGCTTTTGGCAAGCCGTTCTTTCATTATTAAAGCATCGGTTAGGCCGATGTTACGGGGCGATACGCGGACACAACATCTAAAAAAGCCCATTGCTGGTTACGCGTATATATAATCCGTTTCGCCCTTCTCTAAACATCTTTGCCGCATTGTTCACAATTTTATTCGCCGATTGCGGCCCGCATTTCGCGAATCAGCGCATATCCCGCTTCGGCGCTTTCGTCCAGGAATCGGCGCACCAGTGCACTGCCCACGATGACGCCCTCGCCGTATGCGGCCACCTCGGCGGCCTGCGCCGCGTCGGAGATGCCGAAACCCACACAGCGCGGCACATCGGTATGCGCTTTAATCTCCTCCAGAAAGCCTTTAAGGCCGCTGTAAACTTTCGCGCGTTCGCCGGTGACGCCGGTGGTGGAAACACAGTAGATAAAGCCTTCGGCCTTTTCCAAGACAGTCTTCAGGCGGTTCTTGGATGTTCTGGCCACCAGCGTAATCACGTCCAGCGGCAGGTCTCGGGTGACTTGCGTCAGCTCACCCTGCTCCTCAAACGGCAGGTCGGGGATGATGAGCCCATCGATGCCCGCCGCAACGCAGTCTCTGGCAAAACGCTCAGGCCCGTATTTGAACACGCTGTTGTAGTACACCAGCAACAGCAGCGGAATATCGGTTTTTTCCCGCGCTTCCTTCACCGCCGCAAACACCGTGTCGGTCATCACACCTTTTTTTAAAGCCGCCTCGGCGCTCCGCTGAATCACCGGTCCGTCGGCCATGGGGTCCGAGAACGGAACACCCAGTTCGATTAAATCCGCGCCCGCGGCTTCCAGCCCCAGTATAGTTTCGGCAATGCTCTGCTCCCCTTGCGCGCCCGGCATAAAGAAAGGAATCAGCGCTTTGCGGTTTCTCGCTTTCAGCGCTTCAAATTTTTCGCTTATTCTTGTCTTCATTTCCCTTCCTCCAAATATTCGGCAATCCGCGACACATCCTTGTCGCCGCGTCCCGAAAGATTCACGACCACGACTTCTCCCGGTTTCAGTTCATCCGCGTGTTTCACGCACCAGGCCAGCGCATGTGCGCTCTCGATGGCCGGAATAATCCCTTCGGTGCGCGTCAGCAGGGCAAACGCCTCCACGGCTTCATTGTCGGTCACGGCTTCGTAAGTCACCCGTCCGCTGGTCTTTAAGTGCGCGTGCTGGGGCCCGACGCCCGGGTAATCCAGACCGGCCGATATGGAATACACCGGCGTAATCTGGCCGAATTCATCCTGCAAAAACAGGCTCTTCATGCCGTGCAGCACGCCGACCGAACCGCAGGTCATGGATGCCGCGTGCTGTCCGGTCTCGATGCCGAGACCTCCGGCCTCCACACCGACCATGGCCACGTCGTCCTCTAAAAACGGCGCAAACAGACCCATGGCGTTGCTTCCGCCGCCCACGCAGGCCACCAGCCTATCCGGCAGTTTTCCTTCGGCTTCCAGCATCTGCGCTTTGGTCTCATCGCCGATAATCCGCTGGAAATCCCGTACCAGCGCGGGGTATGGGTGCGGCCCCACCACCGAGCCCAGTACATAAAAGGTGTCCTCCACGCGTGCTGTCCATGCGCGGAGCGCCTCGTTGGTCGCGTCCTTCAGCGTACCCGTGCCCGAAGCCACCGGCGTCACCGTGGCGCCCAGCATCCGCATACGCGTCACGTTCAGCGATTGGCGCTCAATATCCTCGGTGCCCATAAACACTTCGCATTCCAGATTAAACAGCGCCGCCGCCGTGGCTGTGGCCACACCGTGCTGTCCCGCGCCGGTTTCGGCAATCACCTTGGTTTTGCCCATGCGCACCGCCAGCAGTGCCTGACCCAGCACATTGTTGATCTTATGCGAACCGGTGTGGTTTAAATCTTCCCGTTTCAGGTACAGTTTGACGCCGCCCAGCTTTTTTGAAAGATTCTCGGCATAGTACAGCGGCGTCGGCCGTCCCGAATAGTCTTTCAAAAGCTTCTTATATTCCTTCTGAAATTCGGGCGTGGGCACATAGGTCTGCCAGGCCTCTTCCAGCACAATCAGCGCGTTCATCAACAGCTCCGGGCAGTACTGCCCGCCGAATTCCCCGTATTTTCGTGAAATCTTCTCGTTCATCCGTTTCTCACCTTTCCAATCAGCCGCGCGACTTTATCTGGGTCTTTATACCCGTCGGTCTCCACCGCGCTGCTCACATCCACCGCCATCGGCGACAGTATCTCAATCACTTCTCGTACATTGTTTTCGTCAATCCCGCCCGCCGCAATCAGCGGTGCGTTAAATTTAAAGTCTCCGGCTTTGCGCCAATCGAAGGTCTTGCCCGTTCCGCCGTGCGCGCTCGCGTCGTATCCGTCCAGCAGGTAGCCTTGAACTTCATATCCGTTGGCGATGGCAAACGTCAACTCGCTTCTCACGCGAAACCCTTTCCAGACCGGCGTACTGAGCCCCGCACAAAACTCAGGCGTCTCCTCGCCGTGCAGCTGGAGGATATCAAGGCCGCAGGTTTCTTTGGTTTTCAGCAGTTCTTCGGCGCCCGCGTTGACGAACACCCCGACTGTGATGATTTTGGGGTCGAGTTTTTCAATCATCGCTCTGGCCGCCTCGGGAGTCACCTGCCGTTTGCTGGGCGCAAACACAAAGCCCACATAGTCGGGCAAAAGCGCATTTGCCCACACCACATCTTCCATTCGTCTAAGCCCGCAAATCTTGATTTTGGTCATGGCTTACGCTCCCCGTAAATCCCGAACGGCTTTCGGAATATTCCCCGCCCGCATCAGCGATTCGCCGATCAGGAGCGCATCCACGCCCGCATCCTTCATCCGTGCGACGTCGTCCGAAGTAAAAATTCCGCTCTCGCTGACCTTCACTTTCCCGTCGGGAATTTTCGCCGTCAAGGTTTCGGTGACAGCCAGATCCACCGTAAAATCGTTGAGATTTCGGTTGTTGATGCCGATGATGTCCACGTTCACATCCAAAACACGCTTTAATTCCTCGGCGTCGTGCACTTCGGTCAGCACATCCATGCCGAGCTCGGTGGCCAAATCGTATAACTGTTTCATCCGCGCGTTGTCCAGAATCGCCGCAATCAGCAAAATCGCATCCGCACCTAAAAGGTAGCTTTCATAAACCTGCCACGGGTCGAAGATAAAATCTTTTCTTAAGACCGGCAGGCGGCTGTTCTGCTTGGCGGTTTTGATGTAGTCCGGGCTTCCGAGGAAAAAGTCCTGCTCGGTCAGCACCGAAAGCGCCTGAACATCGGCCTTGTCATAGGCCTTGGCGAGGTCTTCCACCGAAAAATCCGGCTTGATGATGCCCTTGGAGGGCGACGCTTTTTTAATCTCGCCGATAATCGCGATATCGCTGTTTTTCGTCAGCGCCTCTTTAAAGGTGCGCCGAAAGACTTCCGCGCCCTCTTTCATATAGTCGAGACTGGCCACCTGTTTTAAGGCGTCCAGCCGAATCTTTTTCTTGGCGACGATATCGTCCAGAATCATGAAACCGCACCCTGACTGACCTTGCGCATGGCTTCCAGCGCCGCCTTCGCTTTTCCGCTGGCGAGGATTTCTTTCGCCAATGCCACGCCATCCTGGATGCTGTCGGCCTTGCCCGCAATATACAGTGCCGCGCCCGCATTGAGGCAGACCAGATTCTGTCGGTCACCCGTCTCGCCGTCCAGAATCGCCTCCACAATCTTGGCGTTGGTTTCGGCGTCCCCGCCCGTGATGGCTTCGGGGGCGCAGAGCTTAAACCCGAATTCTTCGGGATCGATGGTGTATTCCTTAATCTCGCCGTTTTCGGTCAGCTCGCAGGCCTTTGTTTTGTCGCACAGCGTGATTTCGTCCATGCCGTCCATGCCATGCACAATCAGCGCGCGCTTGCTGCCCATGTTCTTCAAAGTTTCGGCAAACATGGTGAGCAGGCTTTCATCATATACGCCGATGACCTGATATTTGGCATGCGCCGGATTGGTCAGCGGCCCTAAGATGTTGAATATGGTCTTGACGCCCAGTTCTTTTCTAACCGGCATCACAAACTTCATGGCGCTGTGGTAGACCGGCGCAAACATGAATCCGATGCCCGCTTCCCGGATGCAGGTTTCCACGCCCTCGGGTGGAAGATCCACCTTCACGCCCAGCGCTTCCAGAACGTCGGCGCTGCCGCATTTGCTGGAAACCGAACGGTTGCCGTGCTTGGCCACCGGCACACCCGCCGCGGCCAGCACAAAAGCCGAAGCCGTGGAGACATTGAATGTGCCGCCGCCGTCGCCGCCTGTGCCGCAGTTGTCTATCACCGCGTCGCCCGCATGGACGCGCGAAGCCTTGTCCCGCATCACCAAAGCGCATCCGGTCACTTCGTCCGCTGTTTCGCCTTTGGCGCGCATGGCTGTTAAAAGGCTTGCCATCTGCGCGTGGGTATATTCGCCGCTCATGATGCCGTTCATCATGGCCGTCGATTGTTCTATGGATAAATCCTCTTTTTTCAACAGTTGTTCCAGATAGGTTTTCATGGTTATCTCTCCTCCGCTTCCCTTCTCTTCCAGGAATCGTTTCAGTATCTTCTTTCCGTCCGGCGTTAAGATGGATTCCGGGTGGAATTGCAGTCCGAATGTCGGATGGATTTTGTGGCGCATAGCCATCAGCACACCGTCCTCGGTTTCGGCCAGCGGTTCCAGTGTGTCCGGCAGGGTTTCCATGGCCACGCACAGTGAATGGTACCGTCCGGCTTCAAAGCGCTCGTCCAAATCCTGCAGCAGGCTCTTTTTTGTGTTCTTTACGGGCCATCGCTTGCCGTGCACAATCTCGGGCGCGTAATCGATGCATCCCCCAAAAGCCAGCCCCATGGCCTGATGCCCCAGGCAGATGCCCAAAATCGGGATTCTTCCCGACAGAGTGCGGATGAGATCCACACAGATGCCCGCGTCTTCCGGCCGTCCCGGGCCGGGAGAGATGACGATATGGTCGGGTGCCATGGCGCGTATCTCATCGATGGTGATTTTGTCATTTCGGAAAACCCGGATGTCCGGGCACATTTCGCCCAAATATTGATACAGGTTATAGGTGAATGAATCGTAGTTGTCGATTAAACAGATCATAACGCTTCCACCTCCTCCATCGTGCTGTTTTCTTCGCCCAGCGCCTTAAACAGCGCGCCCAGCTTGTTGTCGGTCTCCTCGAATTCCTTTTCGGGCACCGAATCGTACACGATACCGGCTCCGGCCTGCGCGTGCACGCAGTTGTCTTTAAAGAGCAGCGTGCGGATGGTGATGCACACATCCATGTTGCCGCGAAAATCGAAATACCCCACCGCGCCGGCGTACGGCCCGCGCTTGGTGTTTTCCAGCTCGTCGATAATCTCCATGGCGCGAATTTTGGGCGCGCCCGAAACCGTGCCCGCGGGCAGAACGTGCTTTAACGCATCCACGCCGTCGATGCCGGATTTCATCTTGCCTTCCACGCGCGAAACAATATGCATCACGTGCGAGAAGTATTCGACATGCATCATCTCTTTCACCGCCACTGTCCCAAACTCCGAAAGCGCCCCGATGTCGTTGCGGCCCAAATCCACCAGCATGGCGTGTTCGGCGCGTTCCTTCTCGTCGGCCAAAAGCTCTCTGGCCAGCGCTTCATCCTCGGCCGCGTCCTTGCCCCGCTTACGTGTCCCCGCGATGGGGAAGGTCTCCACCACGCCGTCCGATAGGCGTGTTAAGCACTCGGGCGAAGAGCCCACGATGTAGTAATCCTTAAAGTCCAGAAAATACATATAGGGCGAAGGATTGACCGAGCGCAGTTTTCGGTAGATGGAAAACGCGTCGGGCGCGGGCGTGCAGGTGCGGCGGCGCGAGAGCACCACCTGAAAAATGTCGCCTTCTTTGATATATTCTCTCGCTTTGCGTACGTTGTTTTCGTAGGTTTCACGGTTCATGTTGGCGTAGGTTTTGTACTGTGTGGGGGTCGCCGCTTTTTCGGCAGGCATGGCCGAAGAGAGCACGCGCTTTAACAGCGCGTCCATCTCGGCCGAGATGTCGGCAATCCGTTCGGCGCTGACGCTGGTTTTGTCGACCAGATAGGAATAGGTCAGACTGTGTTTTAAGTGATCGTAGATGAGCACCTGTTTAAACAGGTAAACGTGCATATCGGGGAATCCCATATCATCGGGCGGGATATTCGGCAGTTCCTCCACGTATCGGATGCAGTCGTAGGCGTAAAAACCCGCCACGCCGCCGACAAACGGAAAATCGCCCGAAACCTGCTCCACGCGGTAGGCGACCAGCGCCTGCTTGGTGGCGGCAAAGGGATCGGTGCTGGTGACCACGCCCGAAAGCTCACCCGAAACGGTCAGCTTGCGGTCGGTGATGGCGATGTGCCCCTCGGGGTTCAGCGCAATCAGACTGTAGCGGCCAAACTGCTCCCCCCGCTCGGCGCTTTCCAGCAGAAACTGCGCGCCAAAGGGTTTCAGCTTGGCAAAAATCGATATGGGTGTTTCGGTGTCGGCCATCACCGTTTTGATGATGGGCGAAAGAATCGTTGGCATTAAAAAAACCTCCCTTGCAGAAGCAAAGAGAGGTCATGATTGACTGTCGTAATAACGCATCCAAACCAAATAAAAGTGATGGACCGCTTTTCTCTTCTTTTCTCTGCTCGTCTATTTCTAATCTCTTCTGGTGCAGTCATCCGTTTCTATCGGATGATTTTCGTGAATTATAGCATACCGCAAGGCGGTCTGTCAAACCATAAATCCCTTTTTCGCCTATTCGTTTTCCTGCCAATCCAAAAGCCGCTGTTCACCGGTTAGCGCGCGGATGTCACTCACTTCCTGGCTGACCTCCAGCGTGCCGAGGTAGACGCCATTTTCGTCGCGCAACGCAAAATACTGGATGACGATGAACATCCCGTTCATCTCAATCCAAAACTTCGCGTTTGTCTTCTTTCCCTGCTTAAAGGCGTCCAGAATGCGCTCCACGATATGCACGGATTTCGGCGGATGACAGTTGCGCACATCCCGACCGATGATGGCGGGCGAGCGCTGGAAGATGCGGCCTTTGGGTTTGGAGAAATACTTGACCTTATCGTTTGCGTCGATCAGCGTCATATCCACCGGCAGGGTGTTCATCATGGCCATTATCTCGGACATTGAGAGGCTTCCAGTTTCGGTAATCAGACTATTCAAATCATTCGGCATCGTCATTTTTGCTACCTTCCTTTCCGTTCTTTCGGGCGGCGCGATGTAGGCAAATCCGTAATCAAAGCTCTGCGCCAGCATATCCTCAAATTCCTCGGCGGTCGCGATCTCGGCCGCCGCAGGGAACAAAATCAATTCCTGTTTGTCCACCAGCCCATAGAGCAGAAAATAGAGCTGACCCAACGCCGCGTTAAAATCCCGTTCATCCAGATTGCTTTGTCCCAAGAGGCTGTAAGTCTCTTTCAGCTTGTTTCTGGCCGCGTCGTGCAGCGCCCAGAGCACCTGTAAGCCCAGATACCGCTCCTCGGCTTTTTCCAGATACGGGAACAGGATGTTTTCGAGCTTCTGCATATGGACATGATACCGATTAAGCTCAGAAATCAGACTGCGCATCCCGTTCTGCGTTTTTTCAGCGTCTTTATTTTTAATGACTGCCTTAAACGCTTCCAGCCTGCCGATGAGTCCGGCGTTCTCCTGCATGAGTACGTCCAAAAAAGTTCCGGCTTCAGGTTTTTCCCAAGGGTATGCGGACAGCGTGTCATAGAAAACGTTGATGAGTTTATCGACGTATTCCAGCATCTCGTCCACCGAAACACCGCGTTTCAACTGCTCATACATCACCAAAAAAAGCTCGGTCGGTGTGACGGTCTCAATGTCGCGAAGATGTTTATCATACAGCGCGCGGGCGTCCGCTTTTTCCCGGATGCCGAGACAAAACGCAATCAGGCTTTCAATTTTTCTGTCTCGCAGTTCGGCCATACGCTACTCCTTATTAAAATCCCGTATAAACAGGCTGTCTTCCTTCAAGAGGCTTTCGATGGTCTCGTATCCCAGCCGTTTTAACAGCTCGATGACGTAAGGGTTGTCCACGGGCGTGGGGTAAACCGCCGTTTCGCCGTATTCGTCCACAAAGGCGGTCGCCCGGTCTTTGTCAATCAGCGCCTTGGGGCCGCCCACGCATCCGCCCACGCACCCCATGCCTTCGATAAAGTTCGCCTTCGCGTTGCCTTCCAGAATGTCTTTCAGCATGGCCTTGCAGGCCGGAACGCCGTCCGCCTGTCGGCTTTTTATGGGAATTTCACGGTCGGGCCGTAAGCGGTTCAGTGTGCTCTGTACCGCCTGACTGACGCCCCCGGTTCGGGCGTAGATGCGTCCGGCTTTCGAGGAATGGTCGCGCAAGTCCTCTTCCATACTTTCGGGGTCTATCCCCGCCGCGGCAAAGATGTCCCGCATCTCTTCAAACGTCAGCACATAATCCACCGCATCGGCGATGTCCGCCGCCCTTGCCTCGGCTTTTTTGGCGATGCATGGGCCGATAAACACGGTGACCGCGCCGGGGTTTAAGCGCTTGGTGGCACGTCCGCAGGCCACCATGGGCGAAACCGACGGCGGCAGATGGGGCACCAACTCGTGATACACCTTTTTAATCATCGCAATCCACATGGGACAGCAGCAGCTGGTCAGCATGTAGTCGGCATCCGAATGGATGCTCTCGTCAAATTCCAGCGCTTCTTTCAGCGTCAATATATCGGCAAACAGCGCCACCTCAATCATCCCGCCGAAGCCCAGCGCCTTGAAAGCCGAACGTAAGCGTCCCGGCGTGGTCTTTTCGGAAAACTGGGAGATATAGGCCGGGGCAATCATCGCGTAGACCGGCGTTTCGGGGTTTTTAAGCGCCTTGATGACCGGAATAAATTCCTTGATTTCAGCGAGGTTGTGCGCCGCGCATTTTTCGATGCAGTCTCCACACCCCACGCAGTTTTCGTAAGAGATTTCAATCTCGCCGTCCTCGCCCTTGGTGATGGCGTCAAACGCGCATGTCACATCGCAAGGCGCATCGCCCCCCTCGCATCGACAGGGGCCGATTTTTACGACCGGCGGGTGTTTATCCGGGTTTAGGAGGCAATCCAGCTGATGCGGGTCAAAGTCCAGCTCGTTTGAGTAATCGGATATCTCCTCCTCTAGTCTGCCTTTCAGCCCCGCCCGAACCAGACGGTTATACAGCGATAAAAAAGTCGCCATCGCCTTCCTCCCTCTTTTTTAATATTTATACCACAAAGAGGCAGGTTTAAACATTTGCGCTTCCCCTGCCTGCTCTGTGATGTTTGGATGAATTTATTTGATTTCGCTTAGGTTGTACGGCGTTTCCTGATAGGCGTGGTAGTTCAGCCAGTTGGCAAAGAACAGGTTGGCGTGCGCCCGCCACTTCACGCTGGGTATCTGAGCAATATCATCGCCCGGGTAATAGTTCTTAGGGATTTCAATCGCCATCCCCGCGTCTTTGTCCCGTTTAAATTCGGCGTCCAGCGAAAGCGCGTCATATTCCAGATGCCCCGATATAAACACGCGCCGTCCGTCCAGGCTGGCCGCAATCAGGACGCCCGCCTCCTTGGAGTGTGCCAGCAGTTTCAGGTCGGGGCACGCGATGATATCGGTGCTCATCACCTGAGTATGGCGGCTGTGCGGCGCAAAGAAGGTGTCGTCAAACCCCCGGAGGAGCTTGTTGTTCTTTTCTAAGATATCGTGTTCAAACACGCCGAAAATCTTGTCATTGACCGCATGCTTTTTGATGCCGTAGTGGTAATATAGTCCGGCCTGCGATGCCCAGCAGATGTACAGCGTGGCATATACATGGTGTTTGCTCCATTCCATGATGGCCATGAGCTCATTCCAGTATGCCACTTCCTCAAACGCCATCTGCTCCACCGGCGCGCCGGTGATGACCAGACCATCGAAGTTTTCGTCCTTCACGTCATCAAAGGTCTTATAAAAAGCATCCAGATGCGCGGCCGAGGTGTTCTTGGATTGATAGGTGGCCGTGCTGAGCAGCGTAATTTCCACCTGAAGCGGTGTGTTGCCCAAAAGCCGCAAAAGCTGGGTTTCGGTGACCACCTTGGTGGGCATCAGGTTCAAGATAGCAATCCGCAAAGGACGGATATCCTGCGTATCCGCGCGGTTTTCGCTCATCACAAAGATGTTCTCGTCGGCCAGAATCTTCGAGGCCGGGAGCGCTTCGGGTACTTTGACCGGCATACTACGACACCTCCTTTTGCGAGGCTTTCAGCGCGGTGTCCAGATCTTCGATCAAATCCCGCACGTCTTCGAGGCCGATCGACAGCCGCACCATGTCGGCGCTGATGCCCGCCTCAGCCAGCTGGGTTTCGGAAAGCTGACCGTGCGTGGTGCTCGCCGGATGGATGACCAGCGACTTGGCGTCGGCCACATTGGCCAGAAGCGAAAACAGATCCAGCGCGTTGATGAATTTCCGTCCGGCGGCAAGGCCGCCCTTGATGCCGAAGGTGAGGATGCCGCCCGCGCCGTTCGGCAGATACTTCGTGGCCCGCGCGTGATACTTGTTATCCTTCAGCGTGGGGTAGTTCACCCACGACACAGCCGGATGATTCGCGAGAAACTCGGCAATCTTTTCGGCGTTTTCGCAATGCCTTTCCACGCGCAAGGATAGCGTCTCCAGCCCCTGCAGGATCAAAAACGCGTTAAACGGGCTGATGCACGCGCCGGTGTCCCGCAGCAGCTGAACGCGCGCCTTGGTGACATAGCCTGCGTTGCCCGGAATATCCGCGTAGACCACGCCGTGGTAGGTTTGGTCGGGCGCGGTGAAGTCGGGGAATCGGCCGCTCTTCCAGTCGAAGATGCCGTTGTCGATGATGGCACCGCCGATGCTGGTGCCGTGGCCGCCGATGTATTTGGTCAGCGAATAGACCACGATATCCACACCGAAGCTTTTAAGGTTGATGAGATAGGGCGTGCCGAACGTGTTGTCCACAATCACCGGCAGACCGTGCTTGTGCGCTAATTTAGCCAGCGCTTCAATATCCGCTACGTTGATGTTGGGGTTTCCGATGGTCTCGAAATACAGCGCTTTGGTTTTTTCGTTGATGCTGGCTTCAATCCCAGCCAAGTCGTCGATATCCACAAGGTGGGTCTGGATGCCGTACTGGCTCGGAAGCCGCTCGGCAAACAGTGTATATGTGCCCCCGTACAGGGTATTGGCCGCGATAATCTCATCGCCCGCCTTGGCGATATTGAGGATGGCGTAAAAAATGGCCGCCATGCCCGAGGCCGTGACCAGCGCACCCACGCCGCCCTCCAACGCAGTCAAACGCTGTTCCAGTACATCGGTGGTGGGGTTCATGATGCGCGTATAGATATTGCCGGGCGTTTTCAGCGCAAATAAATCGGCCGCATGGTCGGCGTCGTCAAACGTATAGGACGTGGTCTGATAGATGGGCACCGCCCGCGAATGGGTGACCGGGTCGGGGGTGTGTCCGGCGTGCAGCTGCAATGTATTGAAATGATATGATTTTTTGCTCATTGTTTTCTCTCCTTGATTTTTACAGTCTTATTTTCTAAACAACTACTGCGCCGTACTACACATGTTATCCCGGCTGCCCGTGTTGCTTAAGACTGTCCAAATCAGGAAAACGGATGCCGCAGCAAACAGACCGGCGTCTTTCCCTGCCAGTCGTTTATAGCCATTCAAATTGCATCCGTCAGTCAACATGCTAACACTCCTTTTTTAAATCCTAGTGTTTTACTTGGTTTTTAGTATTATACGGAGTATTCCCGCGCTTGTCAACAAAAAAAAGCCCGTTTTAACCCGAGCTTCTACTTCTTTATCCTTTTTCTATCGCCTTAGCCATAGCCGCGATGCGCAATTGAATCTGCCGCGATGCGATTGGCCCTTTTTTGGGCAGTTGGTCATAGCCGTGCACGGTACCGCGTGTGGCCTCCAGATGCGCTGCCACACCCGCCTGGATTAGTGCCTCGGCGTACGCGTTGCCTTCGTCCCGCAAGGG
>CALMFG010000192.1 GCA_937863465.1 uncultured Clostridia bacterium
CAAAGTCTGCAAACGTAATCACTTTAAAGCCAGCTGCGGTAGCATCTGCATCCAGCTTTGTGAAAACATCTTCGCTTCTGACAACGTCCAGCATTTCTCTGGCATCGTCAAACATGTACGGGAACGAGAACACGGACCAACGGCCGTTGTAACCGGACATATCCGCTGCGGACGCATCACACATTTCGAGGTCGCCTGCACGCAAGCTTTCAAGATTGGCTAATTTATCGCCCAACTGCGCATCGGGGAACATCTGAACTTCGATTCGACCGTTCGACAATGTCTCAACGCGCTCTTTAAAGCCCTCGGCAATTTTACCAACCTGAGAATCCTGGGGCGAAGTGAAAGCGTACCGGATGATGTACTCCGGCTCGGTTACGCTGTCGGCTGCCGCCTCATTATCCACTGCCGCGGACGCATCACTGCTGTCAGCTGTTTTGGTATCTGTCGACGCACAACCCGCAACAGAAAAAGCAAACGCGATGACGAGAACCCAGATTAATATGTTTTTCCCTTTTTTCATTTCTATTCCTCCCTATTTTTATGATTAACATCGGCTGATGTTAAACCTAGTCTTCAAAATATACGCCCTTTTCCTTAAGCTCTTTTCTTAAAACATCATTCGGGATTTTGCGCATTTCGATGCCGCTCTTTGCTGCATATGCGGCAATGATTCCCGCGGATTGGCCCAAACTCATGCAATTGGTCATGCTTCGCGTAGACCCAATCGCATCCGAATCGACGCTGATGTTTCGACCAGCCGCGATAACGCCGTCTATATCCAGCGGAAGCATACAGCGTAGCGGCACATCATAGCTCTTTCCCGGTTCCATACGTCTAAATTCGATATTTTTGCCGTCTGGCGTATGATAGCCCAGCGGAGACTGATAGCAGCATACCGCATCCGGAAAACGCATCCCGCCCATGAGCATTTCGGCGGTCAGCTTAACTTCGCCAATCACTTTTCTAGTTTCGCGAACACCTAAGGCAGGCGCAGTTGATGAGAAGTAAGCGTTTTCAAAACCGACAATATACTTTTTAAACAGCGGCAAAACCTGAAACAGTCGCTTGCGGCTGACATGCTCGCCATGGCTGAGTTCAACAGCGTTGGTTCCATCCAAAGCAATGATACCCGTCATATTCAAAATGATTTCATCGGGGTTCGGCGTGGTGTAGAACAAAATGAACCAGTCACGCAGATATTCCAAGTCGTCAGGCAATGTAATGCCTTTGAGTTCTTCAGCAAGTCTGAAACCGTAAAAACCAGCATGTTTTAATCCGCCTAAGTAACGCTCGCCCTTTTGCAGTTCGGGGTGCTGGTCGTAGTACTCCACCAGTTTTTTGGTATTAACGCCGTTGATTTTTGCCAGAAGGCTGGCCGGATGTTGGTCCTCTTTCTTCATGATTTCGCAGTTGGATCCGGCTAAGGCAAGCAAGTCTGCATCGCCTGTGCAATCAATAAACTGCTTTGCATAAACTGCTTGCCGTCCGGACTTGTTTTCAATAATGATGCCCTTTATTCTATTCCCCTCAATAATGGTGTCAGTCACCATCGTCAAATAAAGAACATCCAGATTTTCCTCTTCATCAAACATCTCTGTCATAACAATTTTCGCGCGTTCGCTGTCATACAGAATGTAGGCATCCTGGTCATAATCGGGATTTTCTACGCCGCCAATGGCTTCCATCTTCTTAAAGTACTCAAATGGAATACCGCCAACAACGCAATTAATTTGATTGTTCGTTGTCCATGAGGTATTCATCAATGCCGTGAACTGTCCGCCAAGACAGCCCAGCCGTTCAACAACCAGTGTTTTTGCACCGCTTCTTGCGGCCGCAACCCCGGCAACCATACCCGCCGTGCCGCCGCCCGCGACGATGACATCATATTCCCCAAAAACCGGTATCTGTTTTTGCGGCTCCGTATAAGTTTTCATCCATATTCCTCCATGTTTATATTCGACTGCGGTTGATTAAATCAGCTTCATTTTCATCCGTCTGTCATATATTAAAAAACGAAATTTCTATCCATGTGATGCTTTTTGCAGTAATCATCGAGTTGCATAAACAACTTTTTCTTTTCGGCCGCTTCAAGTTCCAGTTGCGGCCGGCGCATATGCTCTTTGAAGAGCCCGCGATATTCCAGCCCTGCTTTGAAATAAGCAATGTTCTCCCCGCATTTTAGAAGATCACATATCTCAATGCACACTTTCTGCCATGATTGCATGGCTTCCATATCGCTTTTCAGATAGCTCTGATAGACCTGAACAAATGGCTCAGGGAACACGCCCGCTACACCCGATACCGTGCCTTCACAGCCCAGCATTAAAAAGCAGTTAAACAGTTTATCACATCCATGAAGGACTGAAAAGCCGCTGTCGATTCTTAAATACTCAAGCGTTCTTGTAAAATCGGTATAGCTGTATTTGATGCCAACTACGTTTTTGTTTTTATCATATATCTCTTTGGCAATGTTCGAACTTATATCATTGGACGCATTCTGCGGAATATTATACAGGTAAATCGGAAAGTCCTTGGGAAGCTGATCAGCGATCCGCATATAGTATCCGATCAACTCGCGGTCACTGCACTTTAAAAACCACGGTGTTACGATGCCGACCCCATCGGCACCGATTTTAACCGCGTGCCGCGCCAACGCCAGCGTATCCTGTTCAGTGCCTGCGCCGGTATGAATAAATACCGTACACGCATCGTTTGCCTGATTGACAACCGCTTCCGCAATACGTTTGCGTTCATCCACCGAAAGCTTGTTCATTTCCCCAGTTGTTCCGCACGGATACAGGCAATTGACTCCTTTCGCAATCAGCGATTTTGTCAAATCTCGAACCGCTTTGATATCGACATCTCCTTGCCCGTCCATAGGCGTAACCATTGCCACTGTGACACCAAATAACTTTTTCATACTTACCCAGTCATTTCTATAAAAGTTTAAATGTAAACGTTTTATCATTAATATTTATATATAACTGCATTTTAAGCCTATATAAGGCCTTTTTTGCCATTTTTCAGCATATTCGCCGATAAAACGTTTTCTCACAAAAAAGAATACCACCCCGCCCTATAGTTGTCAACATTTTTTAAAAATAATCCTGTGCGAAGTTTATAATGCGGCGTTACTCCCCAGTATTCTTACAAGAAAGGATCGAACAAGGATAAGAAAGGTATACCTATTCGTGATGTATTTGTTGACTAAAGGCAAAGGGGTGTGTGATATGTGATTCCAGTTCAAAATTCTATACATGCGTTTTTAATTTAACCTATTCAACATTATAACTTCATCTTTAAATTAATTCTTATTTTCCGATACAACTAGATTCATAAATATATCGACGCCTTTGAAACCCCAAATTCTTGCAGTTTTTTAATTATAGCTTTTGATAGCGGCGCTTTATGATACGTGCTGTGTGACAGGTTCTAAATTATAGGATATAATCATTGTTATTCTTCCCCTTCATCACCATATTACTCACTATTATGCTATACCCCACCATGGCCACACCATTTCGTGCTCTATATTGCGCCGTGCCTCTCCGGATTAGAAAAAAACATCTCCCATTATTAATGTCTTGAGAGATGTCTTCATTTATGGAATACTCATGTTAGTGTATTACATTGTATTCTTTAACTCATGCTAAACGCGATATAACTGACTGTAAATAGCTGCTATGCGAGTGGTTTATTAAAACCCTCTTTCTACCCGAAAGGGCAGGGTCTGACCCAGCGCAAGCGAGGTTACGATGTCCGTCAAAAAAAAG
>CALMFG010000193.1 GCA_937863465.1 uncultured Clostridia bacterium
ACGTCAAACCAATTCTCACCATCTCAGACGGTCTGGTGGATTCGGCTTCCAAGGACAGAGGGCTTAAAAAAGCCTTTGACGAAGTGGCCCCTCTCATCAGCCATTCCGAGCAGACTTTGGACGGCAGGCGCATCATTTTGGGTCACACCAACGCGAAAGAGAATCTCGCGCTGTTCCGCGAATGGATTGAGAAAAACTACGCGCCAACCGAGATAATCGAAACGGATATCGGGCCGGTCGTCGGCACCCATGCCGGGCCGGGCGCTGTGGCCGTCTCATTTATCGAAGAATAATTTCTAAGCACACAAAAAACGGCCGCTTAATCAATCGGCCGTTTTGCTTTTTTTTAAACTGTTCTATTCCTGTACCGGCATGGCTTCCTCTTTGGGCGCCGGAGATGGGAAAGGCGTCCCCTCGCAACGTGTCCGGGAGTTAAAGTACAGCAGTGTCGTAAACACATTGAAAAGTCCATAGATGGCGGCATATATAGCTGTAAGCACCACTGTACCAATAAGGATAATCAGCACAATCAGCACGGCACCGACCACACCCGCAGTCACTGTCTCCAAGATGGCCAGGATAAATATGAAGAAGATAGCGAACCCTAATATGAAATTCGCGGCTGTGGTTACCACCAGTCCAAAGACTATATAGTAGCCGACTGCTGTCCAAAAATTACCTGAAACGATGATTTTAATCGACCGGCCCAAAGCCCTAAACCAACGCTTGTCTTCGAAAAGCGCTGCCTGTTTGGTAAACGCGCCGAGCACAAGAATTACCAGGCATATGAGATACAGGACAAGGATGATGCCCATCATCGACCACAGTTCGTCAAAAAAAGCATCCTCAGTCAAAAAATTAAATCCGCTCATTCTATCGACCATCACAACTGTAATCACCACGGCAAACGCGAAATAAACCAGCATGAGCGCAGTCTGCGCCCCGCAGGTCTTCCCGAACGAGCGGAACATCACCTTGCCGTGGACGCCTTTCTCCCGCTGTTTCCCTTCCAGATAATCGATGGTTTTCGGGCCGAAGTATCCGTTCAGCAGACTGGGCACCACCACAAAAGTGGCGGCATAGAAAAGCAGATAAGTCAGCGTCAGACCGATAATCGATATGGCGCTGGTGTCGAAAAACGGATAACCCGACGGATCTGACGTTAAGATCAGAATCGACATATAAGGCAAAGCAAAAACAATCCCGATAAAGACCAGCGATGAACCAAATGCGATGTTCTTCCAAAAATCCTTGAAGAATATCTTGAAAGTCAAAACAAAAATGTCACCAAAGTCTTTCTCTGCGGGATATGTATTCTTCATTATGCGCTCCTTCCATCAATCACGCGATTTCCATATTATTCTATCACAATGACGACCGTTTCGCCAACCTTAACCCGATTATACAGGAACTTGGCATGGCTGGTGTAGTTTCTGACACACATGTGGGATTTTTCTTCCGTTCCAATGCTCTGCAAAAATTCCTGCGGAGACGGGGTGGAAATGATGGCGCCGGCGGAATCGAACACATAGTTGGTCGGGATGCCGTGGATATACGCCCCGCCCGAAAAACGGAGCGCATACGGGGCATATCCGGCCCGTACAGCACGGTCATCAAAATCATACTCGAACTTATCCTGCTTTTTCTGTACCATGAATATTCCCAGCGGCGTGGGGTCCTGGGCTTCGGAATAGGTGCCGGTGGAAACAAAGCTCATGCTGAGCAGTTCCCATTCTCCCGTTTCTTCATTCGCCTCAAAATACATGGTATTCTGGTTTTTTCGGTCAATCACGATGCATTTGGTCAAATCCGTGATGGTGGACTCGGGTTCGGAAAAATAGTACTTCAAATACTGGCTGGGCATAAAATAGGTCTGGTCGTATTCCGGAACGTAAATCTGCGCCATTTCGCGGTCAATATCCAAAATCTGCACCATGGTGCCGTCCGGAATATACCGGAATTCGCTGGTGGTGTTTCGCTCGCTGTAAGCCGGAGCGGATTGATCGCGCAAAACACCGTATTTGTCAACCACTTTCCCAAACTGGTCGGTCAGGCCGGAATCCGGCGCCATACCGTTGTCATTGCTTCGGTTGACGACATAGACATACAGGCTGTTTTCATCGTTTATCGCGTTTGCGATCATCAGGGTTTCTTCGTAAGCGGTTTTCAACTGGAATTGTCGGTATTCGGCAATCAGGCTGTTGACGTAGCCATAGTACTCAACATCCTGATATTCGTCCGTGCCTTCCACCTTTTCGCTCTCTGTCCAGTGGATTCTGTACCAGGATACCCCGGTGTTTTCCTGCGCAACCAACCGCGCGGACGTTTCAAAGCGATCGCCGTATTCCACTTCCATAATCGGTTCTGACGATACATTCATTTCGGGATAGACATAACCGTCATCCATCAAAACCACATAGTCCGGGAATGCGACATACTTATCCTGATAATGATATTTAAAATCCACCGGGATGTTTTCCGGCATCAGTCCGGCATATTCCTCCGCCACATAGGCGCCGTCTCCATACGGTCCCGGGTCGGGTGTGGGCGAAGGTGTGGGCGACGGAGTCGGTGTCGGGGTGGCCGCAGGCGTCGGGGTGGGCGACGGGGTGGGTGTGGCCTTAACTACCCCGGGCAGAATGCCGCAGGAAGCCGCCGCCAGGCTCAGCGCAATCACACATATTATTAAAAGCGTTCTTCTTTTCATCAGATGCTCCGTTTCGATTTGGTATTCATATTAGTATATAAAACACACTCCCGTGCGTCAAGCGCTGTGCGCATTCATTCACAAGCTGGTTGTTAAATTTTTACGAATAATTCTTAAGATTCATGGTCTCTTAAACAAAAAAAGCTGGAAAAAACCGCCGAAACCCGATATAACTATTAGTGTTAAGCTTTGCGTTAAGAAAAATCATTCTAATTATATAAGGAGCGCTGATGGATTACCGAAAAGAGAGCTTAAAGAAACACTATGAATGGAAGGGCAAAATCGAAGTGATTTCCACTGTGGCGGCCGATACCAAGGATGCCCTAAGTTTGGCCTACACGCCGGGCGTTGCCGAGCCCTGCCTCGCCATCCAGAAGGATATCGACCTGTCCTACGAGCTGACGCGCCGTTGGAACATGGTTCTGGTGGTCACCGACGGCACCGCCGTTCTGGGTCTGGGTGATATCGGCCCCGAGGCCGGAATGCCCGTCATGGAGGGCAAATGCGTGCTTTTTAAGGCTTTCGGCGATGTGGACGCTTTCCCGCTCTGTGTTAAGTCCAGGGATGTGGATACCATTGTCGAAACCGTCTATCAGATTTCCGGCAGTGTGGCCGGCGTCAATCTGGAGGACATCGCCGCTCCCCGCTGCTTTGAGATTGAAAGAAAACTAAAGGAACGCTGTGACATCCCCATTTTCCACGACGACCAGCACGGCACCGCCGTGGTCACCGCCGCGGCCATGATTAACGCCATGCGTCTGACCGGCCGGAAGCTCTCCGAACAGGAGGTGGTGGTTTCGGGTGCGGGTGCGGCCGGCGTGGCCTGCACCAACCTTCTAATGAAGATGGGTCTTAAAAACGTGGTGCTGTGCGACAGCAAGGGTGCCATCTACGAGGGCCGAGCCGAAGGCATGAACCCGTTTAAAGAGGGCTTGGCCAAGGTCTCCAACCGCAACCTAAAAAAAGGCGGTTTGGCCGATGTCTTAAAAGGCGCGGATGTGTTTATCGGTGTTTCGGCGCCGGGCATCGTGACGCCGGAAATGGTCAAGAGCATGAATTCCGACCCGATTATCTTTGCCATGAGCAACCCCACGCCCGAAATTATGCCCGACCTTGCCGTGGCCGCGGGCGCCAAAGTGGTGGGTACTGGCCGGAGCGACTTTGCCAACCAGATCAACAATGTGCTGGCTTTCCCGGGCATCTTCCGCGGTGCGCTGGATGTGCGTGCCAGCGACATCAACGATGACATGAAAATTGCGGCGGCCTATGCGCTGGCCGATCTGGTTTCTGACCACGCGCTTGCGCCCGATTACGTCATCCCCGCCGCCTTCGATATCCGCGTGGGACCAGCCGTGGCCAAAGCCGTCGCCGAAGCCGCGCGGAAAAGCGGCGTCGCCAGAAAATAGTTTATGACCTAAAACCAAAAAGAGGGCGATTCCATCGTCCTCTTTTATTTTGTCCTTAATTGTCAGTCTGCTTAGATAAACAGGTTGGTATCGGCATTCTCGGCCGCCCCCAGATAGCTGGCTACGCCCGCGTATTCGATGCCGTCGATCAGCTCTTCTTTTTCAATGCCGAGGACGTCCATGCTCATCGTGCAGGCCACCATCCGTACGCCCGCCGCTTTCGCGCTTTCAATCAGCTCGTCCAGCGAAGCCACGTTCTTTTTCTTCATGATGTATTTCATCATCACGCTGCCCATACCCATCATGTTCATCTTGGAAAGGCCCAGGCGCTTGGTGCCGCGCGGCATCATGGCGCCGAACATGGTTTCCAAAAAGCCCTTCTTCACCTTGACCTTCTCATGCTTTCTTAAGATGTTCAGTCCCCAGAAGGTGAAGAACATGGTCACCTTGCGGCCCATCGCGGCGCCGCCGTTGGCGATGATGAAGCTGGCGATGGCTTTGTCCAGATCGCCGCTGAAGACGACCATGGATTTGTCGTTGCCTCTGGCCGCCGTATCGATTTCGCAGGCTTCGCCTTCGCATCCCTTTTGGATGAATACCGAATACGCGCCGTCCACTCTTTCGCCCCTGATGTAGGTGTTTTTGGTTCGTGCGCACCAGGCCGCCGCGTCGGTGAAGAAACCGGGGTCGGTGGACATGATGTTAATCACGTCGCCGTCCTTCGCTTTTTCCATGGCCGCGTACAGCTGCATGACCGGGCCGGGGCACTGCAGGCCGCGGGCGTCTACCAAGATGGTATTATTCATATCTACTTTTTCGCTCATCACTTTATCCTTCTTCACGTTTTCCGCTTTTTTAACATCACCCTTCACGGTGAAGTCTTTGGTCACCACATTGTAGCTGGTGAAACCGCCCGCCAGATTGCGGACGTTCTTAAATCCGTTCTGTTTCAGGATTCGGCAGGCCGCGTGGGCACGGATGCCCACCGCACAGGTGACGACATAGTCCTTGGACTTATCGAGTTCACCGATGCGTCCGCGTAAATCGTCCACCGGGATAAGCACACTGCCTTCGATGTGGCCGTAGTCATACTCCGCATTGGTCCGAACGTCCAGAATCACCGTTTCCTTCGGAAGCCCCGCGAGTTCGGCCACCGTGATGTTGTCCTCCACGCCGCTTAAGATGTTCTCGCCCGTGAAGCCCGCCATGTTGACCGGGTCTTTGGCCGAGGAAAACGGCGGAGCATAGCAGAGTTCCAGTTCCTCTAAATCATAGACGGTGGCACCGAATCGTAAAGCGGTGGCGATGACGTCGATGCGTTTATCCACACCGTCGTAGCCCACAGCCTGCGCTCCCAGCACCTTGCCGTCCTTCTTATCGAATATCACTTTCAGTGTCATCGGCATACCGCCCGGATAGTATCCCGCGTGGGATGCCGGATGCATGATGGTGACTTTATAATCCACGTTCAGCTTTTTGCCGGCCGCGTCCAATTGCTTTTGGTTAAGGCCGGTATTGGCCACGGTGAGGTCAAACACTTTGGCCACCGAAGACCCCTGCGTGCCGCTATAGGTGCGTTTCATGCCGGCGATGTTGTCCGCCGCCATTCTGCCCTGCTTGTTGGCCGGTCCCGCCAGCGGAATCATGCCCGGCTGTTTGGTATTAAAATCGGTAATCTCCACCGCGTCGCCCACCGCATAGATGTTCTTGTCCGAAGTGACCAGACTATCATCCACCACGATGCCGCCGCGCTTGTTGAGCGCAAGGCCTGCCGCTTTGGCCAGTTCGGAATTGGGACGCACGCCGATGGCCAGAATGACCAGATCGGCCGCCACTTCACGTCCGCTTTGGGTCTTGACGATGACCGAATCGCCGTCCGGCTCAAAGGAGGAAACACCGTCGCCGAGTACCAGCTTGACGCCCTTGTCGCTTAAATGCTTGTGCAGAATCTGTGCCATATCGTAATCCACCGGCGCCATCACCTGATTCAGCATCTCGACGATGGTGACGTCCAGTCCGGCTTCGCGCAGGTTCTCGGCCATCTCGATGCCGATGAATCCGCCGCCGATGACCGCCGCGGTCTGGGGCTTGGCGGTGTCCATAATACCCTTGATGCGGTCCATATCCGGAATGTTCCAGAGGCTCAGAATCCGGTCATGCTCGATTCCCGGGATTGGAGGTTTTAACGGAGAAGAGCCCGGAGATAATACCAGCGTATCATACTTCTCGGTATATTCCTTGCCGCCCCTGGTTTTGACAGTCACCGACTTTTTGTCGCGGTCGATGGCCACCACCTCGGACGAAACCCGCACATCCACGTTGAAACGCGCGTTAAAGCTTTCGGGCGTTTGCAGCAGCAGGTTATCCCGCTTGGTAATCGCGCCGCCCAAAAAATAAGGCAGTCCGCAGTTTGCAAAGGAGATGTACTCCCCGCGCTCGAACAGGATGATTTCGGCCTGCTCATCCAGTCTTCTTAAGCGTGCCGCGCAGCTTGCGCCGCCGGCCACGCCGCCTACAATCAGTACTTTCTTTGCCATAATCGCTTACCCTCTATTCTTTCCCTGCGCCTGTCGGGCTCGCTTTAAGCGCATCCCCGATTTCCGCGCATTTTATATAGTTTTGTCTTTCTATCGTATCCTTTAAAACATGTATGCGAAAACCTTCATCTATTTGTAATCATTTTTTCGCGCTTTTAATCTTTGTCAATTCTTTCACAATCACGGGCCAAACGATAACAGGACTGTTTTTGCCCTGTTACCGTTAAGTCCTATATGGGTTTAATTGCTTTTCTGTGCCTGATAGGCTACCCAGGCCGTGATGCCGCCGTCCAGATTGGTCACGTTCATAAAACCATTTTCAACCAGAATCTGCGAGGCCACGATGCTTCGGTTGCCCGAATGGCAGTAAACCAGCACCGGGGTGTTCTTGTACTGCGCTATCTCTGAAATCCTGTTTTCAAGGTCATATACCGAGATCAGCGTTGCGCCGTCGATATGAACCTCGTCATATTCTTCCTGAGTGCGTACATCCAGAAGGAAGTAATCTCCGGTCATCGCCGCTTCAAAATCCGAAGGCCCGACGCTCCTGAAAACCGCCTGGTTCTCATAGGGCTTCACAACCAGAAGTCCCGTTTCGGTCGCACCGCCGTCGGTGGCACTCACTTCAAATTCGCCTTCCACCTTGGCTTTCACGTAAAGCGCCACGGTGTTGCTGTCCGAAGTGTTTTCGGCTTCGTAGCCCGGAACCGACAGGCTCACGCCCGCGGTTTCCCCGGTATAGATGATGGAAAGCTCTTCCCCGCGGTTGACCGAGATGCTGCTTTCGGAAAAGCCCTTCGCTATCTCAATCACCCGTATACCGTCTTCAATCTGTCCCGCTGTCTCGGCTTTCGCTGTGGGTTCTGCCGTGTTTGTGTTGTCCGCCGCAGCCATCGGCTGTGCCGCGCTCTGGCATCCCGCAAACAGCATGACCAGCACCAAAGCGGATGACAGAATGATGATGCTCTTTTTTTTCAGCATATCATGTGTCCTTTACAGTGCCGAATCCAGCACTTTGGTGTAATAGGACTTGGGTCTTACGCCGATTGAAGAATCCACAATCTGTCCGTTCTTCATTAAGAATACGGTCGGGATGGACATCACCCCATAGCGCTGTACCAGTTCGGGTTCTTCGTCCACATTCACTTTAGCAATCACAGCTTTGCCATCGTATTCGTCCTTCAGCTCTTCCATCGTGGGAGTCAGCATTCTGCAGGGGCCGCACCATGCCGCCCAGAAATCTACCAAAACAGGGGTATCGCTGCCCACCGTGGAATCAAAGTTTGATTTAGTCAAATTAATAGCCATAATAAAACATCCTTTCTATCATAGGAAACCTGTTTCAATCGGGCATTCGCCCGATTCATTTTCTATGATGAAAGGATACTCTATCTGGCTTTAAATAAAAGTGATTTTGTCACAAAGTGTAACGAAGTCTATTTCAGCTGTACTTTTCCCCGCTTAATTTCTAAAAGCCCCTGCTTTTCAAATTTCTTCAACTGACGGCTGACCACCTCACGCGAGGAGCCGATATCTCTGGCCATCATCTCATGCGTGGCACTGACCGTATTGTTTTCGTCCGCGTTGTAATACAGGTAGTCGCTCAAGCGATCCTCGATGCTGGAAAAGTTCAGCATCTCGATGGCGCGCAGAGAGGCCACCAACTTATCGGCCAGTGCGTTGAAGATGTAGTTTTTAAACACATCGCTTTCGCTCATCAGCTGGCGAAACGCCTCGGGCGGCAGAACCGCCAGTTCGCAGTCCTCTTTGGCCTGTGCCGAAAAGTCATATTCAAAGTCGGCCAACGTGCAGATGGCCGCCAATACGCAGAGCTCTCCCTGATGCACGTTATACACATTGATCTCGCGCCCATTCTCGGCCACACGGAACAGGCGTAAGGTTCCGGAGAGCAGCAGCGGCACGCCGTTGCACCGGCCGTTGTCGCCCATCATCAGCTGGCCTTTGGGCAGTTTGCGCAAGCCCGCATATGCGACCAGCTTATCCAAATCCTTACCGTCCATCGAATCATAGAACGGGAATATCTTCAGGTCTTTTTTTTCAATCATTTTTTATCCTGTCTATCAGGTCAATTACCCGGGCTTTAATCAAATCCCGTGTCGCCGCAAAATCCTCAATCGGGCCGCCCGAAGGGTCGTCCAGCCCCCAGTCCTCGCGGTGCTTGCAGGGCACAAAGGGACAGGCCACGCCGCAGCCCATCGTGATGAGGTAATCCAGCTCGCCCGGAATTGCGTCCAGCAGTTTGGGGTGCTGACCGCTGATGTCCACGCCGTCCAGCGCCATCGCCTCCACCGCCAAAGGCTTCACTTCGGGGTAATTTTCCGTTCCTGCCGAATAGGCGTCCATCACGTCCGCGCCCAATGCGCGTGCGTACCCTTCGGCCATCTGTGAACGGCAGGAGTTATGGGTGCATACAAACGCTACTTTTTTCTTCATGTCGTTCTTCTTTCCTAATCTTTAAAAAGAATTATTTTTCAATTTCGGCGGACAGCTGATTCATCGCTTTCAGCGCCGATTCAATATCGGTTTCGCCCGATGTATATGCCGCCTTGACGGTCTCGATCGTTTTCATCAGTTCCTCACCGGCTTTCTGCACAGCCGCCAACGGGTTTTCGCCTTTGGCGATAGCCGCCTTCAACGCCTCCGCGCCGTTTTTCAGCTTCTCGCCGGCTGCCTCGCTTAAGGCTTTTTCCATATTCGCCACGGATTTTTGTTTGATGAGTGTGCCGGCCAGAACCATCTGGTTCCGCCACAGCGGAATAGTGCTTAAAAGTGAGGTTTGAACGCGCTCGACCAGAGCGCGGTTGGTGCTCTGTATCAGGTTAATCTGCGGCTCGGTCTGCATGGCGATGGTGTGCGCCAGCTTTAAGTCATGGATGCGTTTGTCCAGCACATCCAGTGTGCTTTCGGTTTCCAGAAGGTTCCCCGATCCGCTTTTCGCCGCGGCTTTTTTTTCGGCCAGAACCTTTTCCCCGGCCGCAATATAGCTTTCCAAAGCCTGCCGATGCGCTTTGTTTTTTTCTTTCAGTTTATCCAGCAGGACGATGTCCCGCACCAAATCGCCTTTGATGCCCGCAAGGCGCATCTCCAGCTCGAATATCCGTTTGTCCGCGCGGTTGAAATCCGCAAGCACCTTTTTGGCTTTGCGCATCATTCGCGGGCTTCCGCTGTCGTTCGCCGATATGCCGGAAAGGCTCACCGACTGAACCTCGGTTAACAGATCCTCCAACGGCTGCTCGATGTCACCTGTTTTAATCGACCGAAGCTGATCCAGCAGGGCCGCCGAAAAATCAGCCAGCTCATGCTGGGCGCGAACGCCGTAAGCCATCACCTTTTGGGCGTTGGTCAGATCAATCGCGTCTGCCGCTTTCGCTTGGTCTTCATTTGTGCCGGAGCTTTTCTCTTCTGCCATCGCGGTTCCTTTACGCCTCGGGCGTTTTTCCCGAATCCGAAAAATCTTCTTCCAGAGATTGATTTAAAACTTCGGTCTCCACGTCCATATTCAGCACATCGTTTTCATACAGCTTCTTGTTCTGTTCGTCAAACGCCGCAACCACCTTTTCAAGCGATTCCAGCGCGGACGCCTTGGCTTTTTCAATATCCTCGCCCTCAGGCGCCTTTTCCAGCGTCTGATACGTCTGCATCACACGCTTGGCGCCGTCCAGCGCGGTCCGCATAAACAGACCGGCTTTCTCTGCGTCTCTGGCGTCGGCTTTCACGGTTTCAATCATCCGATTTGCGGCTTTTTCCACCAGCTTCAGCTTTTCCTTCACAGTCTTGTCGTGGATGTTGTAGTAGTAATGCATCAGCTCGGAAAGCATTTTTCGGTAGGCGGCGACGCGTTCGGAAATGTTGCCGTTCGCAATCTCGGCTTCTGTTTTGGTTTTCTTTTCCTTGGCAGAAGCGTAGACGATGTAGATGACCACCGCCAGAACCAGCAGACCCATGGCCGCCAGAATGATTTTCCAGAGGTTCTTAAAAAGCAGAAGCGCTCCGACTAACACCACAAATGCGATAATTCCGCCGAAGCTGCATCCTTTGTTGGTTTCCATGCCTGCGCCCCCTTTTTTTGGGATGAATTGCTTACCATTTATTATAACTTAAATCCAAGCTTTTTCAAAGGCTATTCACCGCAGCATGCTTATTCTTTTATTGCCGCTTGAACCATCTCAGCGATCAGCTTGGCCCCTTCTTCATTGGGATGCAGACCATCCGCGTACAGCTCATCTTTGCCTTCAAATGCAGAATAGACATCGATGGTCTCAAAACCGAATTCATCCGCCACCTTCTGGATGATGGGAATCATCTCGTTTTTCAGGATATCGTTGCTGTAGTTATATTCGGTGATGCCAATGGCCGGCGGAAGAACCAAATAAATATCCGCGTCGGCTTTGGCGTGGTACACCTCATACACAATCGCATGGTAGGCGGTCTCAAACGCTTCGGCGTCCCACACTGTCGTCCGGCAATCGTTGGTGCCAAGCGCAATCACCACGATACTCGCGCCGCTGTTCAGCGCATGATAGTACTGGGTTGTGGCTGTATAGGCGTTGTCACTTTCCAGCACGGTACTGCCCGCCACGCCGTAATTCAGTACCTGATAACGCGACCCCATCTTTTTGGAGAGTACGGCCGGATAGGATGATGTGCCTGCGTCGGCCACGCCCACGCCTTCGGTGATGCTGTCCCCCACGCAAAGCAGGATTTTGGGGTTGGAACCGCCGGAACCGGACAGGACCGCGCATCCCGAAAACATCGCCCCCGCCAATGTGATAATCAAAACAAAAATGACGCTTCTCTTTATTGCCATATTAATGCTCCGTTATAGTAATATGATTCAGAGCGTATTATACCACATTCATCAGGTTTGTATGAATTGGAATATATCAACAAACTGCAAACATTTCGATGATAAATATGATATAATGGTGGCTCGAAAGGGGCGAAGAATACGCGCATGTTTGCACAAGTGGTCGTCGATATCGAACATTCTAAAATCGACCGGATTTTCTCATATATGGTGCCGGACGGCATGGACGCTGCCATTGGTTCGCGCGTGCTGGTGCCTTTCGGACGCGCCAACACCGCCGTGGAAGGCTATGTGCTGGGGTTTTCCGAAACCGCCGATATCCCCCCCGAGCGCATCAAGCGCATTCACCGCGTCTTACGCAAAATTCCCGAATTCACCGAGAACCAGCTCAAGCTGGCATACCGAATCAAGGACGCCTACATGACTCCGCTGGTCACGGCGCTCCGGCTGATGTTCCCCGCCGAGATGCGCGGCGAACGCGTCAGCGAACTGACCCGCCGATATGTGGCGCTGAACTTAAACCCGCTGGACTTGATGGCGGCCAAAGAAAGCCTGGTTGCCAAGGACGGGAAAATCAAGGCGCCCGTCATGGCCGGAATACTGGATATGCTGGGCGAAACGCCGACGGCGCTGACTGCGCTGACCGACACTTTTCCGTCGGCCGCGTCGGCTGTGACGGCCATGGAGAAAAAGGGATGGGTGATAACCTTTGACCAGGAAACCGGGCGAAACCCGATTAAAGCCATCTCTCCGCACGGGGACACCGACTTTGTTCTGACGCGTGACCAGATAAACGCCATCGAAGCCATCACCAAGTCCGAAAACGGGCACTTTCTGCTGCATGGCGTCACCGGCAGCGGCAAGACCGAAGTGTATATCCGATGCATCGAACACTGCATCCGGAGCGGCAAAACCGCCATCATGCTGGTGCCCGAGATTGCGCTGACCCCGCAGATGATTGCCATGTTTTCCACGCGTCTGGGCCGCGAGATTGCCCTCTACCATTCCCAGCTTTCAGCGGGCGAACGGTATGACGAATGGCGCAAGATCAACAGCGGCGAAGCCAAGGTGGTCATCGGCCCGCGTTCGGCGCTGTTTGTGCCGCTGAAAAACGTCGGCCTCATCATTCTGGACGAGGAGCACGAAAACTCCTACCGCGCCGACACGCACCCCAAATACCGTACCCACGACATCGCGCGGATGCGCGCCGAAATTGAAGGCGCCAGACTGGTGTTTTCCAGTGCCACGCCTCTGGTGGAGACCTATTATGAAGCCAGGACCGGCGGTTTGGAGCTGCTGTCCCTGCCCAAGCGCGTAATGGATCTGCCTTTGCCGGACGTCTATATCGAAGACATGCGAAAAGAACTGCGCGAGGGCAACCGCACCATTTTCTCAGGGCGGCTGTACGACGCGCTGGTCGAGACGCTGGAAGCCAAAAAGCAGGCCAATCTGAGCATCAACCGCCGCGGCGTTTCGGCCTTTGTCATGTGCCGCGGATGCGGGCACATTGTCCGCTGCGATGACTGCGACGTATCCATGACCCTGCACAATCGTGATGCGCACGGCACGCTGGTTTGCCACTACTGCGGCCGTACCAAACCCTACAGTAATATCTGTGAGAAGTGCGGAAAGCCCTACGTGAAAGCCTTCGGCATCGGTACCCAGCAGATTGAATATCAGGTGAACAGGATGTTCCCCAAGGCGCGGACCTTAAGAATGGATCTGGACACCACCCGCACCAAGGATGCGCACGCCGATATCTACCGCAAATTTAAGAACGGCGAAGCGGATATCCTCATCGGCACCCAACTGGTCGCCAAGGGACTGGATTTTGAAAACGTCACGCTGGTGGGCGCCATGGCCGCCGATATCTCTCTGCACTTCCCCGATTATTTAGCCGTGGAAAAATCCTACGCGCTGTTGGAGCAGGTGGCCGGCCGCGCCGGACGAAAAGGCAGCGGGCGCGTGGTGATTCAAACCTACAAGCCCGAGCATTTCGCCATCCAGTTTGCCGCCAAGCACGACTATATCGGCTTCTATGAGGAAGAGATTAAACAGCGGCAGCAGCTGAGCTACCCGCCTTTCGGCACCATCATCCGCATCCTCTTTGCCGGCACAGACGAGGCCCAGACCAAAGCGGCCTGTGAAACCGTGCAGAGCGGGCTGAAAAATGCCCTTGCCGCGCACAGGACTGATATTCTGGTTTTTAAGAGTTCACCCGCGCCCATTAAGAAAATCATGACCAAACAGCGGTACCAGATTGTGATGAAGATAAAAAACACCGAGGATATTGAAACCATCAAGCAGAAAATCTATGCTGAACTGAAAAACCATCAGTTTGACACGGTGAACTTTGGAATCGAAATCAACCCGCCCAATATGGTCTAGGAGAAGAAATATGCAGGAAAACCTCATCGGCGAAGCGCCGATATCCGAAAAAGACGCGCGGATGCTAAGCCCGCTGAAGCTGGCCTATTTGGGCGACGCGGTGCTGGATTTGTTTGTGCGCGAATATATGGTGAAACACGATATGGGCAAGGCGGGAAAACTGCACAAAAAAGCGGTCAGCATCGTGAATGCCACCGCTCAGGCGCGATTTATTCAATCCATTGAACCCACCTTAAACGAAGCCGAAGCGGATATCTTCCGCCGCGGCCGCAACGCCAAGTCGGGCATGGTGCCCAAGAACAGCCCGGTCGCCGATTACCGCATCGCCACCGGCTTTGAAGCCCTGCTGGGCTATCTCTACGTCAGCGGAAGTTACGAACGGCTCAATACCATTCTGGACGCCCTGAAAAAAACCTATTTTTAAGAATCGGTCAGCTCAATGCCGGGGTTGCTGATGAAGATATCGCCGAAATACAGGTGTCCTGCCAGTGTTTCGGTTTTTTCGCCTTCCACCAAAAACTGAACCGAGTTGATTCCCTTCATACCGGTCAGCGTATTGACCATTGAAAAAATCAGCAGCATTTCCTGATCGGTCGAAAGATTCCGGCACTGGTACTTGAAGTTGGCCGAAAGATCGACCACCAGCGTTGACTGGTTGATGCTGGTGCTCAAAATATCCGCTTCGGTGATGCCCTCGGGGATTACGGCCGCCGCTGATGCGCTCTCGGAGGACTTCGGACCTTTCATTAACTCAAAAAGCCTGCCGCTGGCCGACCAGACTTTGTCTTCATCCACCATGCGATTGACCTTGACCAGCAGATTTTCATCTTTTTCACGGAAAAGCAGTTCAATGCCGCCTGCCAGATGCCCGGAAGCTTCCTCCCGCGTGATGCCGTCCGACAGGTCGTAGCCTTCGCCCGACACGGTGACCGGCTCACCCATCACCGAAAAATATACCGTCTTTAAATTCGGGAAGAAAGACGTCAGCGTATAGGTCAGCGCCATATAGGTTTTTTCGTCACGGGCGGTGAGTGACGGCGAAGCTTTGAAATCCAGCGTCAGTGTGTCGCCATCCTCCGCGCGGGTCCAAACCGGCGCGGTATCGCTGAGCGCCAGATCCTTGGCGACCGACGAAGAATAGACAAAGCTGTTGCGCGGGCCTTTGGCCAGTTCGCCGATGAGGGTGGTGAGGTAATCATCGCCGCCGGAATAAGTCACTTCCCGAACCTCGGGCAGCAGGTATTCGCCGCCAGCATCAAAAAAATACAGCGGAGTTTCCAGAATAATACCCAGCGACATTTCGTCGTTCCCCTCATCCTTGGCCGCCGCAATATGGTTGCCCAGGATATCGTCATATTCTTCGGTCCAGATGCCGGTGATTTTGGCCTGCAGGGGATGCGGATATCCGTCGAAACCGTCCGCCAGGCCATTATAGAACACGTTGACATATTTCACCGAGAAATAATCGGTCAGCGTATTGGCCAGCGAAAGCTTCACGATAAAGCGCTCGGAGGCGGTAAGCGCCACCGGCGTTTTTAAATAGACATTGGCCACGTCCAGCGATATCTCGACGCGGTCTACCGTAACAGACATCGGCGCGATGGAATCCAGCGCAATATCCTTCGGCCCCAGCAGAAGCTGTTTAACAATCGACTTGGCCGGAGAATCATCGATCGCCACGGTGATGGTGCGCAGCTCGGCCACCAGCTTGCCCGTGCCCTTCTGCAAAAAATACAGCGCAGGGCGAAGAACCCGACCTTCCCCCATGGTCAGTGTGTCATCCTGAGTGACCGATATCTCATAGGTTTGGTCCACCCGCCGTTCGCTTAAGGACGCGCAGCCGCCAAAAAGCGAAACGATCAATATAACGATGAGGATTGCGCCAGTCAGCCTACTCCACGTCACTGCAGGAACACCTCCTCAAAAGAGGAATATTCCACTTTCCAAAGATCCCTTTCGCGGCGAAGCTGCAGGATGATGTTGTCCTTCACCGTGGCGTCCCCGTCCTGATTTTTGAAGGAAAAGCTGATGGCCGCGATGCCGCTGTTGGCGTCATTGCTGACCACCGAATCCAGAAGGCGATAATCCTCCATGGTGCTGGTCTGGGAGGACATACTGCTGACAAAATCCTCCCGGCTGGGTTTGCTGGTTCCGTCCGCATTGTTATAGGCGATGAGCGCATACACTGTCTCGTAATCACGTTTGGCAAAAGCGTCCATCAGCAGCTGCACCGTGTTTTCAGGGGTCATGAGCAAAGTGCCGTTCCACCCTAAAGGTTCCAACGTGCCGCTTCCCGGATTGTCTTCGCCGATATCCGAAAGGCTGATGCGTTCGCCTCGCCCGGAATCGTTGGTATCCACCAAAATCTGAATACGCGAGAATCCGCCAAGTTCAATCAACGTATCCACGATGGAATAGATTGCGAGGTTCATGTCCTGTTTGGCTGTTTCAAACGCCGCCGCATTGGTTCTGTCCACAGAAGCCAACGCCGATTCGGTTAAAAATTCCTTGCTTAAGGTGACAAACAGATACTCGCCGCTTTCGGTGACGTCAATGATGGAAGCATTCGCCGGGATGACCGATTTTAATTCGGGGTTATCCTGACTGGGCCCTTTAAAAATCTCTTCCAGAACCGCCATCTCAATGCGCTCGTTGACCGGCACTTCGATGATGCGTGTCTCGCCTGCCAGCATGTTTTCATCGGCATATTTAAAGTACAGCGTCACCTCTTTGTCCACGGTATTGGCGGCTTCGGGTAACGGGTTGATATCGGTGGTGTCTTCCCCGGTCGTGGTGATGTCCGGAAAAAAGCTACAGCCGGCCAGTGTAGCGCTCAAAATCATCACGCAGATGATCATCTTTGTCGTTTTCATTCTTCCCTCCCTGTTTGCCTCAGCCCTTATCCGCCTGGGTGCGGATGGGGATGGTGAGCGTAAACGTTGATCCTTTACCATAGGCCGACTTGACCGATATGGTGCCGCCATGCAGGCGCACCACACGTTCGGTGATGTGCAGGCCAAGGCCGGTCCCGCCGGTCTTTCTCGCCCTGGCTTTATCCACGCGGTAGAACCGCTCAAAAATTTTCACCTGTTCAGATTTGGGGATGCCGACGCCCGTGTCCTTCACTTCCATGTTGGCCGTCTCTCCTTTTTTGTAGACGCGCACATCCACCTTGCCCTTGTCGTCGGTGTATTTCAGCGCGTTCTCAATCAGGTTGACCACCGCGATGCGCAGTTTCAATCCGTCGGCCAGCAGGGTAATTTCGTCCACAATCTCGGTTTTCAGCCGAATCTTCTTGGCCTGTGCAATCGGCCGAAGGCTGATGGCCACTTTGTTGACCAAATCCGAAAAGCTGATCATTGCAAGATTCAGCGCGCGGTCGTCATTCTCAATTTTGGTGAGCAGCAGCAGATCCGAGATGATGTCGTTTAAGCGATCCATCTCGGCATCGATATCGGTAAGAAATTCCCTGTACACCTTCTTATCCGCTTTTTCGTCATAGATCAGCGACTGCGCCAGAATCTTCATGGACGAGAGCGGGGTTTTCAGCTCGTGCGATGCATTGGAGACAAATTCGGACTTCATCGCGTCCATAGTTTCCAGCCGTTCGCTCATCAGATTAAACGTCTCACCCAGCCTGGATATCTCGTTGTTTCCGGTGGTCTCCACGCGTTGGTGCAGTTCGCCCTTGGCGATTTTGCTGGCCACTTCCTGAAGTTTTTTGATGGGCTTGGTGATGTATCCCGAAAGCATCAGCGACAGGAGAATGATGATGATGGCGATAATGATTGTGACCAGCGCCAACGTGGTGGTCATGCCCGACGCGCGCACAATGACATCCTGGATAGATTCGGAATAGACCAGGATGCCGATGGTTTCGTATTCGCTGCTGATGGCCGAAGTGTAATTGACCGACCAAATCCAGCCGGTGCTCTCGGTATTGATGCGGTGAAAGCCGTAGGACGCGTCCATATTTTCAAACATGATGTCGTACACTTCGGGCAGCTGCATGCGCTGGCCCAGGAGCGCAGAAAAGCTGTCCATCAGCACAACGCCATTTGGGTTTAAAATCAAAAAACGCCCGCCATACAGGCGGCTGTTTTCCAGCAGAATTCGGTTCATGGAATCGGAATCATATTCTTTTAGGTAGGGTGAAAGGCTGACCGAAATACTGTTTAAATTGCGCTGTTGTTCCGAAACGCGCTGGTTGATGATGTAATCGGTGAAGATGCGGGTGGCGATGGCCGAAAACAAAGAAAAAGCGGCAAACACCACGACCACGTAGGTCAGCACAAACCGCCATTTGATTGAAAAGAAACGTTTATTTGCTTGAGAAGTAATAACCAACACCCCATTTTGTTCTGATGAACTCCGGCTTGGCCGGATTGGGTTCAATCTTTTCCCGCAGGCGGCGGATATGCACGTCCACGGTTCTTAGGTCGCCCAAATAGTCATAGCGCCAAATGGTTTCCAAGAGGTTTTCCCGGTCATAGACCTTGCCGGGGTTGGATATGAAAAGATGCAAAAGGTCAAACTCTTTTGCCGTTAAGTTAATCTCTTTGCCGTCAATCTCCACACTGCGGTTGGTCAGGTTCACCGTCATGTTTCTGGCGGTAATGATCTTCGGGCTTTCGGTTTTCTGTTCGCGTTTGGATGCGTTTTCGGCACGCCGGAAAATGGTCTTGATTCGGGCTTTCAGTTCCAGCATATTGAACGGCTTGGTCAGGTAGTCATCGGCGCCGTATTCCAGCCCCATGATCTTGTCCATGTCGTCGTCCTTGGCCGTCAGCATGATAATCGGCACGTCCGAAGCCTGACGTATCCGCTGGCAGACTTCCCACCCGTCCACTTTGGGCAGCATGATATCCAGCAGAATCAAATCGTGGTTTTCGCTTTCAAACTTGCGTAAAGCTTCTTCTCCGTCGGTGGCTTCGTCAACCAAATAGCCTTCCTGCTGCTCCAGATTAAAGCGCAGGCCTTTGATTAAACTCGGTTCGTCATCCACGATCAATATCTTCTTACTCAAAACAAAATTTCTCCCGTGCGCATCATTTAGAAAACTTCTTTTCGTTCCCGCTCGACGTCCTTCATGTTTTTGAGCATTGCTTTTAATGGTACCACCTAGGGGAATCGAACCCCTGATACCGCCGTGAGAGGGCAGCGTCCTAACCGCTAGACTAAGGTGGCGTGTACTTCGGTTATTTTAACAGAAAAGAAATATAAATTCAATCATTAATCATCGACTTTGAATAATTTCGCTATTCACAGGTTTGGGGCTGTTTTTTGGCGATTCTTGGCGATATAAACCAAAAAAATCGACGCATTTAACATTTTCTTAATATACAAAACACATACTTTTAATATATAATGAACATGCAGAATCTGAATATGCGCCCACAATTTTTTCATTTTTTCTATATATTTTGGAAAGGCCCCGTGCCTTTCCACTTTTTTTACTGCGAAACAATGATCAGTGCGATGCCCGATTTCTGCAAAATGGTGACCTGATCCGCCTCGGCCGAATTGCTGACGCCGATTGGCCGGTCACGGTACAGGGTCAGTCCGTTTAGGGGATAAGCTAAGCCAGTCGATGCCGAGAAAGTACAACGTTTGGTGACCGAGAAAACCGAGACATTTGCGCCCTTCGCGGCTGTAATCCGCGTCTTTTTTTGCGCCAGGAACACCCGCGTGGTGTCATCCGCCAGTTCGGCGCGCACACCCTGTTTTCTGGCGTACAGCAGCAAAGCGATATTCGCGTATTGGTGATCCAGCCGTTTGCCCAGCGCGCCCAGAATCGTGATGGTTTTTGCGCCGCGCCGAATGGCCGCATCCATGGCCAAGAGGGTATCCGTTTCGTCCTTATGCGTGTCGCTGACCTGAATGGCCGCCCTCCCGCCTTGATACGCCGCCAGAACATCCGGCGAAATCGAATCGAAATCCCCGACCAGCGTCAAATCGATGATGTCCAATCCAGTCAGCCCGTCGGCACCGCTGTCCGCCGCAATCACAAAATCCGCTTTCGCAATCTCGGTTTTTAAAAGGTCTGGCGCAGGCGGCGCACCGCCCGCCACAATCAGCGCGTGTTTCTTCATCGCCTATTCGCCTTTGATTTTTTTCATCGCGGCCACCGGGTCGGACGCCTCAAACACCGCCGAGCCGGCCACCAGCACATCAAATCCATATGACGCCACCCTGTCGGCGTTTTCGGCAGTGATACCGCCGTCTATCTCTATTTCAAATGATAATCCTAATTTCTCTCTCAGCGCTTTGAGTTCGGCACCTTTTTCCAGCACGGCGGGAATCAGCTCCTGTCCGCCGTAGCCGGGGTATACGCTCATCAAGAGCACCATATCCACCTGGTCCAGCACATGCGTGATGGTCGAAATCGGCGTATCCGGGTTCAGCACGACGCCGGTCTTTTTATCTAAATCACGAATCATATGAAGCACAGCCGGCAGATCAGCGACCGCCTCCTGATGCACCTTGATTAAATCCGCCCCTGCGTCCGCAAACGCTTTGATATATTTTTCGGGGTTCACAATCATCAGATGCACATCAAACGGAATATCCGTATGTTGGGATATCCCCTTCAGGACAGGGATGCCAAACGAGATGTTCGGCACAAACACGCCGTCCATCACGTCGAAGTGCACGTAGTCCGCGCCGCCTTCGGCCATCATCCTGAACGCTTCTTTCAAACAAAAGAAATCCGCCGCCAATATGGAAGGCGCAATTTTTCTTTTCACTCTTTCTCTCCTTATCTTTCGCTGCCCAGCGTTTCAACCATCTGGATGTAGCGCTCGTATCTCGCCGGATTGATTTTTCCTTCGGCCACCGCCTGCTTCACCGCGCATTTGGGTTCGCGGATATGCAGACAGGATGAGAATTTGCAGGTATGCAGAATTTCCCGCATCTCGGGGTAATGCCTTGAGACTTCAGCCGGCGCCATCTCTTCGCTTTTTAAAAGGCTGAAGCCCGGCGTATCCACCACCATGCCGTTGACGCGGAACGGTCGTATCAGTTCGGCGTGGCGCGTGGTATGCTTTCCCCTGGCCGTCTTTTTGGAGAGCCCGCCGGTCTCGAGCTCCAGCTCGGAAAACAGCGCGTTCAGCAATGAGGATTTCCCCACCGCCGACTGACCCGCAAAACAGGTGGTTTTTCCGCGCAGGCGTTTCTTGATTTCGGCCAGTCCTTCGCCGGTTTTGGCCGACGAGATCAGCACCTCATAATAGGGCCGGTATTGGGTAGCAATTTCCGTAATATCCGCGCTGTTGGTGAGGTCGCATTTATTGATGACCAGAATCGGTACGATATCGGCCATCTCCGCCGAGATAATCAGTTTATCAATCAATAATAAATCCGGTTTCGGGTCCTTCACCGCCATGGTAATCATCACCTGATCCACATTGACCACCTGCGGTCGGGTCAGCTGATTTTTGCGCGGAAGAATCTCCTCAATATACCCATCGCTGTCACCTTTTTGCGGAGTAAACGCAACAAAGTCGCCGGGCAATGGGGTGATATGATCATTTCGAAAGCGTCCGCGGGCCTTGCATTCATGAATGCGTTTCTGCTTGTCGTACACATAGTAGAACCCGCCGATACCTTTTAAAATCCTGCCTTCGATTACTCTTTCCTCCCCCAGTTTGTCACCTCGGCCGTATCCATCAACTCTTCGTTGACATACAACCGAACCACCTTTTCTTTCCCTTCAAAGCTGGTCAGCGGCACGGTGATGTTCTGCGCGCCTTTATCCATCTTGCTTTCCAGCATCACGTACTCAACCGGGCTATCCTCTTCGGCCAGCGTCACCCGCACCAGCGTGTCCGGCGTATCGATGATAAACGAAAAATTCTCGGACGCCGTGAAGTTGACCGGGTAGGCGCCAATCCAGACGTAGATCGGGTTGGCGGTTTCCTCTTCGGTGTTTTTATACGGTGTCTGGTTTAAAACGACTCCGGCTTTTTTGTGCGCGCCGCCGTCTTCGCCCGGTTCCAGATAGGCAACGCAGGTTTCAAAATCCAGCTCGGCAAAAGCCGCTTTTACTTCATCAATCGTCATGCCGGTAAAATCCGGCACAACCGCTTTGGTTAAATCGATTGTTTTAGAAACGCTTAAGTTTACCGTTTCGCTTAGGGGCACCTGTGCATCCACTTCCGGGTCCTGCGCCACCACGTATCCCGCCGGCTGATCGGACGCCACATAGTCGATGTCGCCGACCACCAGTCCAAGCTCGGTGATGATGTCGCGCGCCTCCTCCAAAGTCTGGTTTAAAAGGCTCGGCATGGTCACCATCTCACTGCCTTGGGAAAAGGTCACTTCAATCGCCGTGTTCGCCTGCACCGTACTTCCCGCTTCAGGGTTCTGCTTCGTCGCCAGCCCCTCGGCCACATCCTGATTGTACTCATACAGCGGCGAAATCTTCAGCCCGTACTGCGCCGCAGCATCCTTGGCTTCGGCCTCGGTCATCCGCATAAAGGAAGGCACGGTAATCGGGGCCGCCGGTGTGGCCTGGGCGTTGCTTCGGGTGCCAAACACAGCCAGCATCAGGAGCACCAGCGCCACAATGATGGCCGCCGCACCGACGCCGACCAGACGCCAAACCAGGTGTTGATGGACTTTTTTCAGGTCTTCTTTGGTCGGAGCCAGCCGCTCGGGTTCCAGTTTGACATACTCGCCCGCCGGATGGTCAAAACAGAGTTTCAGGTCATCGGCAAAATCCTGCGCGGAATTGTAGCGCAATCGCTTGTTCTTGCGCGTGGCTTTCAGGACAATTTTATTCAACGCGTCGTTGATGCGGTCATTTCTTCGTTTGGGCTGGATGATGCGCTCGTTTAAGTGTTTCAGCGCGGTTTCGGTCGATGTCTCTCCCTCAAAAGGCAGTGTCCCCGTAATCATCTCATACAGCGAGATACCGAGTGCATAGACATCCGTCCGCCGGTCGGTTTTTTCGCCTTTTATCTGTTCGGGCGGAATATACTGCACCGAACCCACCACGATATTCTTCCGCGATTCCTTCTCCATCACCGCCGTGTTGCGCGCGATGCCGAAATCGGTGATTTTAACCTGCCCGTCCTTTTGAATCAGGATGTTGGCGGGTTTGATATCCCGGTGTACAAAGCCTTCCGCATGGGCATGGCTTAATGCGTTGCAAATGCTGATGGTGATTTCCACCGCGCGGTGCAGATCCAGCGCGCCGGTATCCTTAATCATCTGTTTCAGCGTCTGGCCCTCGATGTACTCCATCACCAGATAGTAGGAATCGTCGATGTTGCCCGCGTCCAGTACCTTGACGATATTGACATGTTCCAATGTCAGCGCGGCCTGCATTTCGGTTTCAAAGCGCTGGACAAAATCGCGGTTGCGCGAAACGCCCCGCTTCAGAATCTTGACCGCCACGATATTCTTGGTTCTCCGATCGACCGCGCGATAGACTTTGGACGTACCGCCCGCATCCACCAGCTCTAAAATCTCATATCGATCATCGAGAATTCTGCCTTCCATCCCGCTTCTTTCCCCTAAATCGCCTTAGCGACGATGATGGTGATATTGTCCGTGCCCCCGTGCTTTAAGGCTTCGGTCTGCAAAAGAAAAGTCAGCGCCTTCACCTCGCTGTCCGAAGATAGCACCGCTGCGATTTTCCCGTCAGCGACGTGCGACGTTAAGCCGTCTGTGCACAGCATCAGCTTGTCGCCCGCTGAAATGTTGACTTTAAACGTATCCACGATGACCCGTTTGGACGTGCCGACCGCGCGCGTAATCAGGTTGCGACGCGGATGGGTTCTGGCCTCTTCGGGCAGAATCACCTTTCTATCCACCAGCTGCTGAACATAGGAATGATCTTTGGTGACCTGATGCAATTCCCCCCGGCTGAAAAGATAGGCGCGGCTGTCCCCCACATTGGCGATGTACACGTCCTCTCCCATGACCAGCGCCGCTGTCACCGTGGTGCCCATGCCCCGATTTTTCTGCACATTGTTCGCGCTGAAATGAATCTCACGGTTGGCGTAGCAGATGGCCGACCGCAGCGCGTCCTCCGGATTCTCCGCGCCGTGCTGTTCAATATATTCCCGGATGCAGTGAATCGCCATGGCGCTGGCCACTTCTCCGGCGTTATGTCCGCCCATTCCGTCGGCCACAATCAGCAAATCAAAAGAATCCTTTTTTTCTGCCAAAAAGGAGTCTTCGTTGATTTGACGTATGTGTCCCAAATGAGTGGTTTTGCCGATATCGATCAACTGTCGTTATTTCCCTTGTTTACTATTCATATGTTTCAGCCGAAGCTGTCCGCATGCCCCGTCAATGTCGTCCCCGCTGGTTTTGCGTACGGTGGCGCCCACCTTGTTCTTCTCCAGCGTCTGACGAAAAGCCTCCACCGCCGCTTTATTTGGTGCTTTAAAATCCCCGCCGACCGCGTTATAGGGGATGAGGTTAACGTGGCAGTTAAAACCCCGAAGCCTTCCGGCCAGTTCCGCGGCGTTTTCCGCCGAAGCGTTGATGCCGTCGATTAAGACATACTCTATTATAACCCGACGCCCTGTTTTATTAAAGTAGTATTTGGCCGCGTCCAACACCTCGCCCATGGTGTAGGTCTTGGCGATGGGCATTATCTGCCTGCGTATCGCATCGTTCGGCGCGTGCAGAGAGATGGCCAGCGTGGCTGGCAGACCTTCGTCCGCAAAGGCGATAATGCCCGGCACCAGCCCGCAGGTGGAAAGCGATATGGAGCGCATGCCGATATTGAGTCCTTTCGGGTGGTTGACCAGCTTTAAAAACTTCACGACATTGTCATAGTTGTCAAACGGTTCGCCCATGCCCATCAGCACCAGATTGTTCACCGTGTTTCCGTCGGTGACCGCCGCCAGCACTTCGGCCAGGATCTCGCCCGCCAGAAGATTCCGCTGGAGCCCCAAGGCCCCCGACGCGCAAAAAGCGCAGGCCATTCGGCATCCCGCCTGCGTGGAGATGCACAGCGTATTGCCGTAGGACTGCTTCATCAGCACGGCCTCCACGCTGACCCCGTCGGCAAAGCCCAGCAGATACTTGGTTGTGCCGTCCTTTGATACCTGCCTGTTTAGAATCTCGGCATACCCTTCGGTGGTTTCGGCTTTCAGGCGCGTCAAAAAGCTCTCCGGCAGATTGCGCATACCCGAAAAAGGCACGCCCTTGTTCAGCCAAAGATACAGCTGTTCGGCGCGAAACTTTTTTTCGCCGAGTTTGAGAACAAGGTCGGTCAGCTCTTCCAACGATAGGTTTAAGAGGGGTTTCGTTTGGCTTTGCATATAAAAAATCCGTCCATATGGCTGATATGCGGAAACAGCTGGATTCCGTGCGTTTTCTTCACGTAATCCATGCCCTTCGGCATATCCATTTTCTGTTCGATAAAGTCTTTGTTCTTCTTGAAAAACCAGGTCAGGTCGCTCTCGTCCCGCGTGATGGAACAGGTCGTTATCATCAGTGTTCCATTCGGCTTCACGTAATTCTTTGCCGCGTTGATGATGCTCTTTTGTAAGGCGGCCAGACTCACGATGCCTTCCTTGGTTTTGCCGATGCGCACATCCGCCTTCTTGTAGGCCAGCCCCAGCGATGAGCAGGGCAGGTCCAGAAATACGAGGTCGAACACACCGACCAGCGATTCGTCATACTCGGCGGCGTCCTTCACCTCGGCCGAAACGTTGGTGCATTGAAGACGCGCCATGTTTTTTTCAATCAACTCCACGCGATGCGGATGGATATCCCAGGCCGCGATACGGCCGGTGTTCTCCATCATCGCCGAGAGGTAAGCGGTCTTGCCGCCCGGCGCGGCACAGGCGTCCAGCACGCGCATGTCCTTTTCGGCGCCAGCCAAACGGACGCACAGCATGCTGGCCTGACCCATGACGGTCAGTTCGCCGCTGTTATAGCCTTGGCTGTCCGCGATGCCGCCAAATCCGGTCACGTTTGCGCCGTCCTCAAACATCCCGTCGGGTGATATCGTGAGACCCTGTTTGATGCAGTTCTTCAGAATGGTTTGGGTGTCTCCCGCCAGCGTATTTAGCCGCACATGCGTCTGGTCGTGATCGGGCGTATAGGTGAAAAGCGACAATGCGAAATTCTCGCCGTATTCTTCTATGATCTCATCAATCAACCATTCGGGGTATCCGGTGAACACCCGCAGGTATCCTCTAATATCGGTTTTGGGGTCGGGGTACACCACATCGTCCTTGGTCGCAATCATCCGGCGCAGTACCGCGTTGACAAACCCCGCCAGCTGACCTTTCCCAATGGCCTTGGTCAAGTTCACCGCCTCAAAGACCACCGCGCGAAAAGGCGTACTCATAAACAGCGCCTCGCATGTGGCCATGCGCAAAACCAGCCGTACCGAACCGTGGACGCGTTTGTCGCCAATGAGAGGTTCCAAAATGTAATCGATCTGGTTTAGGTGCTCCAGTGTGGTGTTGGTCAGCCGCGTGACCAGCGCCATGTCCTGCGGGCTTAAGCCCTTCACGTCTTTAAGCGCGATATTTAAAAATGCGCCGTCGTTTAACACTTTTTTCAGCACGCCGTGCGCATCGTATCTGGCCGTTCTATTCAAAGCAGTCACCCGCCGCGATGGGTTTCCCCAGAAGCGAAGCCTTGGCGTCCATCGCCTTGCCGCCCGGATATTGAATCTGTACCGCTTCCACCGCCCCGTCGCCAGTTTTGATGATCAGCCCTTGCTTGGGGTCGGCCGCAAGTACCTCTCCGGGTTTCCCTTCTGTTGCGGTTTCGGATATTTTAAGCGAAATCAGCTTGATCTCTTCACCGTTTAAGGACGCATAGCACCGCATGATGGGACATAGCGCCCGCACACGATCCACGAGCTGTCTGGAAGTCTGACCGAAATCCAGCTTAGCCATCTCCTTATGAAGCATCGGATAATAGGAAGCGTCCTCTTCCTTCTGCGGCGTGCGCGTCAAAGTGCCGCTTTCCATCGCCTCCAGCGTGTCCTTCAGCACATCCGCACCTAAAATCGCCAGCCGCTCATAAAGCTCGCCGCCGGTCTCATCTTTTCCGATGGGCACGGCGCGCTTTAACAGCATATCGCCGGTGTCCAGCCCCACGTCAGTGAACATGGTGGTGATGCCGGTGGATGTTTCGCCGTTGATGATGACCCACTGGATGGGCGCGGCGCCGCGGTACTTGGGCAGCAGCGACGCATGCACGTTGATACAGCCAAGTTTCGGCGCGTCCAAAACTTCTTTCGACAGAATCTGCCCGTATGCGGCCGTCACCATCAGGTCAAGGTTTAGGTCCTTTATCTGCTGCACCGCTTCCGGGCTCTTAATCTTCTCAAACTGAAAAACAGGCAAGCCCAAACCGAGCGCGGTCTCCTTAACAGGTGAAAAGGACACATGGTGTCCTCTGCCGCTCTTTCTGTCCGGCTGGCAGAACACGCCAGCCACGGTATAGCCTTCGCCCGCCAGCATCTTTAAGCTGGGCACGGCAAAGTCGGGTGTGCCAAAAAAGCCTATTCTCATATCTCGGGTGTTTCCTCGTCTTCGTCGGGTATCTCTTCCAGTTCGTCTTCGGGTATCACCTTGTCGGTGAACAGAATGCCTTCCAGATGATCGGTTTCGTGGCAGATGATGCGCGCCAGAAAATCCTCGGCGTCTATCTGAATCGCTTCGCCCGCAAGGTTCATTCCAGTCACGGTCAGAGTTTTGGGGCGGTCTACATAGCCGCTTTTAGGCAGCAGGGACAAACACCCTTCAAGGCCGATCTGCGACCCTTGCGGGTTGGTGATGACCGGATTGATGATTTCAAAAACGCCGCTGCCGTCGTCCACGATGATGACGCGCTTAAGTACGCCCACCTGCGGCGCGGCCAAGCCCACACCCTCCTCGGACGCCAGCGTTTCCTTCATGTCCTCCACCAGCTCTTTAATCCGATCGTCAATCACTTCGACCGGCTTGGATTTTTTCCGAAGTCTCGGGTTATTTTCCCCTTTTTGTATCTCTCGCTGTGCCATTTCTTCTCCTTGTTATGCGTTAAACAACTATGGTTATCGCCGGAATCATCCAGCGTATTTGACTAATTTATACTATAACATTTCGCCCATATTTGTTCAAATCAATTGTTTTTGAACATTTTTATTCACAGCCCAACTCTTGCAATCATACGTTTTACCGTGTAAAATGACCTATGATATTAAGGAAGGTCAGCGCACACGTCAAGGATGAGAAAACTGATTGTCGAAAACACCCGCCGGGAGGGTATGTACCTGTCGGAATATATCCGCTTTGTCTATCCGCGCGCGTCGGAGGAGGCTGTTTTTCTCGGCATCCTGCGTGACGACATCTTCCTGAACGGCAAACCTGCCGGTCAGGACGTCATCGTCCATGATGACGACGTCATTGAGATGAACCTTCTGTTTTTCCATCTGGGCCTCGCACCGGTTCTGGACATCCTCTATGAAGACGAAAGCTTTATCGCGATTGAGAAGATGCCCGGGATTAAATCCTTTGACGAAAACCGCACGGGCGAAATCAATGTATACGACCTGGTTTTGGAATATATGCTCCAGAAAGGCGAGTATTCGGTGGATGCGCTCACTGTGCCCTACCTCTGCTACACTCTTCCCGAGAGCGCGGGCGGCATCCTGTTTATCGCCAAGCACGAAGCGGCCTACCGCTTTATCACCACCGCTCTAAGCCAGCGGCGCGTCAAGACCCAGTTTGAAGCCGTGGTCTTCGGCGGTCCGGTGTATGACAAGGGCGAAGAGTACCATTATGTGGATCCTTCGGGCAAATTCTTTTCCCGTCCCAAGGAGGACTGCGTCCCCTGCGCCACGCGCATCCATGTGCTGCGCCGGGCGGGCAAGTGCGCCACCTTACGGCTGGAGCCCATCACCTTCAACAAGGATCAGGTGAACGCGCATACGGCTTTTCTCGGTTTCCCCATCGTGGGCGACCCCGCCTTCGGCAACCGCCGGCTGAACAAAAAATACTTTGTCGATTATCAGGCCCTGTGGCTGAAACAGCTGAAATTCACGCTGGGCAAGGGCCATATGTTTGAATATTTAAATCAGGTGACCATCCGTCTGGACGATATGGTCTTCCCCAACAACATCACGCTGGAAAGGCAGTAGAACCTTCGCTTATGAGAAAAAGTGCTCAATATATAGCTTTTGCTTTCATTCTTGTCCTGGCCGTTTTTGCCGGATGTACTTCGGCCGCGTCTAACGCCGCTAAACCGACGAAAACTCCGGCTGTGGTTCCGACCGCAACGCTTGCGCCCGAACCCGTTTCCACTCCGTCTCCGACGCCAGAACCGACCCCTGTGACCGTTGTCATCGGCGCGGTGGGCGACGCCATGGCGCATGACTCCCAGATGACCTATGATTATGACCCGAGGGAAGATGTCTACAATTTCATCCCTTCGATGATTGAGATGAAGCCCTCCATCGAAACGGCAGATTTTGCCATCGCCAATCTGGAAACCACGCTGACCGGCGCGGCCGCGGGTTATTCAGGCTACCCCATCTTCAATTCGCCCAACTCCTTTGTCACGGCGCTGCAGGCCATCGGCATCGATATGGTCACCCTTGGCAACAACCACGTGACCGACTACGGTGATGAAGGCATTAAAAACACTCTCGCTAATCTGGACGCGCTGGGTATGGACCACACCGGCCTCTATCTCGGCGAAGAAGATTACGCCGATTACTATATCAAAGACGTTAAAGGCATCAAGATTGCGGTCATCGCTTATACTTATGAATCCTCCAGCATCAAGCGGCAGGGCAGTACCTACATCAGCCAGCGGCTTTGGGAGGATGAAGATCTGGTGAAAAAGGATATCAAAAACGTCAAGGCGCTGGGCGCGGACGTGGTGATTCTGGCCTTTCACTGGGGAGAGGAATTCTCGCGCGTCTATTCATCGGCGCATGAGGATTTGGCCAAGGAATACATCGCGGCTGGCGCGGATATCATACTGGGCGCCCATCCGCATGTCGTCCAGCCCATCGAACGCTACACGGTGGAGGGCGAAGACGGCACCACGCGTGAAGGCGTGGTTGCCTACTCTTTAGGCAACTTCATCAGCAACCAACGTGACCGATATAACATCACGGGCATCGTACTGTACCTGCCCGTCACCAAAGCGGTGGACGGCACCATCAGTATCGGACACCTAACCTACGTTCCCACGCTGACGCGGCATACGCGCATCACCTTCAAGTTGGCCAGCGACCACCGCGTCATCCCGGCCGGCGCTTTCCTGCACGATGAAAAGCTCTATGCTTCGCTGGACTACTGGTATCGGCGCGATCAGGAGAACGCCACCTACGCCTACAACGACCTCGCAGAACTCATCGACCCCGAGGTGGCCACGCCGCTGGACGGCGAATACATCAATTATCCATTTGAAATCTATGTTTCGCCCGCCGACCAGGAATGGCGAAAGGCACAGGACGGAAACTAAAAAACAAGAGCGGGCATCAGCCTCGCTCTTTTTCTTTTGATTTTTCAGTGAGTATATCCATCGCTTCAAGATATCCGATAAATCCCTTGCCCGTAATTTGCGCGATGCAGGCGTCCTTGGTCACCGAGTTCTGGCGGAAAACCTCGCGCTTTTTGATGTCCGAGATATGCACCTCCACAGCCGGAACGGTCACCGACTTTAAGGCGTCCAGCACAGCGTAGGAATAGTGCGTCCAGGCCCCGGGGTTAATCACCATACCGCCAAAGCGCCCTTCACTCCGATGGATGGCGTTAATCGCTTTTTCTTCCGAATTGAACTGCACACATTTGACGCGCACGCCCTTCTCGCGGGCGTGTTTCTTAATCAGCTTAAACAGATCGGCCTGCGTCAGTCTGCCGTATATTTCGGGCTCGCGTTTGCCCAGCCGGTTTAAGTTGGGTCCGTTAATCACCAGTATTCTCATCCGTCACACCCGCCATTTCTCGATAATCTGCGCCGCCGCTGTTTCGGCGTCGGTTTCGTTCGCAATCCGGCAGTGGGAAAACTTCTGGTAGAGCCCGATGCGCTCTTCATACAGTTTAAATACCGCCGATTTGTCCTGCTTTAAGAGCGGTCTGGAATCCGCGTCCACATCGCCATATATCTGCTCCACGGGTCTGTCCAAAAAGAAGATGGCCCCTGTTCCAGCCAGATGCTTCATGTTTTCATTGCGCTTCACCACGCCGCCGCCCGTGCAGACCACCGTATTGGTTCGGTTTGCCGCAGCCGCCGCCGTTTGGAATTCGATATCCCGAAAATGTTCCTCGCCTTTCGCGAACAGGGCGTGGATATCACCGAAACGCGCCTCAATATCCGCGTCCATGTCGAAGAAGTCCATGTTCAATTGCTCGGCCACTAGCTTTCCCACTGTGGTCTTGCCGCTGCCCGGCATGCCGGTGATAACGATGTTCGGCTTGTCTTGGCTGAGACTGTTGTAGATTTGCCGTGTCAGCCACCCGTCCATCGCCCGTCCCTGCCAAATCTCCTCGGCTTTCATGGCCTGCGCCGCCAGCATATAGAGTCCGTTCACCGCAGGGATGCCTTTCGTAATGGCGTCCTGCATCAGCCGCGTTTGCGCAGGGTTATAGATTAAATCCACCAAAGTTTTGCATCCGTTCAAAGCGTCCGCCGGGATGGGCGAAACGCCTTCTTTCGGGTGCATCCCCACCGGCGTGGTGTTGACCAGAATTTTGCCTTCCAAATTTAAATCCACATAGCCAGCGGTCTTAAACGGCACAGCAAAAGACTTGCCTGAAAAACCCCTTTCGGCAGATTCGGGGCTTCTCGAAACCAGCGTGATGCTTCCGGCCGCGTGATCGCTAAGGTACGTCAGCACGCTGTTGGCCGCACCGCCCGCACCTAAGACCACAAAATCTTCACCGGCTGTATCGATGAAGTTGGCCGCCAGCAATGCCCCAAACCCGTCATAGTCGGTGTTAAAACCTTTCAGGGTTTTTCCTTCGCGCAAAATCGTGTTGACCGCGCCGATGCGCGCCGCCCCGTCCGAAAGCGCGTCCAGATATTGAATCACTTCCCTCTTGTAGGGGATGGTCACATTGATACCGTCGTACGCGCCGTCCTTGAAGGATTGCATAAAATCGGCGAGTCCTTGCGTCGGCACTTCGATGAGGCCATAATTGCCGTCAACGCCCAGCGCTTTTAACGCCATATCGTGAATGGCCGGCGACAGGCTGTGCCCCAGCTTTTCGCCCAGGAGCCCCAGTTTCATGCTTCGGCGTCCTCATGGCTCTTGTACATGCCGATGATTCTAAACTGCCCGCATCCCAGCTGTAACTGCCCGAACACCTTGTTGATGCGTTCGTCGTCCGACGCGGCCAGAAAATCGAGGTAGAATTTATATTCCCACGGTTTTTCAGGGATGGGTCGGGATTCCAGATGGACGATGTTCAGCTTGAGTTTATCAAACAGAGACAGCACGTGATAGAGCGCACCCGGTTGGTTGGCCACGACAAACGAGATGCTGATCTTGTCGTTATGGACATCCTTGTCATATTCCTTCGCGATGATGACAAAACGCGTAAAGTTGTTGTCGTTTCTCTGGACGCGGTAGTCCAGAATGCGTAAGCCATAGAGTTTGGCCGCCGTTTCGCTGGCGATGGCACCGAAGGATTTATTGTTGGATTCCTTCACCTGTTTGGCCGCTGTGGCTGTGTTCTCGGCTTCCTTGGGGGTCATCTTGTTTTCCATGAGATAATCACGGCACTGCGTAAGGCCCTGCGGATGGCTGAAAACGGTTTTGATATCACGGAGTTCGGCATCGGGCAAACCCATCAGGCAGTGCTTGATGCGCATCCGATATTCGCCCACCACGTGGCAGTCGAATTCCTCGATGCGGTCGATGACTTCCAAAACCGAACCCGTGATGCTGTTTTCGATGGGCAGTACGCCGAAGCGCGCTTTGCCGCCCGCTACTTCCATGCACACGTCCTTAAACGATGCGACCGACTCGGCCACCGCGTCCTCGCCGAAAAATTCAGCCGCCGCCTGTCCCGAGAAGGAGCCTTCCACGCCGGGGTACACGATGCGGCCGCCCTGCATCTTTAAGAGCTTTAAGTTCTCTTCGCCCGAAATCTTGGTCTGCAATTCCTTGCTGATGTTCATCAGCGATGTGAAATACTCGCGGGTGTAGCCGCCGAGATCCTTGTTTTTCAGGCGCGAGATGGCCATATCGATAATCTCTTTTTCGCGCGGCCCGCTGTAAATCGGGATGCGGTTCTGAATCTTGAAATCCGCGATATCCTTCACGTAGCCCATGCGCTGTTCAAAGTTCTCCAACAGCGCCTTGTCCACTTCGTCAATTTTTGCCCGCAATTCATCTAAGTTCATGGTTGTCCCTTTCCGTTTTTGAAAATTTCGTCCAATATGGTGATGGCGCACACCGCTTCCACCACGGGCACCGCCCGCGGCAGCAGGCAGGGGTCATGTCGGCCCTTCACCTGCAGTGTCGCCTTCTCTTTCGTTGTCAAATCCACCGTGTCCTGCGGCTTGGATATCGACGGCGTCGCCTTGAACGCCGCTTTCACGACGACCGGCATGCCGTTGCTGATGCCACCCAAAACGCCGCCCATGTGGTTGGTTCTGGTTTTAATCTCGCCGTCCAATACCGTCAACGCATCATTCGAGAGGTCGCCGAAACGCTTGATGATGTCAAACCCTTCGCCGAACGCCACGCCTTTTACAGCCGGAATGCCGAACACCGCTTTGGCCAATGCGCCGTCCAGTCCTTCGAACAGCGGGCCGCCGAGACCGGGCTTTAAGCCGAAGATGCCGCATTCCACCACGCCGCCCACCGAGTTTTTATCGGCTCTGGCACCCTGAATGATGTCAATCATCCGCATGCCCATATAATCGTCGATAACGGGAAAAGCTTTTTTAGCAATCGCTTTTTTGTCCACGGCTTCGCCGTCAATCGGTTTATCCTCCACATCCATGATCTGCTTGATGTGGGCGTAAATCTCGATGCCCATGGGCGCCAGCACCTGCTTGGCCACCGCCCCCGCAAACACCAGCGGTGCGGTCAGCCGACCCGAAAAATGTCCGCCGCCGCGATAATCGTTGTGCCCGCCGTATTTGACAAAGGCGGTGTAGTCCGCGTGCCCAGGTCTCGGCGTGTCCGCGATGTTGCCATAGTCTTTGGACCGCTGGTCCTGGTTTTCAATCACCATGGTCAGCGGCACGCCGGTGGTGACGCCGTCCAAAAGCCCGCTGATGATTTCGGGCGTATCGGTTTCGTTTCTCTGTGTGGACCAGTCCGACTTAATCGGCGTCCGGCGCTTCATCTCGGCTAAAATCGCGGGCATATCGAGCGTGATGCCCGCAGGACAGCCTTCGATGACACAGCCGATATGCGTGCCGTGCGATTCGCCGAACACGGTCACCGTAAATCGTTCTCCAATTCTAGACATAACTTCCTCCTAAAGCGGTGAAATCCTCCCAGAAGTTGGGGTACGATTTTTTCACCACGGTTTCGTCTTCAATCACTACGTCGCTTTCGCAAAAAGGACTAAGGGCCGCCGCCATCATGGCGATGCGGTGGTCGTTATAGGTGTTCACCCGTCCGCCCCGGGGGTTGCC
>CALMFG010000194.1 GCA_937863465.1 uncultured Clostridia bacterium
CGGGTGACATCGCAGTGTGTTACGCTAACGCCGATAAAGCGTTACGCGAACTGAAATGGCGCACCGAAAAAGATATGGAGACCATGTGCCGCGATTCCTGGCTGTGGCAGAAAAACAATCCGAACGGATATGACAAATAAAAAAGGCGGCTTATGCCGCCTTTTTTATTTAATAGGTTGTCAGGTTCTGCATCTCGCTGAATGCCTGCGAAATGGCCGCACCATTCAGTATCGTGATGACGATGAAAAGTGCCGTCACAATCAGTGACAGAATCAGAACTGCGAGCGCGTAATTTTTGCGTCCTTGGTTGCCGTTCCCGAAACCCCAGACAAAAATCATCACCAGATTTACAATCGGTACGCACATCACCAGCAGCGTGCCAATCCAACCGCCGACAGAAAGCGGTTCTTCATTATCGTATCTATACATGTCAATCCTCCAAAAGTATTTCCTTGATTATACACTTTTTTTTCGCTGTGTAAAATAGAATTTGTTAATATCCGACAATTTTGTAGATAAGTATACCGGCGGCCACCGCCGCGTTCAGACTTTCGGCTTTTCCAATCATCGGGATCTTAATCTTCCTGTCCACCAAAGCCGTCATTTCCGGCGATATGCCATGCGCTTCCGATCCGATGACCAGACCGAGCTTTTCTTCACGGAAGCTGAATTCCGTTTCTCCGTCCAAATCGGCCCCCAGAACCAGATACCCGTTTTCTTTAAGTGCCAAGATGTCTGCCGGCGTCGCTTTTTTTGTCGGAATGTGAAACACGCTTCCCATGCTGGCGCGAATCACCTTGGGGCTAAGCACATCGGCGCTTTCGTCCATGGTGTAGACCGCCGCCGCGCCCGCCGCATCGGATGTGCGGATGATGGTGCCGAGATTTCCGGGGTCGCTGATGCCGTCCAGCACCACAACAAGGCCGTCCTTTTGCAGGAAAGTCATCGCCTCAATACTGCATACGGCTATTATCCCCTGCGGTGTTTTGGCTGTCGCGATGGTCTCCAAAACCGCCTGATTGGCCAGAAAAATATCTCCGCCAAATCCATCGGTATATTTTCGTAATTTATCGCTTTCGGTCTCTAAAATCACCAGCTGTTTGACGAGCCCGGGCAATTTCAGCGCTTCTTCCACGCATTTTTCGCTTTCCACCAGAAAAAGTCCGCTCTCCTTGCGTGCTTTGGCATCAGCCAGTTTTTTAATCGCCTTAACGGCCGGATTCTGTGTGGATGTAATCGTATATTCCATATCTTGAATTATACTGAAAATCGTTTCACTATGCCAGCAAAATCAAAATAAAAAAAGCTCTGTGGTGTACAGAGCTTGAAAGATTCCAGTTTAGCTTTACGCCAGTTTCTTTTTGGCCACTTCGGCGACCTGTGTAAACGCTTCCGGGTCGCTGATCGCCATCTCGGACAGCATTTTGCGGTTGATTTCTACGCCCGCCAGCTTCAGGCCGTTGATTAAACGGGAATAGCTGAGGCCGTTCATTCTCGCGGCCGCGTTGATACGAATGATCCAAAGCTTTCTGAAATCGCGCTTTTTCTGCTTGCGGCCCACATAAGCATAGCTCATGGAACGCATCACAGCCTGTGACGCGGTCTTATATTGTTTGGATTTCGCGCCAAAGTAACCTTTGGCCAGCTTCATCACTTTTCTTTTTTTCTTGCTTGCATTGACTGCTCTTTTAATTCTCGCCATTTTTAATATACCTCCTCGTCATTTTACGCTTACTTGTAAGGAATCAGAACCCGAACGTTCTTTTCTTCCTGCGGCGAAATATAACTGCCTTTGCGGAGGTTTCTCTTCCTCTTTGCAGATTTATGGTTCAAAATATGGCTCTTGAAAGCCTGTTTGCGCTTAACCTTGCCCGATTTTGTCAAAGAAAACCGTTTAGCCGCGCCTCTGTGTGTCTTAATCTTCGGCATTATAGATGCCCTCCTTACCTGAAACTTATATTTTTAACTTTTTGGGGCTAAAATCATGAACATGTTTCTGCCTTCAATCTTAGCCTGCTTTTCCGCAACCCCATACTCGCTAATCATCTCTTGAAATTTATCCATGACCGCTTTACCATTTTCGGTGTGCGCCATCTGTCTGCCTTTAAAGCGGATGGATACCTTCACCTTGTCCCCAGCCTGCAGGAACTTGGCAACATTCTTGGCCTTCACTTCCATATCATGAAGGTCGATGGTGGCCGAAAGCCGCATTTCCTTCAGTTCGATGACTTTCTGGTTCTTTTTGGCTTCCTTGGCCTTTTTGGCCTGCTCAAACCGGAACTTGCCGTAATCCATAATCTTGCATACCGGTGGCTTCGCATTCGGGCTCATCATAACCAGATCCAAACCCTCTTCTTCGGCCATGCTTCTGGCTTCGCTTAAGGTTTTAATCCCGACCTGTTCTCCGTCCGACCCGATCAGTCGTACTTCTCTCACTCTGATTTGTTCATTAATCAGCATTTCGTTAGCGATGGGTAACACCTCCCTGTCATACCGCTTCACGTTTCACTTAAGTTTTTATAAAAATAAAAACGACCAGCTGTGAAAGCTGCCCGTCCAAAACAAAAACCGGATATTGCGTTTTAGTCCTTTGCGACACTGCCTGGCTATATACCCAGCCGACAGGTGAGAAACGGGCGTTTCTGCTTCCAGCCTTAGTAATTTACCATATTCCGAGGGCCTTTGTCAAATCTTTTTATTCGCCGTCCTTGCGCTTTTTCCCGCGGAAGTACTGGTAATAGTTACACTTGATACTGCCGTTATACAGCTTTCTCTTCTTGTCTGCCACTTTGCCAAAATATTTTTCAAAACCCATATCCGCCGAGATGATAAAGGCTTTCAGATATGGGTTGCTTAAGATGCACTCGCCCATCTTGTGGTAAAGCTTCTCTACTTCTTTCTTTTCACCCATCCGCACTGCATACGGCGGGTTGGTCACCAGAATGCCTTGGGGTTCGCCCGCCAAAGCTTTTTTGATGTCCGCTTTATATATCTTGATGTGGTCATATACCCCCGCGGTTTTCGCGTGAGTTTTCGTCAGTTCCAGTACGCCTTCGTCCACATCCGAAGCAAATATCGGAACTTCTCCTTTGATGATGCCCGCCTTTGCTTCGTTTCTCATCGTTGCAAAGTCAGTTGAAGTTAAAAACTGAAACGCCTCAAACGCAAACCGACGCTGCAGCCCCGGCGCGATGTTTTTGGCTATCATCGCCGCTTCAATCGCGATGGTGCCCGAACCGCACATGGGGTCGTAGAAAGGGCCGCCGCTATAGCGCGCGATGTTCAAAAGTCCGGCCGCCAGAGTTTCGCGTAATGGCGCTTCGGCGTTCAGCCGGCGATATCCACGCCGGTTCAGCCCCGCCCCCGACGTATTGATGAGCACGCTGACGCGGTCCTTAAGAATGGCGATATGCACAGGCACCGTGGCTTCGGTCTCGGCGAACAGTTCCCGCTTATATTTGGTTGTCAGGCTGTCTACAATGGCTTTTTTAGCGATTTTCTGCACGTCGCTGACGCTGAACAGGGCCGAACGCACGGCGTCGCCGGTGACAGGGAACGCGTCATCCACGCCGATATAATCCGCCCACTTGATTTTCTTAACGCCCTGATAAAGCGTTTCAAAATCCGTCGCGTCAAATTCGTCCAAAACGATATACACCCGGTCGGCGCACCGTAACCAAAGGTTGGCGCGTGCGATATCCGCATCACTGCCGCTAAAATAAATTCTTGCGTCAAACGCCGCGATATCCGAAAAGCCCAGCGCTTCGCATTCCTGTTTAATCACCGCTTCCAATCCAAATGAACAAGTAGCTAATAATCTATAATTCAAATTGTCTCCTTAAGTTAACGTTACATATTGATACGGACGCCGTTGAAGCTGAGCGCAAACGTACAATCCAGATATTTGGCCGCGCGTTCGCACATGCGCATCCGCTTTAAGTATATCTCCAAAAACTCAGTGATGGAGGATGTGCTGTCCATCGCATACTCGATGGCGATGACGCGGTTTTTCTTGTCCACATTCATGGATGTTGATTTAATCGAAAAATTCACGCGATCGTGAATATCTTCGGGATTGTATTGTTTTAAGCGAACACGCGCCTTATGCGCGTCCACCTTGTCGGCGATAATCAGTGCGGCCGAGATATCGCTGACCGTCTGTCCGGTTTCCTCTTCATGGTTGCCGATGGCCGAACAAACATCACAGACCTCCTCAAAGTCCATGCCCGCTTCGCTTAAGACCGGAAGCAGTAACACTGAGGACAGCATACCGTGGTGTTTTCGGTTGATCATATTCCCCACGTCGTGCACCCATCCGGCGATTTTGGCCAGCTCCACGCGCCGGGCATCAAAGTCCAGCTGTTCCAGAATGTTTCCCGCAATTTTCGATACATAGCCCACGTGGCGCGGGCCATGGTCGGTGTAACCAATGGCCTCCAGACATTCGTTGGAATGCCGGATCATGGTTTCTATCTTCTTGTTTGCTTTGATGTCTGCCAAGGTGACGTTACTCATCCAGATCTTCGTCCTCCAAATCTTCGTCTTCATCGTCCTCTTCGTCTTCGGACGGATTTTCTTCCTCTTCAGCCATGTTGACCATGTATTCATAGTCCGGATCACCGGCAAAGTCGCGTTCCACCGATGTTTCCCCGCCCAGTTCTTCTAAAGCTTCCTTGACGCGGCAGAAATTGATGTATCCGATATCTGGATCGGAAAGCCTCTGTTCCAACACATCCGTACAATCGGCAATGCCGACCTTGGACAGCATATGCGCATACATCCCGCTTTTAGACGGCTCATAGACAAAGTTCTCATAGATATACTTATATGCGTCGTAATCGAACATCAGCTCGGATAGAATGTCTAAAAAAGTATCTTTGGCAAACTCATATGGCGTATCCAAATAAGCCGCGATGACTTTCAGCTTCACTTCAGGTGCCTGATTTTTCAGCACCTCCACCATCGCTTCCACCGCGTCTCCGGAATATTCACTGGAACGGATGGTTTCAATATAAGCGTCCAGCGGATGCTCGGCCTCCATCTCGGTGATGAGCTCCACCGCAAAGGTTTTAAGCGCGTCCGATTCGGTATCGGCTGTATTTTTCAGCGTTTCCAGCAAAAGCGGATAGCCCTCGTCTTTCAGCACGACCATGCGGCTGAGCAGCGGCCCGGGTACGGCGATATCCACTTCGATGTATTTTTTAATCATCTTAAAGCAGGACTCCGCGCTGTCAATCTCGTCGAAGAAATGGTGCGGCATCTTGCCGCCGAAATTCTCAAGCGGTGTGTGCATCCATTCCTCATAGATTTCGTCGATATGGTCATCGACCACCTGATACATATTGGGCCCGAGTCCGGCCCGTTTCATCCAAACGCCGATATAGTCCTGAAACTCTTTTTCATAATCGATCACAACAATCACCTTCGTTTCTCATGCGATAAACGTATGGTCAATTTCTCGGTTCCAGCTCACCTACGCTGGCGATCTGCTCCACCTTCCCGTCCACATCCACAAAGAAAGGTGGTTTTTCGCCAATTTCCAAAAGCCCCTTGACGATATACTGCTTCTCCACCCGTTCAATTTTCGGGTTCAGCAGCTGACGGTACAGCTCAAACAGCGCGCGCTCATCACGGATGCCCAGCAGTAAATCGACCAGTTTATAATATAGTTCGCCCTCAAAATTGCCGAGCGCCCAAATCAGGAGCGAGCGGAACCCAAAATCCTGTTCCCACTGCACTTTTACGTCTTCCGCGTTCTGAATCAGCGCATCCTGAAGACCTTCCACCTGTGTTTCGGCCTCATCCAGCGGAATCTCAAACAGGTATTCCAGCTTGTCATCGCTGTCGTTTTGCTTGCTCTCTTTGGCTTTGTTGATGTAGTATTGCGCCGTCACATTGTCCGGCAGAAGTTTTTGCACCGCTTCCCAGTAATCCATCGCTTCATCGAATTCCCCGATATTATAGGCGCTGATGCCCGCCATATGGAGCGCGTTGGCGTCATGCGGATTATAATCCAGAAGTTCGATGACGCAATCATACGCTTTCTGGTATTCACCCGCCCAGGAGAGGATGAACGCCGCTTTATGCAGGTCGTCAGGCTGAGCGATTTCGAGATTGGTGAGTATGGCCGTGAATTTCTTGGCCGAAAACTCATTGCCCTCGGTTCGGTAAAAGACAATCAGGTTGGATATCGCCGCAACATTTTCGGGCTCAATATCCAAGACCTTGCGGTTGCACTCAATCGCCTTTTTGATGTCCCCCACCGCATAATAGGCCAGCGCCAGATCATTCAGCACCGTGATGTTATCGGGCTCGGCTTCCAGCAGTTCTTTATAAATCGCAATGCTCTGCTCTTCTTTTTTCTCAATCATCATCCGCCGCGCGTTGTAAATCTTCGAATAAGTCGCCAGAGAATCTTCAGACATCGGTGTATCCATAGCGTCCAGCGGTACATTGCCGATAAAGTCGAAAAAGTCGTTGATTTCCTCGGTGTATTCGCCGTCGGGATGCTCTTTTTGATACTGTCTAAAACAGGTATCCGCGTTGGAAAGATAGCTCATCCCCATATAATTGCATCCCAAAAGAAAGGTCAGTTCCTCTCTGGATGTCGGATCCTTGCGAAGCGCCTCATAGATCAGCGCATTGGATTCCTCGAAGTATTCCAGTTCGGTGTAGATGTCGGCCATGGCGGTCAGCACGCTGATGTTGCCGGGTTCCATTTCCCGCGCTTTACGGTAATAGACCAACGCGTCTAAAAGGCGATCGCTGTTTTCGGCCTGGCTGGCTTTTTTTATAAAATATGCCGTGCTCTGATTAAAGGGCACTACCTTTTGTTTCAGTCTCTTGTTGTTCTCCATAATCTATCCTTTTATCGCGCAGAACTGGATGCGTTCGGTATCAATTTCGGGTGTTTCAAACCCAAAGCACGGGAATATCAAAATCTCTCCAAATCCTGCCGCGGTCAAATCATTTTTTATACTTTTGATGCTGTGGATGTACTGCGTATGCGCCTCATCCGACCGTTCAAACAACTCGCCGTTTCTTTTAAACAGCGTCAGATCCATATTCACCTGCTTGTTTTCCAGCCGATTCTGCCAGATCATCGTCAGGTCATCGCTGTCCTCAAAGAAGATATTATTACCCAGTACCTTTTGCAGTTTGTAGTCCGACGAAATATCGAACAAGAATACGCCGCCGCTTTTTAGGTTTTGAAATACCGCCGCAAAGAACGCCGGAATGTCCTCCGGCGCTATATAATTAACCACATCGCACGACGCATTAACCACTTCGACCGGTTTATGCAAAGAAAGTTCGGTTAAATCCTGACAGATAAACGCAACCGAAACGCCCGCTTTGCGCGCTTTTTCGCCTGCCACATTCAACATATCCTGTGACACATCCACACCGATGACGTCAAAACCAAATCCGGCAAGCGCGACTGAAACACTGCCCGTGCCGCATCCCGCGTCCAGAATTTTGGCATCGTCGGGTGCGCCGCATCGCGCCATGAGTTTTAAGACATAATCCACCCACTTATCATATGAAACGTCGTTCATCAATCGATCGTATACATCGGATAATGTGCTGTATGCGTCCACGCTAAAACTCCTTTTTATGCAGTCTAATACACCCCTACTATACCCTAAAACGACTCAAAAAGCCACTCCAAACGAAACGAAAAAGGCGGATGCGTCTGCACCCGCCTGATTTTTTGCTTGACTACTTTGCGTATTCAACCGTTCTGGACTCACGAATCACATTGACTTTAATCTGACCCGGATAATCCAGTTCCTGCTCGATGCGTTTAACAATATCTTTCGCCATCACTTGCATAGCGGCATCATCCACATCTTCGGGTTTAACGATAATACGTACTTCGCGGCCTGCTTGAATCGCAAAGGTGCGATCTACGCCTTCAAACGCGTTGGCGATTTCTTCAAGCGCCTGCAGACGTTTAACGTAGTTCTCCAGTGATTCACGCCGTGCGCCCGGGCGCGCCGCGCTGATGGCGTCTGCGGCCTGAACCAGCACCGCTTCCACGGTTTCCGCTTCCACGTCGCCGTGATGCGCCATAATCGCATGGATGATATTATCTTTTTCATGATATTTCTTAGCTAAATCCGCACCGATCTGGATATGCGGACCTTCAATTTCGTGGTCAGCGGCTTTGCCGATATCGTGCAATAGACCAGCGCGCTTGGCGATTTTGATATCCGCGCCAATTTCAGCGGCCATAGCCGCACAGAGATGCGCCACTTCCATCGAATGCTTTAATACGTTCTGGCCGTAAGACGTTCTGAATTTCAGGCGGCCTAAGAGTTTAACCAGCTCGGGATGCAGATTATGCACACCGACGTCAAACATGGCCTGCTCGCCGGCTTCACGTATCTGGGTATCCACGTCCTTTTTGGCTTTGTTGACCATCTCTTCAATTCTTGCGGGATGGATTCGTCCGTCGATGATGAGGCGTTCCAGAGCGAGTCTGGCCACTTCACGCCGAACGGGGTCGAAACCCGAAAGAATAACCGCTTCGGGTGTATCGTCGATGATAAGGTCGATTCCGGGCGCGGTTTCCAGCGCGCGGATGTTTCTTCCTTCACGGCCGATGATGCGGCCTTTCATTTCATCGTTGGGCAGCGGAACCACAGAAACCGTATATTCGGCTACGTGGTCGGCTGCGACTTTCTGAATCGAGTTGGCCAGAATAACGCGGGTTTTCTTGTCCGCTTCGCTTTTGGCCTGCTCTTCAATTTCGCGAACCATGACGGCCGCGTCGCGCTTGGCTTCAGTCTCAATCTTTTCAATCAGCAGTTCTTTGGCTTCACTGCTGGTCATGCTCGAGATTTTCTCCAGCTGTTCAACCTGCTGGTTGAAGACCACCTGAATATCCTCTTTGGCTTTGGTTAAGTCGCGTTCTTTGCGCGTGACGTTTTCTTCTTTTTTCTCAATACTGAAAAGTTTTTTATCTAAAAGTTCTTCACGCTGCAGCAAGCGCTTTTCCATGCGCTGAGCTTCTGCTCTGCGTTCTTTGGTTTCATTATCCAGTTCGGTTCGAAGTTGTACCACTTCCTCTTTGGCTTCCAGCACAATTTCCTTTTTAATGCTTTCCGCACGTTTCTGTGCATCTACAATCATCTTGCGTACCGATTCTTCGGCGCGTTCAACTTTTGCTTCAGCCACGTTCTTTCTATAAAAATATCCGCCGGTAAGACCCACTATTAAACTGACAACCGCCGGTAAAACAATCGTCAGCAGAATCTGCCCTATTTGCAAGTTTGCCACCTCCATCACAATATATTGTGTATTTTTTGTTATATCTTTCGGTAAATAGCGTTATATACAATCGTAACTTCATCATTTTATAATTTTACATATTATGTTGTCAAGTTAGTTCGTACGCTTAATCAGGTAATCGGCCAACATAATCAAATCCTTGGCCTTTGAGCCGAATATTTGTAGTGCATCTTTCGCTTCTTTAATCAAATCGTCGGCGATTTTGATGGAATTATCCAGACCGTAGACATGCGGGAAGGTCATCTTTTTGGCTTCCACATCCTTGCCCACCGATTTACCCAGGCTGGTCTCGGTTCCCGTCACATCCAGAATATCGTCGGTAATCTGAAACGCGAGGCCGATTTTTCTGCCGAAGGTTTCTACCGCCAGCACTTCTTCCCTGGTGGATTTGCCGATGATCGCTCCGGCGCAAAGCGCGGCGGCAAACAGTTTTCCGGTTTTATTGATATGGATTTTATCGACGATATTGATATCGATATTTTCCTCGTCAACGTCTTCATTTAAAATATCTGCGGTTTGTCCGCTGATCATCCCCGAAACACCCGCCGCTTTGGCAACATAGTCCATCGCCAGAACGTGGTTTTCGAGGTTTTCCCGATGCCGAAGCGCATTGTCCAGCATCACTTCAAAAGCCATGTTTAGCAATCCATCGCCCGCCAGAATGGCAAACGCTTCACCGAACACAATATGATTGGTCAGTTTCCCGCGCCGCAGTCGGTCGTTGTCCAGTGCGGGCAGGTCATCATGAATCAGTGAATAAGTGTGGATCAGCTCAATCGCGCAGGCCATATCCAGCGCTTCTTCCATTTCCCCGCCGACCAGACGGTTGGCCAGAATGCTGAGCACCGGGCGTACGCGTTTGCCGCCCGCGGATACGCTGTACCACATCGCTTCATATAATTTCGGTTCAATCTCGCGCTCGTCAAACAATTTTTCAAGCCGATTGTTCACTTCGTTGATGCAATCGGTTACAAATAATCGGTCACTTCCCATTTTTAAGACTCTTTCTTGATAATTTCTATTTTCTTTTTATATTCAGCCAGCTTTTTCTCGCATTCTCCGGCCAGCTTCATGCCTGCGTCAAACAGCTGAAACGATGCTTCCAAAGACAGATCGCCGGATTCAATCTGCTCGGCAATCTTCTCGAGTTCTTTCATTTTTTCATCAAATGATGCGCTCATTCTTCTTTAATGCTCCTCTTTTTGGATGACCTCGGCGTCTACCGCTCCGTCTGCGAAGGTGGCCGTAAATCCATCGCCGATATGCAGTTCCGATGCTGTTTTGACAGGAAGGCCTTTTTTATCGGTTATCCGCGCGAATCCTCGGGCCAGAATTCCGGCCGGCGACAGCGCCGTCAACCTGTCTGTTATCTCTTTGAGCATATGATTTTTCAGCTCGAATTCGGTTTCCCACTGCCGTAGCAGTCGCTGTTTGGCACGTTCCAGACGGTTTTCGCTTTGAGCCAGCTGTTCGGCGGGTGAATGCCGTTCCAGTATTCTTTTTTTGTCGGTAATCTCCGCCTGTCTGCTCATGATGCGTTGCTCCAGTACGGCGATAAATCGTTCGCGTCGGTACGCGATTTGTCCCAGGATGTCTTCCAGCTGGGGCACGCACAGTTCGGCTGCCGCAGATGGTGTGGGCGCCCGGAAATCGGCTGCGAAATCGGCGATAGTGAAATCCACCTCATGCCCCACCGCAGAAACCACCGGGATTCCGCTGGCGTATATCGCGCGCGCCAGACTTTCATCGTTAAACGCGAACAGGTCTTCAAACGAACCGCCGCCGCGGCCGATGATAATCAGGTCAACGTCCTTTGTTTCATTAAAATGCGCTAAACCCGAAATCAGACTCTTCGGTGCGTCATCTCCCTGCACCACCGATGAATATACCTGTATGGAGATTCCCGGAAAACGTCTTTCGGCGATGTTGATGATATCGTGCATGGCCGCACCCGCCGCTGACGTAATCACGCCAATGGAAAAAGGGTATGGCGGCAAGGGTTTCTTGTGCTCGGCGTCAAATATACCTTCGGCCTGCAGGCGCGCCTTGGTCAGCAGGAATTGTTCGTATAAATCGCCCTGCCCTTCGGCCGCGATTTTTGAGACCACCATATTGACCTTGCCGAAACGCTTGTAGTAACCGATTTCGCCGGTTACCACCACCACCGAACCGTTTTCTATGGTTTCGGCAATGACGCTTTCGTCAAACGCCACACAGGCAATCTGTGACGCATCGTCCTTAATGGTGAAATACGCCTGCCCTTTTGAGGACTTGGAGAAGTTGGTCACTTCACCGCGCACATGAATGCTGGACAGCATGGGGTCCAGCAGTAATTTTTTCTCAAGATACTCGGAAACCTGAGAGACGCTGAATATGGTATCAGCCATACATTTCGGCAGCCAGCACCGTATTTTCCAGAAGCATCGCACGGGTCATGAGGCCCACACCGCCCGGAACCGGGGTGATATACGCCGCTTTTTTGGCGGCCTGCTCAAACACCACATCCCCTTTGAGTTTTCCCGCCACTTTGGATGTGCCAACATCGATGACGATGGCGCCTTCCTTGATGTAATCGCCGGTGAAATATTCGGGGATGCCGATGGCCGCCACCAAAATATCGGCGTTGGCGCAGATTTCCTGCAGATTCCGCGTACGTGAATGACAGATGGTTACAGTGGCGTTTTCGTTTAAGAGAAGCATGGCCACAGGTTTGCCGACGATATTGGATCGTCCAACCACCACGGCGTTCTGTCCGCTGATGGGCACCCCGGTCGTCTTAATCATTTCGATGATGCCCTTTGGCGTGCAGGCGATAAATCCGTCGTCCTTAACAAACAGCGCGCCCGCGTTGGTTACGTGAAATCCGTCCACATCCTTTTTGGGGTCTATGGCACGAATAATCGCTTTTTCGTCAATCTGCGGCGGAACCGGAAGCTGTACCAGAAGTCCGCTGACCGTTTTGTCTTTATTCAGTTTGTCAATCAGCGCTAAAAGCTCTTCCTGTGTGGTCGTTTCAGGCAGGCGGATGACGTCGGATTTAATCCCAACTTCAACACAGTCCTTGTGCTTGGCGTTTACGTAGGTTTCGCTGGCCGGGTCGTTGCCCACCAGAATCACCGTCAATCCCGGAACAATGCCTTTGTCCGCTTTCAGCTTTTCTATGCGCTTGACCAACTCCGCTTTAACCTTCTGGGCCAGCGCTTTACCATCAATTATCTCTGCCATCATTCACTCCTAAAATGCATGGAAATTAAAAAACCCTGTTAAAAAAACAAGGTATGCAAACACACTAATCGCTTTTCTTTGCCTCATCCACGTGCTTGATGCAGCCAGCCAACACCCCATTGATGAATTTTGGGGATTTATCGGTCGAATATTTTTTTGCCAGCTCCACCGCTTCGTTGATTGAGACCTTTTCCGGGATTTCTTCACATTCCAAAATCTCCAGCAAAGCCAAACGTAATATGGATATATCCACGCGGGAAAGCCGCTTGATACTCCATGATGTCAACGAGGCCGAAATAATCTCATCCAGATTCTCCCGATCAGCCAAGAATTTCGTATAGCTGCTTTCAATATATTCCCGGTCGGCGTCGGTCAGGTTTTCGGACAAAATATCGCCCATCACATTCATCGTGTCAAAGCCCGTTTCACCTGTCACTGCATACTCATACATCAGGCAAAACAAACTTTCTCTTGCATATCTTCTGCTCATAGTTTCATGTTTTAAAAGTACAAAACCGCTGATTTAAAGGTTTCCTGCTTTATCTAAAACAACCCCATTTTCCTAAAAGATCAATCGTTGGAACCAAAAACCCGCTTGATTGCCTCACTGACAGTTGTTCGGATGCGCTCGTTTCCCAGCATAAAACCGACAAGTCCCAGTAAAATCAACAGCAGGGTGCGCCAGAAGCCAATACTCAGCATGATGATGCCAAAAAACACGGCGATAACAGCCCCGATAAAACTCCCCGAATTCTTATCAAAGAAATCTTTCATCTCTTTTTATTGTTTCTCCTTAAAAAAGCGATACTTATATTTTTCCGATGACGCGGTCAATGACAACTTCCATCTCAGCCAGTTTGACGCCGCACTGTTCAACCAGAAACTCGACGGTCTCTTTCTTGATCTTCTGTGTCAGGCTTCTGATGTTGGCGCTTCTTTTCAATGTCATAATGACCAGCACCTGCATCCCGGCCTTGGTGTTGCGAATTCTCACGCGGGTTTTGGCCACGCCCGCTTCTCTCTTGCCCATCGACTTAATCAAATCGATGATAGCGAGATGCGAAATTTTGATGGAACCGTCATAGGACGTCATCACATGAGAAGATCGGAACTTCTTGCGGTATGGCCCTGCAACAGCTGTCAGTGCTGTCAGCAAAATGACAAAAACGCTGGCCGCTGCAACGATGGTCCTGGTTCCCAGACTGTTGTAAAACGCATCGGCGATGATGTTAAACTGTGTCTCCCGAACTAATCCCAACGCACATACCAGTGCAATCCCCGAGATGATAACCATGATCGCCAACAGAAGAATAATGATTATTCTGCCAAAGACTCTCAAATTTTTGCCCCCCAAATTTATCTTATTTTATTATATACGTTTTTTAGATGACGACTTTTTCGTCTTGCTGTCCGTCACATTTTCTTCTTTAACGGCCACGCCCTGAACATGGATGTTGACGGTGATTACGTCCAGTCCGGTCATCAGTTCCACAGCCTTTTTGACATTTGCCTGAACACGGTCGGCCACCGACGGCACCTGTGCGCCGTAATCCACAACCAAAAACAGGTCAAGAACGGCCTGTTCGTGATCCGCTTCAATTTTCACACCGCGGGTCGGAATTTTCTTGCCAAAAAGTTCGGCAATACCCGTGCTGAGATTATTATACATTTTGCTGACTCCGTCAATCTCAACCGCGGCTTTGCCCGCAATGGTTGCGACAACATCTTCAGAAAACGAAAGACTGCCATAATCTTCAATACTTGTATTCAATATATTTGCCTCCATTATTACTTAAAAATATTATAACAGATAAACTTTTAAGTTTCAACGCACGAGAATTTGCATTGTAAAAATTTATAGACCCTTCATATGTCGTGCAAGACGCATCTTTTAGTTCCCGCCCGAGAAATATTGCCGCGTCTTCACGACATCATCGGCAATTTTTTCTTTCAGTGCCTGCTTATCCGCCAGTTTAATCTCCTCGCTGATGAATTGGACAAATCCGACAGTCACATGCTTGCTGTAACAATTTTCGTTAAAATCGAGGATATGGGTTTCCACGGTCACTTCCCCGTCGTCAAAAAACGTGGGGCGGATACCGACATTGGTAATCGACTGATAGTCCTGCCCGCTGATGTTGGTGATGGTGGCGTATACGCCGCACTTGGGCAGTAATTTTCGTTCTTCCTGATGCAGGTTGATGGTCGGGAAGCCCAAAGAAGCGCCGATTTTTTTGCCGTGCACCACAATACCCGAAACTGCGTAAACATCGCCCAGCATGGCGTTGGCCTTACCCACCTGTCCTTCGGTTAAATACTGCCGAATCTGGCTGGAACTGACGGTGACGCCGTTAACCATCACGGGATCAATCACGGTCACTTCAAAACCGTATTTTTTTCCCAGTTCCTTCAGGCTGTCGGGCGTACCTTTGGCATCCTTGCCAAAGCGAAAGTTAAAGCCCACCACGATGTGCTTGACATTCAGGACTTTTTGTAAATATTTAATGTAATCCTCAGGTTCCACATTGGCGATATGATTGTCGAAAAAATCCAGCCAAAGATAATCGATTTTTAACCGGTTAAACGCATTGATTTTCTCATGATGCGTAAACAGGTTTTTCTTTTCGGTTTCGCGGAACAGGTAGCTGGCCGGAATGTTTTCAAACGAATATACCGCCGATAAAAATCCGCTTTCTTCGGCAATCTTTTTCCCGTCCCGAATCAATTTTTGATGACCCACATGCACACCATCAAAAGTTCCGATACATAGCAGAATCGGTTCCTTGATATATTCCGTGTCATACCTGATGTTTTTCATAACCATCTTCCTCATGTAGATTAATCGCTATTTTTGCCCGTTCGTCTTTTATATGTCCCAACCCGAACAGTTCCCCGCCGCAGTATATACGATATAAATCATCCAAATCCGCTTTCTCTTTCGAAGCCAGCCGTCCGTCCAGCCCGTTCGCGATGCGTTTTAATTCCGCATCGGCCACATCCGCTCGCGGAAAGCCGGAAAGAGCCTGTTCTATCGTGATCAATAAGCGGTCAACGTGTCCATCCTGAACCATTCTTTCCGCTTCTTCCATCGTCACCGAAGATTCCACAGAAAAATTTCCGGATTGTGTACGTTCAAGAAAAGACATATACGCGCATGTCCCGAGAGCACGTCCGATATCCTCAAACAGCGCACGGATGTATGTGCCTTTGGAGCACACAACTTCAAGCAAAAAGCGATTTTCGCCCGTTTGCTCTAAAAATTCCAGACGCTCGATGGTGACACGCCGAGGTTTCATCTCAAACGCTTCTCCGTTTCGCGCTTTGGCATAGGCACGTTTCCCGTCCACCTTAATGGCCGAAAATCTTGAAGGTGTTTGCTCGGCTTTGCCAATAAACTGCGGCAGGACCGATTTGACCATTTCCGCTGTAATCACCGCATCGCTGGTTTCGGACACCATTCCATAAGCGTCCTGTGTATCGGTGCATGCGCCGAAGGCAATTTCACCGATATAGGTTTTTTT
>CALMFG010000195.1 GCA_937863465.1 uncultured Clostridia bacterium
TTCCGATATTGCCAGCTTGGGGCTTGTATTCGGCTTTCTCATCATGATGATGATGGATATCGGGCTTGGCTGATTCAGCAAAAAAACAACGGCGCTTTCGCGCCGTCTTTTTTTTCTCTATTTCGTTTTGCCGAGCATCTCATGCAGCTTCTGTGGGGTAATCTCCAGATTGGAGTTGATGCAGTTTTCCTCGCTGAAGGTTTTCAGCGGATTATCCTGAATTTCGCCGGGGCTGTAGAGAATAAACGGCGCGGGGCTCCGGCCGTGTGAGCCGTCGTCCGAAAAGGGGTAGTGGTCGGAGGCGATAGCCAGCCGGTAATCGAGGTCCTTTAAGCCGTCGATAAACGGTCCCAAGAAGTATTCATCGATTTCTGCCAGCGCTTCGGATTTCTCCTTGGGCTGGAGCTCGTGCGAAAGGTCGTCCGGCGCCTGAATGTGCACATAGATGAAGTCGTAATCCCCGTGGATGGTCTCAATCGCGGCCTTGGCTTTGTCCTTCAAGAACTGGATAAACCCACGGCTTTCGTCGGTGGTGGTGACATAGGCGTTCATCATCGAACCGATGCCCTTCATCAGAATGGTTTCGGCCAGAATCGCCTTCCTGTCGCTGTTCTGCTCGGAAAAATCGGGGGCCACCGAAACGCCCCAGAACCAAATCGCGTTGGCCTTGGTGTCGTTGTCTTTTTTTAAGATGTCGTAGGACTGCTTTTGCAGGGCAAAAAACGGGGCGTTGTCCGCGTCGTCCTTGACGTAATCCTTAATCGCCTTGCCGATGATGTCGTGCGGGGGCATAAAATCCAGCTTGCCCAGTAGATGGGTCTGGTTTTTGCAGACCAGCACGTTTCGGAAGGAACCCGTGCTTTTCAGCTCGAACCCGTCTTTAAACAGCTCAGTGTTCAGCCGCTTGCCTAAGCGAACCGCGTCCTCGGTTGCAAGCTCGTGCGCCGAATAGCTCTCAATCTGGCTGGTGTCATAGGACTCGCCGGAGAGGGTGATGAAGTTGGTGCGTACATACAGGCTTTCGGGGTCGATAGAAAGCCCCGCGCCAGCGGCCTCAATGACCGCGCGGCCTTTATATACCTTTTTGCTCTCAAAGCCAAGCAGGTTCAAGTTGGCCACCGCCGAACCGGCTTCCTCGCCGTCCGGGATGGTCTTGACGCATCCGCTGACCGACTGACTGAAAAGCCTGTCCAGCGTCGGCGTTTTCGCATATTCTACAGGGGTTTGGTTGTCCAATATGGCTTGTCTTCTGTCGGCCATGCCGTCCAGTATCAAAACGATTTTTTTCATACTTTTCTGTCCTCACAAAGTTTTTTAAAGCTTCTGTCGTAACTCTTCTCGGCTTCACTGCTGAAAAAACAGGCGGGGAACTCGCCGCGGGAACGGTGATAGGCCACGCAGGCTTTGCAGGTATCGTGCTTTTCGCACGGATAGGTGCAGGGGCAGCTGTCTTTTGTCATATGCGTGTTACTCCTCCTGATTGATATATTTCTGATATGCTTCGTTGGCTTCGCGGTACTTGCTTTCGGCGTAATCCTTGCGCTCATAGCCTTTTATGCGCGCTTCATCGCTGCCGTCGAGAAACAGCTGAGAGGCATCCAAAAAGGCGTTGGCCGATTTGATGAACATATTGTTTATGCGAACCGCTTCCGCATCATCCACCGGGCAGGTTTCAAGATCGGTGATGATGGATTCGATTTCCCGCTGCCAAACTTCCGAATACCGTCCGAATTCCACGTTAAACGCGGCTTCTTCCAGACGGTAGAGAATATCCATGTCGGTGATGAAATTATCATAGGCCACTCGAGGCGACAGCACACAGGACACCGCACTCAGCAGTGTCACTACGATGAGGCCAAAGAGCAGCAGCTTTTTAAAAGCGTTTTTTACGGTCATTTCCGTTTTCCTTTAAAGTATTCGGTCAGTATTTCGGCGCATTCGGACTGCATCACACCGCCGGTGACTGAAACCGTATGGTTCAGACCGCCTTCGTTGATGTGATATACCGAACCGCACGCGCCCGCTTTGGGGTCGGCCGTACCGAAAACCACGCGGTCGATTCGTGCCGAGAGCACAGCGCCCATACACATGGGGCAGGGTTCCAGCGTCACAACCAGCGTACAGCCGGAAAGGCGCCAGCGGTGCAACTTTCGGCTGGCCCGCATAATGGCGGCGATTTCGGCGTGCATCAGCGCGCTTTTCTTTTGCTCCTTCAGGTTGTGCCCGCGTGCGATGATCCTGCCGTCACAAACGATGACACAGCCCACCGGCACTTCATCTTTTCTCTTAGCTTTTTCGGCTTCGTTCAAGGCCGCCCGCATAAACAAACGGTCATCCGTCTCCTGATTTGTGCTTTTCATGCCAGTATTATAATGGATTAAGCAGGGATACGCAAATAAACATTGCGTAAAAAAAGGGTTTATTATCCGGCGCAAATGGTTTAGTATAGTCTATAAACAACGAAGAAAAGGGAAAACAGGATTTATGATGCAAAAAAGATTATTCATATATATCGCGGCCATCATCACTTTGATGTCACTGACGGCCTGCGCAAAGCCGGAACAGCCGATCGCTACACCGACGCCAACCATGTCGGTTACGCCCGCGCCGACACCGTCGCCAACCCCTTCGCCCACGCCAAAGAAGTTTGCGGCCAATATCGTGGATATCCCCGATGAAACGACCGTGGATGCAATGAATATGGAAAAGCTGGAGGATACACCGCTTTTCACTGAGATGACGAACACCGATGATGTGGTGCTGGTGGAATTCTGGTCGGAGTCTATGCCGGATGGTGAAGGGCTGCTTGAAAGGCTGACAACGCTCAGCGAGGACACCGGCGTCAAAATCGTGCGCGTCAACGTGGACCAAAACCCGAAGCTGGCTGATGGCTTCGGCATCGTCGCTTTGCCTTCGGTCTATGTATTCCTTGGCGGCGTGCAGGTGGACGAGGTTATGGGCGCGGCGCCGATTGAGGATTACGCGGCGATGGTGGAAAAATACAGACAGCAATAAAAAAAGAGCGGGATTTCCGCTCTTATTTTTTTGTTTGATTATTTCAGCTTGGCACCGCATCCTGCGCAGAACTCCGAATCGTCTTCATTGGCCTGACCGCACGCATCGCAGACATTGCCGTCGGAATCGGGAGCTTCGGGCTCGGGCATTTCGGGTTTTTCCAGTTTAACGCCGCATTTGCCGCAGAACTCGGCCTCCATATTGCTCTCCGCGCCGCAGCTCTGGCAGATGACCGTACCCTTCAGTGCTTTCACCAAAGTGCTGTTTTTCTCAATCAGGGCGTTTGCCGCGTCGATTTTTTCGATGAACTCCTTATATTTGGCGTCTTTCTTGGCCAAAGCCGCTCTGCCAATCGCCATCAGATTCAGATTGATATCGCGCCTGGCCTGACTGATTTCGCTGTTCAGTTTGGTGATGGCGGACATGTTCTTGGCGCCATCGGACACCTTTTTACTGATTTTGTTGACCGACTTTGTAACATCATCAAAAAATCCCATGCTAACCTCCGTAAACTCATTCGATTTTCAAATTCCCGTATTTCATTTTTCCTTACAA
>CALMFG010000196.1 GCA_937863465.1 uncultured Clostridia bacterium
TTTTTGAAGAAATTGATGATGAGGATTAATTATATTGTAATATATTATAAAATAAGTTATACTTTTCCCAAGTGAATAGTTTGGGCGACGTTATGTCTCATTCTTACTTTTATTACCTTATTTGAAATATTGGATAAGGAGGTAATAAGTTAATTTAAGAAAGGAGGCAACGCGTATGGCATTAGACCTTGGCGACATCTTTGATGCTGCCAACCTAGTCGTATCTGTGGTGGCTTTGTGTATATATACAAAGAACGCCCGCGGTAACGGGCGTCCCAGATAACTTCACTTGGAGTGGGTTTTCGGACTCACTCTTTTAGATGCTTTTATTATAATACATTAAACATATTTTTCAAGTGATATCGTTAAAATTTAATATTTTAGTTGTTTGCTACCAATAGCTATGACAGTACCTAAATTTATTAATTCACTATCATACCAATAAAAAAACTCACCCTATGGTGAGCTTTTTTTGTTGGACTTTCAGGCTAGTTAATTGCAGAACCGTTGACATAAATCATATAACCATTGGCGGTTACGTTATCCAAGCTTCCGGTAAAGGATGTTAAATAGCTGTCCCCGGTCAACGTCCAGCTGCTGTCGCTGGAGAGAGTCATATCTAAAGCGCCGGCTTCGGTTCCGTCTGAATTGACTGCGCCAACGTAGTTTGAACCTTCTTCAATATTGAACGTCAGGGCTGATATTTCATCCACATTGACATCCCCTTCAGCGTCCTGTGCGGACAGGGTAAGGGCACAGGTACCGCCGTTTGCGCCCGCTGTTCCCCAGCCGCGCTCATTCGTGTTGCCCGCGACCAGCAGCAGGTCGGTGCCATCCGCCAATTTCAGCGCAACGCCGCTTAGCGTGATGACGCTGTCGGTGTTGGTCACATAAAACATATCACCATTTAAAGAAGTCAACGAACCGCCATTCATCGTGAAACTGCTCGTTCCTTCCTCAGCGTCTCCGGACATACTCTGATACAGCATCACGTTCTTGATGATATTGCTGTCATCACTGCCGTATTCACCATCCATATTACCGGTGACGTCACAGTTATTCAAAGTGACCGAATTCAGACCTTCTACCACGACTGCCTCCGAGTCTTTGGCAAGCAAAGTTGCATTGCTGACTGTGATATCCGCCGTACTGTAAATGGCGGGTGCGCCGTTTGTTCCTTCGGTCGTATATGTCCCGCCGTCCACAACCAGGGTGCCGCCTCCACGATCGCTTCGAATCGCGGCTTTGTCAGTCGAATTCACAGTCAGGTTATTGGCATACAGCGTTCCGCCGCCCGCCACTTCAATACCGCCCGCGTTTCCTCCGGATACATTGATGACCGTATCCGTGATGTTAATCACGGCATCGCCATAGGCAAATACACCGTTGGATCCTTCGGTCGTCGCCGTCACTTCGCCGCCGCTGATATTCAGTTCGGCCCCGTCCAGCGCCAGAATCGCGGCATTGAGTCCGTAAAAACTGCTGGCGTCACTGCTCGAAGCGGTGCCTCCTGTTTTTTCAACGGTTACATCGGTCAACGACGCTGTGATGTCGCCTTCGGCGCGAATCGCGTTTTCATCGTCACTATTTGATGTATAGGTTCCATCGGTCAGCGTTTCACCATCCGTTAGCACATACGCGCCTGTTCCGGTTTCCACATCCGTGCTTCCGCCCGGTGCGCCGCCGCCCATTCCGCCGTCCGGCGGTGTTCCTGGCTGCGTGCTGTCCGCTGTGTCGCTCACCGTTGTTGCGGTGCTATCGCTGGCCTCGCTGGTCACGCTGGCCTGACATGCTGTAAGCATCGCCGCTAATAGAATCAATATCAGTACAATGCTGAGCCCTTTTTTTAGTGTTTTCATATTCTATCCCCTTTCTAATGTCTGATTGCTTTATATCATAACCGGCTTAAATCCCACTTAAAGAACATATCAGTTTTCTTTCAGATAAACACAAAGAGCCCGATTGTTCGGGCCCTTCTAACTTTAATCTTTCGCTATTCTGCGTGATTTTTCTAAAGAATAATCCCTTTGCCGCCGGTTTCATGTTTGTAAAGCTCCTCGGTGGCCAGCGCAATTTTAGTCACGCTGAAATCCTCGCCCTCGGGGTAGATATACAGTGTGTCCTCCAGCGTGTTGATATCGATGCAGTCGCCATGCTTGCCAAGGTAGTTATATTCAATATGGCAGGAATACATGGACACCACCGATTTTTCCAGACGATAGTCCTCGCCCTGATAATTTCCTTCCAGCACAAAGCCCTTCATGCCATGCGTCAGCTTGCCTTTGCCAAGGTCGATATACCGTTTGGCGTTGGGCAGGCTGTCCACCCGCACGTCGGCGGAAAAGTGGTAGGTCCCTGTCAGCACTTCCTGTTTTACGTTCTCCCGCTCCCATTCATACCAGTCGGGGATATGCGAAAACTCGGTTTTGCCGTCGTTGGCGTTTAGCTGTCCGTATTCGTCCATCATCCAGCTTTTTCCGCACGCGGTGCAGGTCAGCGTATCGTCTTTGGACGTCATTTGATATTCGGCTTTGCAGTGCGGGCACTGGTACAGCACTTTGTGCAGGCCCTCAGCGCGCTGCGCAAACGTCACCGCAATCTGGTTTTCCTTCTGCCACGCGAAGTCATCATAGACAAACGCTTTTTGAATCCTCTCGTTCACTTCCTCGGCACTCAGCGCGGCCAGTTCCTCGGCCGATGCGATGCCGGTCATGGTGCTTTCCACGCGCGTACCCCGCTCTTTCAGGTTCCAGAAAGGCGAGTTGATATGATGCCCGTGGTTAATCATGACCACCAGCGGGACTTTTAAAAACTTGGCCAGCTTGCCGATGGATTCGGGCAGCAGGGCATTGGTGCCGCAGAGACTGTAGCGGGCTTCGGGGTATATGATGGGGATATCGCCATTATCCACCACCGCCCTTAAATGGCGCACCAGCGTCATGTCCTGCGTGAACTTTCGGGTGCAGATGCACCCCACGGCGCGAAGCAGCCATTCGCTGATGAGAAAGCCGTCGATGGCCACCACGCTGTTGGTGCGATAGGGTTTGGTCGCCATGGCGACGATTTTAAAATCGAGAAATGCGTTGTGGTTGACTAAAAGCAGGTAGGGCGGTTTGATGTTCTCCATGTTGATTTTTTTGATGCTGCCCTGATGCTTTTTAAAATCAATCACAGACAGGATTGATATCAGCCAGCCCAGTCCCTGTCTTTTGGGGGGTCTTGCCATATCGAACCGCGGAAACGCCATATCAGCCGGTGTTTTCATTCGTTTCTCCTTTATGGGGCAATGAGTACTCCCAGTATAGCATGATAAGGCGTGAATTTGATAGAGAAAAATAGTCCAGCCATATGCCGAACACAAAAAAGCACTGCCCCGCGGCTTTTTTCCTCAGTGCAGTGCTTTTTGAAATCTAATTCGTTTATTGTGCGAAAATACTGTACCAATACAGGAGCAGCGGCACAAATTCCTCGGTCGCTTTGATGTTGCCTTGGGTGTTCGGGTGGTCGTCTCCGCCGGAATCGTAGTACAGCGTGTTTTGCTCGCTGGCGACAATGTGCTGTTCTGCCCCGTCCACCAACCGATGATGATTGTCGGGGGACGTCAGAACATTGTAGAGGTCGAAGACAAAGACGTTGCTATCGGGGTAGTCTTTCAGCCAGCCGTCTTTGTCGACCAAAAAGTTGGCGAGCTCACGTGTCTTTTTGGGGTTTGATATGTTCTGCATGGGCGGCGGCGTGACCAGCACAAACATCTTGTCGGTGTGCCGCGAGAAGTAATCCAACAGGCTGTGATAGATGGCGATTTCGTCGTCGATGGAATCCCCCACTTCGCTGTTCGGGAAGCAGGATTTAAACATGATGATCGTGTTTTCGCCCGCACCCGGGTCGATGGCGTTGGGTGCGGTTTCGGCGCTCAGCTTGCTGTATACGCTGGGCATCACGTCGTCGTTAAACCAGTTCGGCCAGTCGGCCGTATCCGTATGGTCGCCCATGTTCGACCATCCGTAGTATGTGTCCGCTACATGGATGTTGCTTTCATTTAGGCTTTGACAGAGCCCGTCGTTCAGCCAGTTTTCGCCCACGCTGTGATGGATGAAAATGAGATTGACTGTTTCGCCTTCCGCCAAGTTTGACTGTGTGCTTTCAGCGGCTTCCTCCGTGCTCCCGGCCGCTCCATCGTCAAAAAGGACCCCGCAGTTTGGATAGCCATACGCCGCGCCCAGGTCGGTCAGCGCCTCGCCGATATCGGCCTTCTCAATTTCGCCCAGCGCCGCTTTCTTCTCCGCAGACATGCTGACGACAAATGTACTGCCGTCAAAATCGACGTACTCAATCCCATAGTCAGTTCCCAGAATCCAGTCATTGACGGCGGAAATCATTTCGTCTGAGGCGGTAGCCATTTCGACGGCCGTACCCGTCAGCTCGGAAGCCCCGCCGGTATCCGCGCCCGAGTTCAACGCGCATCCTGTCAAAAACAGCAGGCATAGGCATAGGGTGACGCACACTTTCTTCATCTCTTACTCCTTTTATAAATCCGCATTTTCTCGCGGATGGGCCGAAAGTTCTGTACAATTCGTTTGTCAGGTCTGCGCTTTTCGCTTGGGTGAACTTAAGCGTACTCTATTACATAGAAGTATACCATTCTTTGGCAGTTATTTCTATCGGCGCAATGAGAAAAACCCTTAAGGGGAAATTAAGGGTTTTTATTGTTCAAAGATATTTTTACGCCGATTGTTGAATGCTTATTCTACCGTCACATGGTATACCAGAGTCTCGACCGTCGAGTTTTCTTCAAAACTGCGTTCGTATTTCAGCGTTATCGTGGTCTCGCCATTTTGGGTGCCTTTAAAGGTCAAAACCCGCTGTCCGCCGCTGCCGACAATCTGCGGGTCGGTCTTTGCCTGATAGTATTCGTCTTTTGTCAGCTCCACGATACTGTCGGCAATGGTCACCGTCCACTGGTATCCGGTGGTCGGGTTTTCTTCCAGACCGATGGTAAACGTCTGTCCCGCTCCCACGGTGATTTCCGTATTCTCTTTACCGTAAACCGACGCATCCTGCGCGCCCGAGCATCCCCAAAGCCCCGCCAGCGGCAGCGCAACAACCAAAACCATCAAAAGCTTAAGTAAAATTTTCATGATTGATATCTCCTTTATGATTAGACGGGGGCGCCCCCGAAAAAGTTCCTGTTCAATCCGGGCTATGTTGTCAATGTTTTTTATTGACGCCGTTTTGCACTGACGATGATGCCGCTATATAGACATGATAGTCTGCTGACGTTCTCTTGTCAAAATCAATTCTTATCATTTGCAGGGTAATGCGCGAAGGGGTATAGGACCTGATGACTATTTGGATAACAGCCTGTCTTTTTAAGAATTTTTGCCCCAGAACCCCACTTTTTTATTGACGCGCAGAACTGTGGATGATATGATAACATTCGCAATAATAATTAAGATTAAATTTAGTATTACTGTTAGTTAAAAAGCGATCATCGCGTGGGGAACAAGGAAAATGGAGATCGGCAATCGTATTAAACAATTGCGCCAGAAGCTGATGCTAACACAGGAGGATTTAAGCAACCGGTGCAATTTGTCACCGGGGTTTATCTCACAGGTTGAGCGTGATTTGGCTTCGCCCAGTATCGCCACCCTGGAGGATATCCTGATGGCTCTGGGGGAGACTCTGGAGAGTTTTTTTAAACCGCAAACTGAGAAAGTCATCATCGCTTCCAGCGAGGATGTCTATACCAAAACTTTTGACGAAGGCTACCGGATTGACTGGATTGTGCCGAATGCGCAAACGCTGATGATGGAGCCTATTTTTGTGACAATCAAAACCGGTGGTCAGACGCGGCTGGAAACGCCTCACGAGGGCGAGGAATTCGGCTTTGTTTTAAAAGGCGATATTGCACTGGTTCTAAACGACGAGGAATACCCCATCAAGCCAAAACAATCGTTCTATTTTACACCTGATCAGGATCATTACTTGAAGAATATCGGACACAAAGACGCGGCGGTGCTCTGGGTGAGCAGTCCGCCGAATTTCTAATATGGGGGACAAATAGGTGATCGAACAACCAACAGAAGCGCGGCAGGAAGGTCTGGTCGAACTTCACGATATTTCCAAAGCGTTTGATGGCAAGCCTATATTAAAAGACATCAATTTTTCGGTGGATAAAAACCAGTTTTTGACCATCCTTGGCCCATCCGGTTGCGGCAAGACCACGCTGCTGCGAATGATCGGCGGATTTGAGGAACCGGACAGCGGCACGATTTTTTTAAATGGCAAATGCATCAACGGGGTTTCCCCGCACGACCGCAATATCAACACGGTGTTTCAGAAATATTCGCTGTTTCCGCATATGAATGTTTACGACAATATCGCTTTTGGGTTGAAATTGAAAAAGCAATCCGCAAAAACGATCAACAAAAAGGTTAAAGATGCTCTGAAACTGGTTTCGCTTTCGGGGTTCGAAAAACGGAGTATCGAAGCGCTGTCCGGCGGCGAACAGCAGCGTGTGGCCATTGCCCGGGCGTTGGTGATGCATCCGCAAGTTCTATTGCTGGACGAGCCGCTTTCCGCGCTGGATCGGCGTCTTCGGCTGGATATGCAGCGGGAATTAAAGGAGATTCAGGTGAAAGCCGGCATCACCTTCATCTATGTGACGCATGACCAGGAAGAAGCGCTGACGATGTCTGATAAGGTCATCGTATTGAATAATGGCGCTATCCAGCAGATTGATACGCCGGATAATATTTACAATGAACCGGTCAATTTGTTTGTGGCGGATTTTGTCGGCACGAACAATATTATCGACGGCCGATTCATTGAAGATCATCGGGTTTCTTTCCTTGGCGCAGAATTTGAATGCGACGATGTGGGCTTTGTGAAAAACAGCCGTGTGCATGTCATTATCCGTCCGGAAGATTTCATTTTGGGCGAGGGCGGCAAGCTCTCCGGGCACATCCGATCCGCCGCCTTTAAGGGTATGGTCAACGAATTAGTGGTTTTAGTCGAAGATACTGAGCTGATTGTGCGCACCACCACCCATTATGTCGCGGGAACGGATGTCTTTTTGGACGTTATCCCGTTCAATATCCATGTGCTGACGGAGGAAAAAGCCGATGAAAAAGTTTGACGGCATCGTCTATTTCTACGGCATCTGGGTGGCCGTACTGGTCGTTCTGCCGCTGCTCATTTTGGTTTTGCTTTCGTTTACCAGCGGAGATATCTATGACCTTAGCAGTCTGACGCTGACATTGGATAACTATAAAGCGGCGCTGGATCCCAGCTATATCGGCGTGATGATGCATTCGCTATGGCTGGCTTTCATCACCAACGTCATTTGTCTGGTAATCGGCTATCCGGTGGCTTATATTATCACGGGGCTGAACCCCCGGATTCGCAACACGATGGTGCTGCTCATTCTTGCGCCGATGTGGAGCAACTTTTTGCTTCGCACATATTCATGGATGCTGGTGCTTGGCAACAACGGCCCCATCAACAGCGTACTTGAGTCGATTGGCCTTGGTACCGTACAACTGATGTATAACAACTTTGGCGTCATCCTTGGTATGGTTTATAACTTCCTGCCTTTCATGATCTTGCCCATTTACCTGTCCCTGACGCGCATCGACAATGCGTTGGTGGAAGCCGCGCGGGATCTGGGTGCCACTTCAAAAGACGTTTTTTTCAAGGTCAAACTGCCGTTGAGCATGCCAGGCGTATTCAGCGGTACCACACTGGTTTTCCTGCCGGCCATCACGACCTTTGTGATTTCGCGCCTGCTTGGCGGCGGGCAGTATGTGTTAATCGGTAACCTGATTGAACATAAATTTATGGTTCAAAACGACTGGCAGGTCGGCGCGGCCATTGCGGTGATTGTGGCCATTATTCTGCTGGTGGTCCTCGGCGTTTTACGCAAACTGGCTCGAGGCAGATTGGAGCTGAGCTTATGGTAAAGCCGCTGAAGAGGATTTTAATCGGAGGACTTCTGCTCTTTCTGTATCTGCCCATCATCGTGCTCGCGCTATATTCCTTTAATGCATCGGAGTATTTGGGTCGGTGGGAGGGTTTCTCGCTGAAGTGGTACGGGGCGCTGTTTTCCAATGCGGAAATTGCTGAGGCGCTTTATTATACGCTCGGCGTGGCGCTGCTGGCCACGATTATCGCCACGGCGATCGGTGTTTTGGCTTCAATCGGTCTCTTCTATTCCAAAGCCAAAATTAAGAAACATGTGATGACCGCGAACTATCTGCCGATTGTCAATCCGGATCTGATTACGGGTATTTCGCTGATGATGTTCTTTGTTTTCTTTCGGGCGCGTTTTGGGTTTTCCACCATGCTGCTGGCGCATATCATTTTCGATGTCGCTTATGTGATTGTTGTGGTGATGCCCAAGATGATGCAGATTGATTTTGCGCAAGTGGAAGCGGCGATGGATCTTGGCGCCAATCAGTGGGTTATCATCGGACGAGTGATTCTGCCGCAGATCAAACAGGGCGTTCTGGCTGGTGCGCTGCTCGCGTTTACCATGAGCATCGATGACTTTGTCATCAGCTTCTTCACCGCCGGCAACCGTGCCACAAACCTCTCCATCGCCATCTATTCTATGGCGCGGCGCGGGATTAAACCCTATGTGAACGCATTGGCGACGCTGATGTTTGTGGGTATTATTTTACTGATATTCTTTATTAACAGAATAAATGATTCAAAAAAAGATAATGAGAATGGGAGATTGATTGGATGAAGAAGAGACATTTAGTTGTTGTGCTCATCATGATGATTGCTGCGTCGGGACTGTTGACAGGATGTGGCAGTGACAAACCGGTGCTTAACGTCTATAACTGGGGCGAATATATGGATCCCGAAGTTATTCAGATGTTTGAAGACGAGTTCCAGGTAAAAGTGAACTACAAGACTTATCCGACGAACGAAGACATGTACGCCAAACTGAAATCGGGTTCCGCCGAATTTGATGTGGTGTTTCCGTCAGACTATATGCTGGAGCGCATGATTAAAGAGGATATGGTCGCCAAAATCGACATGGCAAACATCCCGAATTATTCAAACATCAACGACCGATTCAAGAATCTGCCGTATGACCCAAACAACGAGTACTCGGTACCTTATTTCTGGGGCACACTCGGCATTCTCTATAACACGACAATGGTGGACGAACAGGTGGACTCTTGGGCGAGTCTCTGGGACGAAAAATATGCCAAACAAATTCTGATTCTGGATTCCTCGCGCGACAGCATCGGGATGGCGCTGAAATACCTCGGGTATTCGCTGAACACAACCAGCGATGCGGAGCTGGCGGAGGCGAAGGCGCTTCTTCTGGAACAAAAACCTTTGGTTCTTGCCTATGTGGTTGACGAAACGCGCAACATGATGGTTCAAGGCGAGGCGGCGATGGCGCTGACGTGGTCCGGCGAAGCGATAGATCTTGCGGCGGAAAACGAGGACCTCGCTTACGCGCTGCCCAAAGAAGGCAGTAATTTGTGGTTCGACGTGGCGGCTATTCCGAAGAACAGCCCCAACCAGGAACTGGCGGAGGCCTTCATTAATTTTCTAAACCGACCGGATATCGCTTATCTGAACGCCAGCTATGTGGGATACTCTACCCCAAACACCGCGGCTTACGATCAGCTGGATGACGAGATTAAATCGGCCGATTCATATTATCCCAGTGATGATGTGTTGGACCGGTGCGAAGTGTTCTACGATCTGGGGGATTATAACGACGTCTACCATGAACTGTGGCTGGACATTATGATCGACAATAAATAAAAACTCAAAAATGAATCCGCGTTCAAGCGGGATTTGAGACCGTTTCAAATTTCGTAAAACCTCCAATATGGTGAAAACATAATCACCAATAAGGAGGTTTTTTTATGTCAACGCGAGAAACGGTTCGGGCATAAAAAACTTTGAAAGTTAGACC
>CALMFG010000197.1 GCA_937863465.1 uncultured Clostridia bacterium
GAAAACCGTAAGCAACCCAGACGACGGAAACCAAGCAACCGATCCAATCAGCTGGGATTTTGCGATTCAGTTGATTGAAAACAATACCGAATATACCGCGGAGTATGTGGACAATTCGTGTAAAGTTACATATAACTTTGTGGTGGATATCAATACGGCAATCCCCAGTGCCACCGAAACCGTGGAGAAGGGCACAAAGCCGAGCACAGATTTCACGTCTGATTTGGCCGCATTGATGCCCAGCGTTAAGATTGACAACTGGGAGCCCGAGATAGGTGTGGTTAACGGAGACACCACGTTTACCGCGAACTGCTCATTTACCAATGACATGATCTATACCATTACGCTGGAAGAAAACGGCGGTGAGGAAATTAAGGATATTATGCGGTTTGCCGATCAGCCGGTAAAAGCATCCAAATGTATTCGGGAAGGATATACGCTGTCTGGGTGGTTTTTGGATGAAGCGCTTGAAAACGAATATGTCTTTGATACGATGCCCGCAGAAAACTTTACGCTTTACGCCGGATGGGAAGCGAATGTTTTTAATATTACCTTGCATGGAGGAATTGTTGATTTGTCGGCAGAGGACCAGTCACGGACGGTAACTTTTGGACAACCATATGGCAATCTGCCTGTGCCAGATCCGGGCGGCAGCTATGGGTTTATGGGTTGGTACACAACGCTTTACCCCGAGCCAATGATTGAAAACAAGGTGGATGAGGAAACGATCGTAGCAATCGATGGGGAACATGATCTTTATGCGGATTATAAGGAACTCATTGAGATTCCAAGAGAACAAATTTGGGAGCCTGAGCTTGTCACAAAGACTTATGACGGCACACCCCTTGAGTTTGAGCTGCAATATACGACGCCCGCTGCACAAGGCGGTGTCTGTGACGGATTTACTGTGGAATACAGAAGAATCTCTCCGACCGCATATGCAGAGGATGATTATTCCTCCGAGGCGGTGAATGCGGGAACCTATAATGTGCGGGTGACCCGTCCTCAGGATGATACGTATATGAAGTATGATGAAGTGTTTGACAGCGTGCTGGTGATTGAAAAAGCATATCGGAATATTCCGACGATCTCCAATCTGACAGTATCAAGTAAGAACTTTTATTCAATTACGGTTAATCCGGTGATACTCGATGAATGCGACGGTATCATTGAATATGGGGCAGGGCACTATTTTGAATCACCATCAGAATGGACGACATCGTGTACGGTCAGGGTTCCTTTCCAGTACGGAACAACCATGTATTCATATCATATCTATGCGCGGGTTAGGGGCGGACAAAACTATTATGATGCGGCATGCGCGATAAAGACAGAAGTGACTATGGCCAGTTATAATGTTTCGTCCTCGTCTACCTGGACATTTACAAATAAGGATGTAATGTGGGATCCTGACATGGATGCAGGGACAAAGATTTATGGCAGAATGATATATGTAGACGATGCTGAAGATGAGCATAATTATGCACCTTTTTCTGATGCTCAAGAATTTGAGATTGATTTTACCAGCGGAAGCACGAGTACGGCAACCATGGCCTATAATGGTTCACCCTGGATCATTCAAGATTTTGCCGTAGGGACAAACAACATCTCTGATGCGCAGGACTGGCAACCTGATTTAATTGAGATAGCCACAGCCGGGATCACCAGCAGCCATAGCTTCTATTCAAGCTCTCTGGGCTATTATCAGACCATCCAAAGCCTGGACTATGAGTTGCTTGAATTCAGCAGCCATAAACGAAATATTACCAGTGTGGGCGAGTTTGCGGCCTGGGGCGGAGCATATAGTGTTAACTCGGAGTCGACCGGGAATATTGCCCTTTCTTTTGACGGGAAGATCCAAACCCAGTATACCGGATATAGCAACATCAGCTGTTATACCCTGGCGGATCCGCCTCGGATGACCGTAGCACTTGCGGATGCCACCCATGAGGCGGAATATAACGGATGCTATTATTACAGCGACTATCAGCTTGTGATCGATAGAGCCAAGATGTATGAAGCCATGGAAAAGACGGGAGATACCTCGGTGACAATAAATGCGTCACTTAATTTCCCGACACGATCAACGGTTTCGAGTACAGCGGAATGGAACGAAATGATTGTGATTAACAAGGCTGACTAGAAAAGAAAGATATGCCGAAAGAGCTGCCTAAAGGCGCGGCGCCAAGGAAACCCATGAAAACGAAAATCATTTTGTTATTCGTCTTGATCCTTCTCATCCCGGAAACGGCACTGGCATATAGTGAATGGCCATTTTCGGCGATGCTATCTGGTGCGATTCACGAGACCGGAAAAGGTGTTCGGATTGCACTCGTGGATACAGGAATATCAGCGGAGAATCTTGATTCGGATTTGATTGAACCTGGGAAGAATTATGTGTTCCCGGGAAAAACCACACAGGATTTAATTGGCCACGGAACTGCGGTTGCCGGAATCATCTTGGGCAGTGAAGTTCTGGGCTTGGAAGGATTAGCTGAGAATGCCGCACTCATCCCATTGGTGTGCTATACGCTGGATGATAAAGGTGAACCGGTAATTGCCGAAGCAGATGTGATTGTGCAAGCGATTCGGGATGCAATCGATGATTTTGACGCGGATATTATTACGGTGAGTACCGGATTAACAAAAAATAACTGTGGTTTTAAAGATGCAGTCGCTTATGCCGAGGCAAACGGCGTGGTTATAGTTTCCGGTGTGGGCAACGATGGCCGAACAAACCCCAAAACACTGTGGTATCCGGCCGCGTATGAAACCGTGATTGGTGCAGCAGCGATTGGAAAAACCGGGAGGATTAGTGATTTTTCGCAAAAAAACTTCACCGCTGCTCTTTCAGCACCGGGAGAAAAGATCAAGGTTGTGCCCGTTGAAAGGAAGGGTTATATTACCAATGAAGACGGGACATCGTTCTCTGCGGCATTTATATCCGCAGGCGTCGCTTTATTGATTGAAAAATATCCACAAAGCAATCCGGAAACAATCAGAGAGATGCTATATGAATCTGCATTGGATATTGAAGAAGTTGGGTTTGATGATGCCAGCGGATGGGGAGTTATGCAGATTGACAAGGCGCTGGCAACGGAATTGGAGAAGATTGAAGACGATAGTACGCAGGAAAAGAAGTCTGAACCCCCAACCGATGAAGCAGAGCAGATCAATATGACTAAAGAAAATGAAAAAACAAGGATACCTATTGGCGGGATGATTGCTATTGCAGTTGCCTGTCTTGCTGCGGTAGTTGGGCTTGGTTGGGCATTGATAAAAGCCGTCGATAGTCAAATGAAAAAAAGGATTAACAAGAGATAGCCGTTTGGGGAAGGTAATTTTGGGGCGATAGTTTCTGCAACAATAAAGTCATATAAAGAGAATAAGTGTACAATTAACGCTGTTCACATTCAAAATGCGGGGGAAGACAAACCTCTGGTGTCAGCAGCGTAAACAAAGGGGTTTAAGACAGTGAGAGATAGTCAAGCATTCAACCACGATTAAGGCCAAAGTAAGACTGTGAGTTAGATGCGTATTAGATTGGATAGAAGGATGATTTTTTATCGGGAGGATGACAGAGCGTTTGCTTAAAAGCAGAAGCTCTCTTTTTGTTTAAGAATTTGTGTGCTCATCTCATGACAATAAAAAGCCCCAAAATTTGGGGCTAAATCACGTTTTGGCGGAGAGATAGGGATTCGAACCCTAGATAGCTTGCGCTATGCCGGTTTTCAAGACCGGTGCATTCAACCAGCTCTGCCATCTCTCCATATGAGTTTAAAAACTTGCTTTGCTAGTATAGCAAATCGCCGTTTGGGTGTCAATATCCGGCTTGCTCAGGATTCGTAGCCGGTGGCGCCTTTGGTTCTGGCGATTTTGATGTCCCGAATTTCGTTCTGCTCGGCCGGGGCGCTGACCCGAATATAGCGCTTGGTGTAGCCGATATAGTTCTTGGGGTTTTGGCCGTCCGGCTCTTCAAACAGCACACTGACGGTTTGCCCGACAAACTGCGCGGCAAAGCTTTCCTGCATCCTTTCGTCCAGGCGGGTCAGCACATGCACGCGAGTTTTCTTGGTCTCGCTGTCCACCTGATTCGGCATGGTTGCCGCCTTGGTCCCGGTGCGGATGGAGTACGGGAAGACATGCAGCTTGGAGAACCCGACTGTATTGACGAAGTCTACGGTTTCTTGGAATTCGGCCTCGGTCTCGCCGGGGAAGCCGACGATTATATCGGTGGTGAGCGCGGGAGCATCAAAGTATTTTTTGAGCAGACGCACGCTATTTAGGTACATTTCGGGCGAGTATTTGCGGTTCATACGCGCCAGAACCGTAGCCGAACCGCTCTGCAAGGACAGATGGAAATGCGGGCACAGCGCGCGGATTTGGGCCGCACGCCTGCAGAACGCTTCATCAATCAGTAAAGGCTCCAGCGAACCCAGACGCAGGCGTTCGAGGCCTTCGATGCTGTCCAGTGCTTCCAGCAGGTCGATGAGGCGGGCATCGTCTTTTAAGTCCGAACCGTAGCTTGAAACATGGATTCCGGTCAGTACAATCTCCCTGACGCCTTGGCTGACCAAAGCAGAGACTTCGTTTAGAATGCTCTGTATGTCGCGGGAACGCGCCTTACCGCGCACATAGGGGATGATGCAGTAGGCGCAGAAATTGTCGCATCCTTCCTGAATCTTGATAAACGCGCGAGTCTTATCGGTGGGGGAGGAAAGGCTTAAGTCCTCGTAAACGTCGTCCTTGCGGATTTCGGTGACATCGGTCACCAGCCGCCGTTCGGCTAAATTCTCTTTGACCCGTTCAACAATCTGGGCGCGGTCGGCGTTGCCGATGATGACGTCCACATCGCACTTTTCCTTTAAGGCTTCTCCGTCCTTCTGGCTTAAGCACCCGGCGGCGCAGATGACCGCGTTGGGGTTCAGCTTACGCGCACGGTTCAGCATTTGCCGCGACTTTTTATCCGCGATGGCCGTGACCGTGCAGGTGCTGACCAGATACACGTCGGCGGGCATATCAAAATCCACCTGCTCATAACCTTGCGCCAAAAAAAGCGCCAGCATGGCGGCCGAGTCGTATTGATTCACCTTACAGCCGATGGTGTTCACGGCGATTTTTGGGGTTCTGCTCATCCGTTTTCCTTTTCGTACATGATCTGTGCCAGAGCCGCGAGTCCCGCGGTTTCGGTGCGCAAAATGCGCTTGCCCAGCGTGACGGCGACGGCACCGGCCTTGACCAGCGCATCCACCTCGGCGGGCTCAAAGCCGCCTTCGGGGCCGATGATGACCGCGATATCCTTGACGTCGCTGGCGGTTAAAACCTGCTTTAAAGACCGTTTCTGTTCGTCCTCATAGCAGATTAAGGTCAGCGCGTGGCCTGCCGCCGCGGCGGTCAGACCTTTAAAATCCAGCAAAACGCCGACTTCGGGCACCACAGCGCGCCGGCTCTGCTTCACCGCTTCGGCCGCGATTTTTTCCAGGCGGTCGGACTTCTTTGAAAGGTCGTTCGGCGCTTTCACGCACCGCTTGGAGACAAAGGGCACCACAGCAATTGCGCCGAGTTCCACGGCTTTTTGGACGATGGTATCCAGCTTCAGCGATTTCGGCATGCCCTGATACAACGTCACCTGGGTTTGCGGCTCGGTCTCGCTTTTCGCCTTACCGGTGATCTCCAGCTCGGCCGAATCAGCCGAAACGGAACGCAAGACCGCGGTGTATTCAAATCCGGTGCCGTCCAGCAACACAAAGGTTTCACCGGGGCGGCATCGCAAGACTTTGGCCATATGGATGAATTCGTCACCGCGAAGGAAAGCGGTGTTTTCCTGAATATCGGCGGGGTCTATAAAAAATCGTCTCATGTCCGTTTGGGCGAGGCTGTAACGGCCCGCCATTCTCCCATTTTGTCGATTGAAAGTACTTCAAAATCATGATGTTTCAAAGACGCCAGCACATCGTCCAATCGTTCGGCGATGATACCCGACATGATATAGATACCACTATCGGTGAGGTAATCCTTAATGGTGTCATTCAAACGGATGATGATATCCGCCACGATGTTGGCGACGATGACCTGCGCCTTGATTTTCGGTGCGCCCGCCATCAGGTCAGACTGCGCCACATGGATGTCCACGCCGTTCAGCCGCGCGTTTTCGCTTGCCGCCGAAACCGAAGCCGGGTCATAATCCAGCGCCCAGACGCCGCCAGCACCCAGTTTGGCCGCCGCAATGCCCAGAATGCCGCTGCCGCATCCAACATCGATCACCGAATCATCGGCTTTGACGTGCTTTTCCAGCGCCGCGATGCACATCCGCGTGGTCTCGTGGAGCCCCGAACCGAAGGCCGCGCCGGGGTCGATGGTGACCACGATGTCGTCCGCCTTTGGGCTATAAGTTTCCCAGCGCGGGCAGATAACGATATGCTCGCCCGCCGTGAAGGGCTTGAAGTACTGTTTCCACACGTCCTTCCATTCGCTGTCGTCGTGGTCGGATTCCTGAAAGTCCACGGCCTCGTCCGAATCGGCCCAATCATACACCGCGCGTTTCATTTTAACATACTGTTCGGAGTAATCGTCGCCATCCTCAAAGTACAGCCGGATAAACGGTGC
>CALMFG010000198.1 GCA_937863465.1 uncultured Clostridia bacterium
GTAATCGCCCATCTCCTCGATCAGGGCTTTCGCTTCCTGAATGTCGGCGATAGTGAATAATCCCCTAAATGCGCCCGGCAAACATCTCTGCTGGACGCATAGATTTAAGTTGTCTGCCATCTGATAAGCGCAAGTCGGCAGGGTTTCCACTTCCATCACCAGCTTTGAGCCTTTCTGTCCAATCAGCTGACCGGTGACTTCCGGCCAGTCTTTCATATCAATTAAAATCGTATACATTTTCGTTTCTCCTTTTCTCTTTAGCAGCCCGCGCCGTCGTTATACAGGTTTTCAATATCTGTGGTCGGTAGTATTCTATCGAATATCCGTATCTGATCCATCCGGCAGTTCATGGTTTTGTAAACACTTGTAGTTGATGCCCCAATATTCGCTCTGCCAATTGTATCTATCACTCGTGAAGCGGTTGTCCCTAATGCGGTTGAAGCCTTGAGCTGTCCATTGATGAAAAGGCTCATCGAGCTGTCCGCAACGGTAAACGCGATATGGTAATACTGATCAGCTGAAATACCATAGCCAGCATTACTCGCGGCCGATCCAAACGTAATTACGTTACTGCCGATGTATGCCATTAGATGAGCTAGACTTGTGTGCCCGAACAAACCCGTATCTGTTCCGGTCGGATACAACCAGAAAGCTAAAGTGCACCCGCCAATGTTCTGCTCAGTGGTTAAGGGCATTTTGCCATCAGTTCCAACAAACGCTTGCCCGATTTTCCCACTCTGCGTGGCCACATAAGACATGGAAAGATTATTTATACCATCCACGTTTTCGTCCGTCGCATTGGCGCCGTCCCCGGTCCATTCAAAAAGCAGCGAACCTACGCTGACCGTCTTCTCATGCTTGCCGATGGTTGTGTTATACCCGTTGGCGTAAGGAAACGCTTTCACATAGATTGGGTCTGACAGATTATACAGGGTTTCGTCCTCATTCTTAATCTCAACCTCATACCATTTGTTGTCGCCATACGCATTTTGGCATTCATCCGAATCCGCTTCTAAATCGACGATTTTGATACCCGACTCAACCGTATTCGCGGCTGTCCACGGCGTTGATTTATACTTCAGAAGCACGCCTTTGGCGCCATCCGGCAATTTTAATTTGAACCGCACCTTGTTGTCCGGGCCCGGCATCACGTTGAAGCCTTCAATCTCACCATCATAATCCTTGTCCTGCCCAAACGGCCCCTGCATATTGACCAGCAGTAAATTTTCGCTCAAAGAAAATCCCGCTATTTTCGCAGTCGGCGTGGTGTCTATCCGTCCGTCCTCCTGAACGTAATAGGTCAGCGGCCAAATGTCTTCAGCTTCGGGCTGACTCTCCAAGACAATTGCATTGATGCCCGCTTCTGTTACAATGGCCGGGTCCGAGGCGGCAGCAATGGCTTTTTTCATGCCATATACTCTTAAGGCTCGTAAGTCAATGTTGCATAAGCCCTGATTCACAATGCGTGATCCGTCCGAGATGCCAATGCCGTAGTAACTTTTCTTCCAAGTTCCACGCGCAATATCAACATCCTGGTCATCATCCGTATCTTCGTCTTCCAACTGCTGAATCGCGCAATAGCCCGCTTCCACGCCAAACGCGCTGATGCTGGAATTGCCCACAGTGGTCTCACGAATGTCGATGACCTCATCAATTTTTTGTCCGTCTTCACTGGTGTTTGTCATGACTACTTTTGCAATCGGGACATAGTAAACGGTATCCCCATTTAATGCATGCAAAGCCGCAACCGAAGGCTCGGTATATACTTCATCCGCGATACCATTGATGACGACCATCTCGGCTGCCATCTCGGTAATCGGGTCCATTTTGATGGCAACCAGATTGACATAGGAAAGACCGACCGATGGGGGGAAGGTTAAGACTTGACCATCCGTATTGACCGTATCATTGATCTGCGTCGATTCATCCTTGTAATACCAAAAGCCCGGCATTTCGCCCAAAAAGGCAAAGCCTGAGCCGATGCTGATACTTTTATCGCCTGTTTTCTTGGGGACAAAGTCAGTTCCAATCCCCATCATAATGCCCCCGCGTCCGCCAGCCAGCGCACCCTGCGGCAAGGCAAAGTCGATGGCCTGATAAGCGCGTGTGACAGTTTCTGTGCTGTTAAACAGCCCACTTTTTTCCATTTTCTATTCTCCTTTATTTTGTTAGAATGTTGTTAAGGCCAGAAAGCCTTCTGTTCATTGCCTGTGCGATGGTGACCGGCGCTTTGCCGAACACCAAGCTCCGCCGTTCCATATGGCTGGAGTCAAATGTTCGTGATATACCCGTCACCTGCACATTCTGATAGTTGTTTTGGTTGTCCTGAATGGTTACCATGTCGCCTAAGGTAAACGCAAACTTATCTGCGTCCTTAACCTGCCCGTCGATTGAGTAGATTTTGTCATACTCGGCCAACGCGCTTTTACCCCGGCTAAGCAGTTCATCGTCGGTCTTGGCATCACTTAGGTCAATAAACGTCTCCCAGCGGTTAAAACCGGAAAGGGTGTTGCTTTTAGGAATCTCCTCGATGGTGCGCTCTGTTCCTTCTCCTGCGCCGCCTGCGAACCCCACGGTTTTATACGCCGTAATGTCCTCGGTATTCACCGCTTTTTCCAGCGTTCCCATATTCAGTGAAAAAACCACTGGGGAAATATCCGTCTGCTCGATGGTACGGTTGATGCCCTGATATACAGACAGTGTGGCTAAAGATTGGTCTAAGTCCACCGTGCATTGCAGTCCCAGATTGTCCCCAGCCAGAAGTTCGTAAACTTGCGTATCCAATGGCTTAAACCGTGTGGAATAATCCTGCTCAGTACCAATTCCCTGAACCCTGCCCAGCTGAAAAATCGGAATCCGTTTTCGTGTATCCGATGGGTTCACCAACAGCTTGTCCAGCAGATCCATGACGATCACATCGCTGGGCTTTTTGGTGTATGTATAGGCTTCCATCCCCTCCGGCGGTGCCGTGATACGGCTGGCGATGACATCCTTTAGGGTAATCCCCGAGATGTTCACCACCTCATTCGCCGTATCCGCCTGACTGACTGTTTCTTTTCGCGTGATATACCCACAGCAGGTCGGCGACAGATAAAGCAGCTGCCCCACAGCCAGGTTTTTTGCCTGCGATAAATTGGCGTTGATGACAAGGCTGAATTCACCCCGCGCATTGAATCTCTGGGTAAAAGAAAAGTGCTCCCATGCGGAAAGCACTTGCTTTAATCCCAAGCTCTGATCCAGTATTAAAAGCTCCATACCCTATACCCCCACATAGCGGTGGTCGTACGAAACGGCTGCTGCCGCGGTGTCTCCGTAGGCGGCGGTGAAGGTGATGCTGTTGTCTCCCGGTTCCAGGCAAAAATACTCGGATGCCGGATTTAAGTACTCAAACGCCATCACCTTTTTACCGTTCACCATGCGGTAGGCCTCAATGCCCTGCGGTTTGGTGTTGACAAATAAGGTTTCGTCTTCGCCCAGTTC
>CALMFG010000199.1 GCA_937863465.1 uncultured Clostridia bacterium
TGGAAATACTTTCGCAAAACGTCAAAGCGGAATTCTACTTTGAGGAAAACAAGAACCCCGAGGCCATCGCCAAAGGCGCGGTGAAACAGGCCGAAAAGAGCTTCTGTGACCTGCTCATCATCGATACGGCCGGTCGTCTGCATATCGACGATGACATGATGGCCGAGTTGAAGGCGTTGGAAAAGACGGTGAAACCCGACGACAAACTGCTGGTGGTGGACGCCATGACCGGACAGGATGCCGTGAACATCGCTGAAAGCTTCAACGCTATGCTGGACATCACCGGTGTGGTGCTGACCAAGATGGACGGCGACAGCCGTGGCGGCGCGGCCTTAAGCGTGCGCGCGGTGACGGGCAAACCGATTCTGTTCGCAGGCATCGGCGAAAAGCTGGACGATTTGGAAGTGTTTTACCCCGAACGCGTGGCCAGCCGAATCCTCGGCATGGGCGATATGCTAACGCTGATAGAAAAGGCTGAAGCGTCGATAGACGCCGAAGAGGCTGTGAAACTAGCGGCCAAGATGCGCAAAAGCGAACTGACCTTGGACGATTTTCTTAGCCAGATGGAGCAGATGAAGAACATGGGCTCCATGAGCGATATCCTAAAGATGATTCCGGGCGGGAGCAAACTGTCCGCGGGAGATATTGACGAAAAACAGATGGCGCGCACCAAGGCGATTATTCAGAGCATGACCAAGGCCGAGCGCGAGAACCCCGCAATCATCGGCGGCAGCCGAAAAAAGCGCATCGCGGGCGGAAGCGGCACGCAAGTGTTTGAAGTCAACCGGCTGCTTAGCCAATTTGAGAACATGAAAAAAATGATGAAGCAATTTTCCGGCAAAAAAGGCGGCTTCGGCAAACTGCCGAACATGCCGTTTTGACCGGCAAAATAAATAAAAAACAGAAGTTGTTAATTTAGATGAGGAGGAACGTTAATGGCAGTTAAAATCAGGCTGAGAAGAGCCGGCGCGAAGAAAAGTCCTTTCTACCGCATTGTTGTGGCAGATGCCCGCAGTCCGAGAGACGGACGCGCGGTTGAAGAACTGGGATACTATAACCCGCTGACCAAAGATTTAAAGCTGGACGGCGAAAAGGCAGCGACCTGGATTAAAAACGGCGCGCAGCCCACAGAAACCGTACGTGCGCTGATTAAAAAGAACGCGGCGAAATAGGTCTTCTAACGTGCTGACAGCTTAAAGGAGTTATGATGGAAGAATTGGTAAAATTCATTGCAAAATCACTGGTGGACGACCCGGACTCGGTCACAACCAAGGTCACCGAAACTGACAGTACTGTGACCATCGAACTTCGTGTGGCACCCGACGATATGGGCAAAGTGATTGGCAAACAGGGCCGCATCGCCAAAGCGATTCGTACCGTGGTGAAAGCGGCTTCGGGCCGAGAGAAGAAAAAGTATCTGGTTGAAATCATCTGATGGAACTGGCTGAGATTGGTGAAGTCTTAAAGCCTCAAGGGGTGAAAGGCGAGATTAAAATCCGACATTTCTGCGATTCCGCAGAGGTGGCGGCCGGATTCCATACTGTGTATTTAATGCTAAAAGGCGTGCAGACGCCGTTTGACGTGCTAAAAGCGCGTGAGGATAAGGGCAGCGTGTTTTTAACGCTGAAAGGCATTGATGACCGCGACAAGGCGGAAGCTTTACGAGGCAGTATCTTATATGCCGACCAGCGCGCGTTTCCCAGACTGCCCGAAAACAGCTTCTACATCCGCGATCTCATCGGCCTTGCCGTGGTCACGGAAAAAGGCGAAGCTTTGGGCAGAATCACCGAAGTGCTGCAACACGGCGCGGTGGATGTCTATTGCGTCAAGGGCGAAAAAGCGTTTATGTTTCCCGCTTTAAAGCGCGTGATGCTGAAAACCGATATCGCGGCAAAAGAGATGGTGCTGGATAAAGCAGCGCTTTCTGAGGTGGCGGTGTATGAGGATTAATTTTCTGACGCTGTTTCCCGAGATGTTTGACGCTTTGGTTGGTCACAGTATCGCCAAACGCGCAGAAGACGCCGGACTCATCACATTCATGACCTACAATATCCGCGATTATACGCTGGATAAGCACAAACGCGTGGACGATTATCCGTTCGGCGGCGGTGCAGGCATGGTGATGGCGCCTCAGCCGATATTTGACTGCTTTAAGGCAGTGGAAAGCGCAGGGAAAACCGTGAATGTCTATATGTCGCCGAAAGGCCGACGGTTGGACCATGAAACGGTGCTGGCGTTTTCGGGCTATGACACCATCAACATTCTTTGCGGGCATTACGAAGGTGTAGACCAGCGCGTGATTGACGAGTTGATTGACGAAGAAATCTCCATCGGCGATTATGTGCTTACCGGCGGGGAACTACCAGCCATGGTCTTTGCCGATGCGGTGATGCGTCATCTGCCCGGTGTTTTGGGCAACGACGAAAGCGCGGCGGATGAATCCTTCAGTGAAAATCTGCTGGAATACCCGCATTACACGCGACCGGCGGAGTTTCGGGGCTTAACCGTTCCGGAAGTACTGCTTTCGGGAAATCATCAGCAGATTGAAGCGTGGCGAAAGGCGCAAGCCTTGGAGACCACGCGCAAAAAGAGACCGGATATGCTAAAAACAAATTTTAAAAACGAATAGAGGTTGCTTATTGCCAGAATGAAAGCGGTTATGCTATAATTCTAAACGGCAAAAAGAGAATGATTCGTTTAAAATGTTTAAACGAAAGGAGAAGCTTATAAAATGCAGGACATTATTAAAGCGATTGAAAAAGAGCAGATGAGAACTGATCTGCCTCAGATAAACATCGGCGACACCGTTAAAGTTTACGTAAAGGTTGTGGAAGGTGCGCGCGAACGTCTTCAAGGGTTTGAAGGCTATGTTATTGCCAAGACCGGCGGCGGCATTTCTGAAACCGTGAAGATCAGACGTGTTTCCTACGGCATCGGCGTTGAAAGAACTTTCCCGATCCATTCGCCAAAAATTGACCATATCGAGAAAATCAGAGAAGGTCATGTCAGACGCGCAAAGCTCTACTACTTGCGTGACAGAGTAGGCAAATCGGCCAAGATTAAGCCGAAAAATTCTTAAAAAAAATTGAACGCAAAATAGGGGGGGCTATTAACAGCCCCTTTTTATTTATTGTTGGGAGTTAGAATTTGAATATTCAATGGTACCCCGGGCACATGGCCAAAAGCCGCCGCCTGATGCTTGAAAAACTGAAAATTATCGACCTCATCATTGAGGTGGTGGATGCACGCGCGCCCTTTTCCACCAAAAACCCCGACTTTGACCAGCTGTTTCGTCAGAAAAAGCGGCTGTTGCTGTTAAATAAATCCGATTTGGCCGAGCCCGAGATCACCCGGCAATGGCTGGAATACTACAAAAAACAGGGCATACCCGCTATGGCTTTCTGTGCGGTGAAAGACAACCCGAAAGCGCTGATTGGCGCCATTCAAAACGAGCTTTCGCCGATTATTGAAAAATACCGTGCCAGGGGCATGACCAAAACCGTGCGGTGCATGGCGGCCGGAATCCCGAATGTGGGAAAATCGGCGCTGCTCAATCGTCTGGCGGGCGGAAAGAAACTGAAAGAGGGCAACAAACCCGGCGTAACGCGCGGCCTGCAATGGGTGAAGCTGAACGCGCAGATCGAACTTCTGGATTCACCTGGTCTGATGTGGCCAAAGATTGAAAGCCAAAGACAGGCGCTGTATATCGCGCTTTTAAAATCCATCAACGAAGACATTCTAAACACCGAAGAGCTCGCGCTGGGACTGGTGGATTTCTTTAAAACACGCTACTTAGACCGCCTGGTCCAACGATATAAATTGGAAGGCGCGGATCAACCGAATGACGTGATTTTAAATGAAATCTGCAAAAATCGCGGGTTTATCCTGAAGGGCGAAGAGCCGGATATCGCGCGCGCGGCCAATATGATTATCGACGAATTTCAGGCGGGCAAACTGGGCCGCATCAGCTTGGAAACACCCGCGGATTTGAAAGGGCAGAACGAATGAGCGTAACGGCAAAAGACCGCGAAACTGCCGAAAGGTTGACTGCATTTGACCAAAATTATAAGGCCGCAGGGCAGGTGCTGGTCGGCATGGACGAAGCGGGCAGAGGGCCGCTGGCTGGGCCGGTGGTCGCCGCCGCTGTGGTTATGCCCGAAATGCCGATTGTTTACGGCGTCAATGACTCTAAGAAACTCTCCGAAAAGAAGCGGGAAGCTTTGTATGAGGAAATCATGCAGACTGCAATTTCGGTCGGTGTCGGTGTGGTAGACGAAAAAATGATTGACGAAATCAACATATTAAACGCGGCGCGAATGGCCTTCATGAAGGCGTTTGAACAAATCAGTGTTCCCAGCGATAGGGTGCTTTCTGACCAAATATCGGGACTAAGTATTCCGGGATATATCTCCATCGTCAGAGGAGACGCGAAATCCTATACCATTGCGGCGGCTTCAATCGTCGCCAAGGTGACGCGTGACCGGATGATGCGGGATTACGCCGAGCAGTATCCGGAATACGGCTTTGAAACACATAAGGGCTACGGGTCTGCGGCACATATTATGGCGATTAAAACCTACGGTGTATGTGATATTCACCGAAAAACGTTTTTGACGAGGATACTGACGGATTGATGGACAACCGACAAAAGGGCCGTCTCGGCGAAAAAAAAGCGATGACCTATCTCATCAACCATGGATATACCATCGCGGACATCAATTATTACTGTCGCTACGGCGAAATCGATATTGTCGCAAAAAAGGCAGGGGTTTTCGTATTTGTCGAGGTAAAAACCCGCACCTCAAATGCTTTTGGCACACCCGCCGAAGCGGTTTCTTTTATCAAACAAAAACGTATGGTACAATCGGTGCAGGATTATATCCAGCGGAATAAAATTGAAAATTACCCTTTGCAGATGGACGTAATCGAAGTATATTTATTAGAAGATAACCAATATAAAATCAATCATATAAAAAATGCTTTTGAAGGAATCGATTAGAAGGACCGACTATGAAGCGATCAACTTTAATTTTCACCGTCATTATTATTTTACTTGTTCCGGCTTTTGCCTTTGCCGTCACCGGCAACCGCGTTATCAACGGAGATTTTGAAGAATACAATTACATTCAAACCGACTGGGAAATCGACTTTGAAGTGCCCAATGCGGACAGCGCCAGCGTTGATTTCATAGAAACCGATGAAGAAACCGGTACTAATACTTACGCCGAAATTCAGTCGAATGAGCCGAATTATATCAGTTTAAAACAATCGATTTTTCTAAACAAGAATACCAGCTATAAAGTCAGCGCGCTTGCCAAGTCGGATGGCATCGGTATGGAAAATATGGGCGGATACCTGCGCCTGGAGGAAAATCAGGGGCAGTCCGCACAGATCAAAGGCACGCTGACGGATTGGCAGGAGCTGGTGTTTTATGTGACCACGTCGAATACCGATGTCTATACGACCCTGGAAGCGGCATTGGGCGACGAAAACAGTCTGAACAGCGGCGTTCTGGACATCGACGATATTAATGTGGTGGAGGTATCGTCTATTCCCGTCGGCGCCAATCACACGGTGATTGCTTCGGACGATGGGGAAACACTTGCCACGCAGGAACCCGTACAATCTACCGTGCAGACCGTGCCGCTGTTAAGCGAAAACGAGCGCATCGCCATCATCCTGCTTTTATTTTCAACGGTCATATTCATGTTTTTCATCTCATGGATGGGCGTTGATTCCAACTCGCCTTTCGAAAAAACACTGTTTGTTGGCAAATGGAGCAAGGCCATTTTGGCTGCGTCTTTTGCCATCATTGTGCTGTATAAATACTATGTCGCATCGCTGGGTACCGACCTTAGCAGCGATATCAATTCATACACTCTCTGGTCCCAGAGCCTGGCGACCGGCGGCATACGGTATTTCTATATCAACACCGATTGTATGTATCCCTGCGGTTATATGTATGTGCTTTGGGCGGTCGGAAAACTCACGTTGCTTTTAAATATCGGATTCAAATCAACGGCATATTTGCTGTTGCTAAAAACACCGGTCATCATCAGCGAAATCATCACAGCAGTTTTGGCATATCGGATAGCCAAGACGCATCTCGGCGAAAAAAACGCGGCGATTCTGGCCATGGTTGTCATGCTGAATCCGGCTGTTCTGATGAACACATCCTCCTGGGGACAGGCGGATGCGGTCTACATTCTGGCGCTGGTCATCGTATTCTATCTGCTGGAACAAAAACGCAGTTACTGGGCGGCAGCGGTTTTCGCGGTATCATTGCTTATCAAAACGCAGGCTGTCCTGTTTTTGCCGGTATTCGGCGCTTATTATCTGCGACTATTTTTGCGGGATGTATCCGTCAAAAAGAACTTAAAGGAATTCTTTATCAGTGTGGTTGTCGCTTTTCTGACTTACTGGCTGCTTTCCATTCCATATATGGCGGATGGCGGAATCTTCTGGCAGTTTAAACAAATCAACAGTTCGGCCAACCACTTTGGCTACACGTCGTTAAACGGGTTTAACTTCTACACGCTGTTCGGCGGCAACTATAAGGTGGTCACTGACCGATTTATCATTTTCAGCTATCAGGCTTGGGGATACATCTTCATTATCATCTCATCGCTCATCTCGATGGCGCTAGTCTTTATGAATCGTAAAAAGCAGGCGCTGTTCTTAATTGCCGCTTTTCTGATTGGCGCGATATTCACATTTGGACACGGCATGCACGAACGGTATATCATGCCGCTCCCGATTCTGCTGTTTTTCGCCTACATTTATATCAAGGACACGCGGCTGATTAATCTGGCCATTCTGTACACCATCTTCGCGTTTTTGTCTCAGGCCGCCGTGCTGTTCTTCTTTGGCATGAGCTTCTACAAAATTATCGTCTTTTCCATGTCCGTATTCAGTCTGCTGAATTTCGGATATCTCGCATATGTCTGCTATATCCTGCTGGTCAAAAAAGGGACAACGGTCAGGCGGATTGACCAGAATCGGCCCGAGGAAACCAGGCGCAAGACCGAGGACGAGAACAAACGCCTTTTAGGCCGGTTGAAACGGCGTCCGATAAAGCGTCTGCACACGCGTACGACCATCTCGCGAATCAACAAACATGACCGGCTGATTATGACGGTGATTACGGTGCTATACGCCTTCGTTGCGTTTATTAATCTAGGCGATTTTAAGATTGTGGACAGCGCGTGGAGCCCCAAGGTGGCGGAGGAGCGGGTTGTCTTTGAGCTGGAAAAATCGACCTACATCAATACAATTAAATACTACTTCGGCCTTGGAACATCCGAGATTCATGTGACCGTGTCTGAAGATGGCGAAAACTTCTATGACGTGGCGCGTTCCACTGACGAGAACGGCGAAATGATCATCGATTTCAACGGATATAAAATCTATTCCTGGCAGTTTGCCGACGCTGGTTTTACCGCGAAATATATCGCCATGGAATTTGCGAGCGACAATGTGGATGTGCGGGAGATTGGATTTGTCGGCGCGGACGGACAGGTTTTGCCCATTGCCGGCATATCTTCCAACATCTCGTCCACAGAGGAACTGGCGGCCATCATTGACGAGCAGGATATGATTCCCGACGAAACAAGCTACATGAACAGCATGTATTTTGACGAAATCTATCATGCCAGAACCGCGCTTGAGATGATTGAGCATCGGAATATCTATGAGATAACGCATCCTCCGTTAGGGAAAATTTTAATCTCTATCGGCATCCGAATTTTCGGTATGGTTCCGTTTGGTTGGCGTTTCATGGGTACACTGACGGGTGTCCTGATGCTGCCCGTCATGTATATCCTCTCTAAGCGCATCACCAAGCGGACGCTGTTTGCGTCCATCGCCACGGTGCTGTTTGCGCTGGATTTTATGCATTTTGCACAGACGCGCATCGCCACCATCGACAGTTTCAGTGTATTTTTCATTCTATTGATGTTTCTGTTCATGTTCGACTATACGTCGATGAACTTCAACCAGGAAAAACTCTATAAGACATTCCTGCCTTTGGGGCTTTCGGGCATTTTCTTTGGTCTGGGCGCGTCGACCAAGTGGCTGTGTCTGTATGCCGGTGCAGGTCTTGCTGTACTGCTTTTCTACACGCTATATTTAAGATACCGCGAATATGAAGCGGCGCGGCTCAAGCTGGCCGATAATGCAGCCGGAAAGTACGCCGGTTTTTATCGGAATGTGGTTGATACTTACTATTATAAATTGTTTTTGACACTGCTGTTCTGTATTCTGATGTTCATTGTGGTTCCGCTGATTATCTACTTCCTGTCCTATATTCCGTATACAAAAATAACGGATAATCCCTATGATTTCGCAAAAATACTGGGAAACCAATCCTATATGTGGAATTATCATTCCCATTTAAAAACAGCCAGCCCACATCCGTTTGCGTCGCGCTGGTATACCTGGATTTTTGACATCCGACCGGTCTATTTCTTCCAGGGCAAGGGATATCCTGACGGCATCCTGTCTTCGATGTCCACCTTCGGCAATCCGATGATCTGGTGGGCACTGGTGCCTGCCGTTCTGGCGCTGGTCATCCTGCGCACCAGCAAGGTGCGGTTCGGTCACGCGCTGACTTTCACCGCCATTGCCGGGCTTTCCAATATCGTGCCTTGGTTCTTTATCAGCCGCGAAACCTATATCTACCATTATTTCGCCTGCGTTCCGTTTGTGATTTTAACCATCACCATCGCAATGAAATATCTCTTCGAAAAATGGAAATACGGCAAATACTTTGTCGTTTTATATCTGCTATTGGTGCTGGCGGCCTTCATCGCCTTCTATCCGTTTATCACGGGCATTCCTGTCGCAAAAACCTATGCCAACGCCATGCGCTGGCTGGAAACCTGGCCGTTCTATTAATATTATCAGCAGAGGACATTTCGGATGTTTGCAAAAGTACAGAGCATCGCTTTGGAAGGCCTAAAGGGTTTTGAGGTTTCGGTCGAAGCCGATATTTTCGACGGTCTGCCCGCATACGAAACCGTGGGTCTTCCCGGAGCCGCGGTGAAAGAATCCAAGGAACGCGTACGCTCGGCCATCAAAAACAGTCATTTAAGCTATCCCACGCGCCGCATTACGGTGAATTTGGCACCGGCCGACATTCGAAAAGAAGGGCCGGTTTATGACCTTCCCATCGCGCTTGGTTTGTTGCGCGCTTCGGGGCAAATTGATGAAATCCCCGAAAAATGTATCTATATCGGTGAATTGGCGCTGGACGGCGCACTTCGCAAAGTGAACGGCATCCTGCCCATGCTGATCGAGGCCGTCAAATACGGCTATGAATCGGCCGTGATTCCCGCTGAGAACGCGAGCGAGGCCGAGTGTCTGGATAAAATCAGCATCTATCCGGCTGTAAATTTAAATCAGGTGGTTAACCACATCAACGGCCGTGAGATACTGACCGCTGTGGCATATAAGGGATATGAAAACATTCCGGCCGAAACCAGCGGTATCGTCGATTTTTCCGAAATAAAGGGTCAGAATTTCGCCAAACGCGCCATGGAGATTGCAGCGGCAGGGGGCCATAACATTCTGCTCATCGGCCCGCCCGGCGCGGGTAAATCCATGCTGGCCAAGGCATTACCCGGCATCCTGCCCGACCTATGCTTCGAAGAAGCGCTGGAAATCACGAAAATTCATTCTATCGCAGGGCAGTTGGACGGCGGGCTCATTAAAACCCGGCCGTTCCGTTCGCCGCACCACACCACATCCACGGCATCGCTGGCCGGCGGCGGAGCCAAGGTGAGCCCGGGAGACATTTCTCTGGCGCATTTCGGCGTTCTTTTTTTGGACGAGCTTCCTGAATTCAAGCGTGAGGCACTGGAAGCCCTGCGCCAGCCTATCGAGGACGGTGTGGTCAATGTGGCACGTGTCAACGCCAAGGCTGTGTACCCGGCAGACTTCATGCTGGTGGCGGCCATGAATCCGTGCCCCTGCGGCAATTATGGTTCGAACCTTCGGGAATGCCGCTGCTCGCAGTATCAGATCAGCAACTATCTGGGACGCATCAGCGGGCCGCTTTTGGATCGCATCGACATGCATATCGAGCTTTCCGAAGTGACCTACACCGAGATTTCATCCAAAGAGAAGGACGAAACCAGCGAAGTGGTGAAAGCGCGCGTCAACGCGGCCCGAAACCTTCAGACTTCACGTTACAAGGGGACCGGCGTCTACACCAATGCTCAGTTGAGTTCGGCGCAGGTCAAAAAATTCTGCGCTATCGACACAGCGGGGGAGGCCTTGATAGAACAGGCCTTCAGTAAGCTGGATATTTCGGCGCGGTCGTATAACCGCATATTAAAGGTGGCACGTACCATCGCGGATTTGGAAGCGGCCGACACCATCGGCGCACAGCATATCGCGCAGGCCATCCATTTTAGAACGCTGGATAGAAAGTACTGGGGTTAAAGCCGTATGGATATCGCAAAACGCAGATGGCTGTGGCTGGCCTCTCTTGAAAAAATCAATGCCAAAGATTTCTATGACATTCTGGCGAATTTTGAGGACATCGAAAACGTCTGGGATTCAGTGACGCTGAACACCAAAGCGTTCGATTTTTTGGATGACGCCAAAAAAGCCTGCATTTATCAGCATCACAGTGAAGAATATATCGATAGTATTATTGAAAAGTGCGATAAAGCAGGAATTTCGCCTGTCACGCGGCTGGACGACGATTATCCAGCCTTGCTGGCCGAAATCCCCGCTCCGCCGCCCGCGCTGTATATCAAAGGCAGCCTAAAAGCCTATACCAGTCGTTCAGCGGCCATCGTGGGGACACGCCGATGCAGCCGGAAGGGCGCTGAGTTTGTTGAGGGTCTGGCCGAGGATCTGTCGCGTTCGGGCGTGGCGATTGTTTCGGGTCTGGCGCGCGGCATCGATACGGCGGCGCATACCGGCGCTGTGAAAGGCGGGGGCGTCACCTTCTCGGTTTTGGGCTGCGGCACGGATGTGGTCTACCCCAAAGAGAACCAAAAGCTGTATGACGCTATATGCGAAAAAGGCGCTATAATTTCTGAGTACTTGCCCGGAACGCCGCCGATACCCTGGAACTTTCCTTTGCGAAACCGCATCATTTCAGGGCTTTCCAGAGCAACTATTATTGCCGAATCGCAGTTTAAGGGCGGGGCGAATATCACCATGAAATACGCCACCGATCAGGGGCGGGATGTGATGGCGGTGCCCGGAAATCCATACGACAAGCAAAGCGAACTGCCTAATTTCATCATCAAAAATGGCGGCGTGATGGTGCAGTGCGCCGATGATGTTCTCGCAGAATTCGGGTGGGGCAAAACAAGAACAAAGCGTAAACGCGATGTTAAATTGAATATTCAGCTTGATTTTTTTGAACAACAACTATATAATTTGCTCTTACAAGGCGATTTAAGCATTGAAGAGATTGAAAACAAAAGTGAAATTGAACCGCAGGCGCTTTACGCCAGCCTGACCATGATGGAGATGAAAGGCGTTTTACAGCGCTTGCCGGGCAACATTTTCGGCATTAAATAGACTGATAAGCAACTGAAAGGTAATGGAATATGGCAGCCAGCCAAGCAAAAACCAACAGCGATAAAACTCTGGTGATTGTGGAATCACCCGCCAAGGCCAAGACAATCGCAAAATTTTTAGGCACCAAATACTTTGTTAAAGCCAGCAACGGGCACATCCGGGATTTGCCCAAATCCAAAATCGGTATCGATATCGAGAACGATTTTGAACCCCAATATATCAATATCCGCGGTAAAGGCGATTTAATCAAAGGATTAAAGGCCGACGCCGCCAAAGCAAAAAACGTATTTCTCGCAACCGACCCTGACCGCGAAGGCGAAGCCATCAGCTGGCACATCGCGAATATTTTGGGCATCGATGAAAACGACACCTGCCGCATCGAGTTTAACGAAATCACCAAAACCGCCGTGAAAAACGCGGTGGAGCACCCGAGAAAAATCGATATGGACTTGGTCAACGCCCAGCAAGCCAGACGCCTTTTGGATCGTCTGGTGGGTTATAAAATCAGCCCGATTTTGTGGTACAAGGTGAAGCGCGGGCTTTCGGCCGGCCGTGTACAGTCGGTGGCCGTGCGCATCATCGTAGACCGCGAAGAAGAGATCAACAACTTTGTACCGCAGGAATACTGGACTATCACCGTTCTTTTAAAGACCGAATCCGGCCAGACCTTCGAAGCCAAGTTTTTTGGCAAAGACGGAACCAAACTGGACTTGGACGATAAAACCGCGGCTATGATGGTGGCCGAAGCCGTCAATGGCAAGATTTTTGAGGTGACGGACATCAAGGAAAGCGTCCGTAAACGCCGTCCTTCCGCGCCGTTCTCCACATCCACATTACAACAGGACGCCGCGCGCAAGCTGTATTTTTCCACGCGGAAAACCATGATGATTGCCCAGCAGCTATATGAGGGCTTCGAGATTAAGGGATACGGCCTTACAGGTCTTGTTACCTATATCAGAACCGATACCACGCGTGTTTCGGAAGAAGCACTGGCGGCGGTACGCGAAAACATCAAAGAAACATACGGCGAAGAGTATCTGCCCGAAAAACCCAATGTATACAAGGTGAAAGCTGGGGCGCAGGACGCGCACGAAGCCATTCGGCCTTCATACCTGGAACTGACACCCGAACGCGTCAAGAGTGAACTGACCAGCGACCAGTATAAACTGTACGCTTTAATATACAACCGATTTGTCGCTTCCCAGATGAACCCCGCCGAGTTTGATTCGGTTTCGGTTGATTTGAACGCGTCAGGATATCTTTTTAAATCCAGCGGTCAGAGACTTCGCTTTAAAGGCTTTTTGGCCGTTTACAAAAATTATCTGGAAGACGAAGAAGAGGATAAAAACAGCATGCTCCCGCCTTTGATGGTTGGAGAAAAATGCGAGCCTGCATCGGTAGACCCCAAACAGAATTTCACTCAGCCGCCGCCGCGCTACAACGAGGCGTCTTTGGTGCGCGCGCTGGAGGAAAAAGGCATCGGTCGTCCGTCCACCTATTCGCCGATTATTTCCACCATCATCGACCGAAAGTACATCGTCCGTGAAGAACGGGTTTTAAAGCCCACCTTCCTTGGCGAAGTGGTGACCAAGCTGATGAAAGATCATTTCAACAGCATTGTCGATGTGGAATTCACCGCGGATATGGAAAATGATCTGGACGGTGTGGAGAGCGGTAAAACCGATTGGAAGGACCTGCTGTCCAATTTCTACGGGCCGTTTGAAAAACTTCTGGAAAACGCGGACAAAATTGAGCGCGTTCAGCTTCCTGTGGTGGAAACCGATGAAATTTGCGATAAGTGCGGCGCCAAGATGGTCATCAAGGAAGGCCGCTTCGGCGAATTTCTGGCCTGTCCAAACTATCCGGAATGTAAAAACACGAAAAAAATCGTCAAATATATTGATGCACCCTGCCCGAAATGCGGCAAACGCGTGGTGGAGAAGAAATCAACCAAGACCAAGAAGATTTTCTACGGATGCGAAAACTTCCCGACATGCGACTTTGTGTCCTGGGATATGCCGCTTGCCGAGCATTGTGATACCTGCGGTTCATATATGGTCTTAAAGAAACGCGCTAAAGGCGACGACGTGAAGAAGTGTTCCAACCCTGAATGTCCGACCAACGCAAAAAAGAGCAAAGATGAATAAAGTCACCGTCATCGGAGCGGGGTTGGCCGGATGCGAAGCCGCATACCAGTTGGCGAAGCGCGGCATTGCCGTCCGACTCTGTGAGATGAAACCCGAAAAGAAAAGTCCGGCGCATCGGATGGACGGGTTTGCCGAACTCGTGTGTTCCAATTCGCTACGCGCCAATAACATCGAAAACGCAGTGGGCCTTTTAAAGGAAGAACTGCGTCTTTTTGATTCCCTGATAATTAGAACCGCCGATGCAACCCGCGTGCCCGCAGGCGGCGCACTCGCCGTTGACCGGCTTCTATTTTCCGAGCAAATCACTCAAACCATTAAAAATCATCCGCTGATTGAAGTGATTCAGCGGGAAATCACCGAAATCCCGAAAGAAGGCATTGTCATCATCGCCACCGGCCCGCTCACATCCGAGCCTTTAGCCAAAGAGATTGAGGCAATGATTGGGGAAAGCTATTTGAGCTTTTTTGACGCGGCCGCACCCATTGTGACACGCGAAAGCGTGGATATGGACATCGCTTTCTATCAGTCCCGCTATGATAAAGGCGGGGATGATTACTTAAACTGCCCGATGAACGAAGCCGAGTACATGGCGTTCTATCAGGCGCTGATTTCGGCCGAAACAGTGGCACTGAAAGAATTTGAGACGATGAATGTGTTTGAGGGGTGTATGCCGGTGGAAGTGATGGCCAAGCGCGGGGTGGATACCTTACGTTTCGGGCCGCTTAAACCAGTCGGTCTAATTGACGAACGTACGGGTAAAAAGCCGTATGCCGTGGTTCAGCTTCGCAAAGAAAACGCCGAAGGGTCGATGTTCAATCTGGTCGGTTTTCAGACCAACCTAAAGCACGGTGAACAGAAACGGGTCTTTAGTATGATACCCGGGCTAAAAAACGCCGACTTCGTACGACTGGGCGTAATGCACCGCAACACGTTTATCAACGGGCCGCATGTTCTTAATAATTGCTATCAGATGAAAGAAAATCCCCGAATCTATTTTGCCGGGCAGATTACCGGCGTGGAAGGGTATGTGGAATCGACGGCTTCGGGGCTATTGGCGGGCATATACGCCGCCGCTGATGTTCTTGGCGAAACTTTGATACCCATAGACAACACCTGTGCGCTGGGTGCGCTCGCCGGGCATGTCTCCCAATCGTTAACAGATAATTTTCAACCCATGAATATCAACTTTGCTATAATTAAATCAATGGACACAAGAATTAAACAGAAGGCGGAACGCAACCGCGCCATCGCGGAACGCGCGCTTGTCTATATTGAAGAAATAAAGCAGGGAAACAGTCTCTGGGAGGCCAAGCATGTTTAAAGGCACAACAATCATCGCAGTAAAAAAGGACGGGAAATGCGCCGTCGCGGGCGACGGTCAGGTGACCTTCGGCCAAAACACCATCATGAAGCACGGTGCGGTCAAGGTGCGTCGGTTGTATGATGATAAAGTGGTCATCGGCTTTGCCGGTTCGGTGGCTGATGCGTTTACGCTCTCCGAGATGTTTGAAGCCAAGTTGGAACAGTATAGCGGCAGTTTGAAGCGTGCGGCGATTGAGCTGGTGCAGGAATGGCGCAGTGATAAAATCCTGCGCAAGCTGGAAGCCATGCTGAT
>CALMFG010000200.1 GCA_937863465.1 uncultured Clostridia bacterium
TAGATTTCGTCCGATACGATAAAAATCTGGTGCTTTTTGCAGACCGCCGCAATCTCCTTCAGCTCGTCAAAGGTGTAGACCGAGCCGGTCGGGTTAGATGGCGAGTTGATGATGACCGCTTTGGTCTTTTCATTAATCGCCGCCTCCAGCTGTTTTGCAGTGACTTTAAACTCGTTGGCCTCGTCCGCTTCCACAAAAACCGGCACACCGTCCGCCATCTCGACGATGACCGGATAGCTCAGCCAGTACGGCGCGGGGATAATCACCTCATCGCCGGGGTTTAATATGGCCGCAAAAACGTTAGCCAGCGTGTGCTTGGCGCCGTTGGAAACCACAATCTGTTTGGCTGTGTACGAAAGACCAAATCTTTTCTTTAAGAGGTTGGCAATTTCCTGACGCAAGGCTGGTGTGCCGGAAACGTCGGTGTATTTGGTCATCCCCTTGTCCAATGCTTCTTTGGCCGCCGCTTTGATGAATTCGGGCGTGTCAAAATCGGGCTCGCCTGCGCCGAAGCCCACGACGTCTTCACCGGCCGCTTTCATCGCTTTCGCCGCGGCCGTTATCGCCATCGTTGCGGACGGTTTAATCGTCAGCAATTTTCTCGATAATTCCATGCCTTTGTGCTCCTTTATATCTAAAATTTAAATTGTTTACCCAGTCAAATTATATTGTTAACAATTCTATCCGATTACCTGCCGCTTTTCAAGCGTAATCTGTGCTTTTTTCCAAAAAACAATAAAAAGAACCGGCTGGTCGTTCCCACCGGTTCCGTTATAACATATTTTGAATCGCGATGCTTACAGTGCCTTGATGACGCCCGCGTAGACGATGCCGCGTGTTCCGTCCACTGTCACAGTGGTGCCGTTGGCGATGATACTGCAGGCGTTTTCCGCGCCGCAGATGACCGGAATCTCCCGCGTAAGACCCACGATGGCGGCGTGCGAGTAGATACCTTTCTGCTCGGTGATGATGGCCGAAGCTTCTTTTAAGATATTCATGATATTGTTGCTGGTTTTGGGAATGACCAGAATGTCGCCGTTCTCAAAGCTTTGCACCGCCTCTTCTTCGCTCCGGCAGACGCAGACCTTACCGCTGACCGCGATGTGGTTGATGCCTTCGCCCTTGACCAGCACGTTGCCGACCACCTGCACTTTTAAGATGTTGGTGGAACCCGAGATGCCCACCGGTACACCGGCCGTGATGACCACGACGTCGCCGTGCCGTACATAGCCGGTTTCCAGCGCTTTTTCGACGGCCTGCTCAAACAATCCGTCGGTATCGGATGCGTCTTCGGCCATGACCGACAAAACGCCCCAGGACAAAGACAGCTGGTTATAGGTTTTGGGGTTGGATGTACACGCAATCTGCAACACATCCGGACGGAAACTGCTGACCGTGCGCGCCGTTCTTCCCGAATAGGTGAAGGTGATGATGGCCGCGGCGCCCAGATTATCCGCCGTACTGCAGGTGGCTCTGGATATGGCCGAGGTGACACTGACCGCAAAATCGGGCTCCAGCTCGGCAAAGCGCTTTTTATAGTTGATATTCTTTTCGGTTTTCTCCGCGATGCGGCTCATCGTGGTCAGCGCCTCGATGGGGTATTCGCCCACTGCCGTTTCGCCCGACAGCATGATGGCCGATGTGCCGTCATACACCGCGTTGGCCACGTCGGTGGCTTCGGCGCGTGTGGGGCGCGGATTTTTAATCATGGAATCCAGCATCTGCGTGGCTGTGATAACCTTCTTGCCTGCCGAATAGGATTTTTTAATAATCATCTTCTGGATGCGCGGCAGTTCGACGATGTCGATCTCCACGCCCATGTCGCCGCGGGCCACCATGACACCGTCCGCGACTTTCAGGATTTCGTCGATGTTGTCCACGCCGCTGCCGTTCTCAATTTTGGCGATGATATCGATCTCTTTTCCGCCGTTTTTCTCCAAAAGCTTGCGCACTTCCAGCACGTCATACGCCGAGCGGCAGAAGCTGGCGGCGATGAAGTCCACATCCTTTTGGATGCCGAACAGAATGTCGTTTTTGTCCTTCTCGCTGATGTACTCAAAGTCCAGATGGACATCGGGCACGTTGATACTCTTGTTGTTGGAAAGCATGCCGCCGTTGATGACCTTGCAGATGATATCGGTTCCTTCTACCTGTTCCACCGAAAGACAGATAAGTCCGTCGTCCACCAGAATCTGCGTGCCTTTGGTGACATCCTGATAGAGCTTTTCGTAGGTGATGCAGACACGTTTGGCGTCGCCCGGTTCATCGCCCAAAGCCAGCGTAAAGGTATCGCCCTGTTTCAGCTCCACCTTCTTGTCGGCAAAGCTTTTGATGCGAATCTCGGGGCCTTTGGTATCCAAAAGGATGGCGACCGGCACACGCATTTCCCTGGCGACTTTTCGGATAATATCAATCCGCTCACCGTGGTATTCGTAGGTTCCGTGCGAAAAATTGAGTCTGGCCACATTCATGCCGTTTTGGATCAGAGCATGAATCTTTTCCTCAGTATCCGTTGCCGGGCCGATGGTGCAGATGATTTTGGTTTTTCTTACATAACACGATTTTTCTTTCATTCAACTTTAATCCGCCTGAATTAAAAATTTATTCATTCGCCGATGATTTTAATCATCAAACGTTTGTTTCGTTTCCCGTCAAATTCCCCGTAGAAAATCTGTTCCCATGGCCCGAAGTCCAGCTTGCCGTCCGTCACGGCCACCACCACTTCGCGGCCCATGACCGTGCGTTTTAGGTGCGCGTCGGCGTTGTCCTCAAAGCCATTGTGCCGATACTGGCTGTATGGCTTTTCGGGTGCCAGCTTTTCCAGCCACACTTCAAAGTCATGATGCAGTCCGCTCTCGTCATCATTGATGAAGACCGACGCCGTGATGTGCATGGCGTTGACCAGGCACAGGCCCTCTTTGATGCCGCTTTCGGCCAGAGCGCCTGCTACCTCGGGCGTGATGTTGACCATCTGCCTGCGGGTGGGTATGTTCAGCTCCAGCACCTTACGATACGATTTCAATGCGCTGATCCTCCAAAAACCTGATATTTGCGCACAAGCGCCATTATATCGCGTTCTGTGCAAAAAAAACAGTGACAATTTTAAAACATTTTGATGATATTGCTTTTATATCGCTTCTATCCTGACGCTTTCCAAAAGCGCCTCAGTCCCAGTCTTTGTGCACACTTGCGTTCCTTCGCGCGTCACCGCATCGCCCGCCGCCGCCATACCCCATCGCAGCATATCGGGTACATCGCTTCCCATCCGAAGGGCCGTCAGGAACCCTGCGACAAACGTATCCCCCGCGCCCGTCGCCGACCGCACATCCAAATCCAGCGGCTTTGCGAAATACGCCGCTTCCTTGGTGACCAGCATCGCGCCGTTTTCGCCCAGTGTCACCGCCGCATACCGCACACCATGTGTTCGAATGATGCCGCGTGCCGCATCCGCGATTTCGGCCTGCGTAGCCAGTGATTTCCCTGCAATCTGCTCCAGCTCGAACAGATTGGGTTTGATGATTTCCGGCTCGGCTTTCATCCCCAGCCGCATCGGTTCTCCGTCGCAGTCCAGAACGGTCAGCGCGCCGCCCGCTTTGGCCGCGCTCACCAGCCGCTGGTAGATATCCGCCGGGCACCCCGGCGGGATGCTGCCCGAAAAAGCCATGGCCCAGGATGTTTTAGCCTGCGTTTCAATTTTCCCCAGCAGACTCTGCAAGTCGGCTTCGGTCGGCGTGCACCCCGGTTCGTTAATCTCGGTGATGGCCGAGGTTCGCGCGTCGCAAACCTTAAGGTTCTCGCGCACTTTCCCTGATATCTCGGTAAAATCATGCCCGATGCCCTGCTGAGTCAAGGCGCGGTAATAGGTTTCGGCGTCGCCCGCTGGCATCAGCCCGCTGGCCGTGGTCTGCCCGCCCAGCGCCCGATACGCTTTGGACAGATTGATGCCTTTGCCTGAAAGGTCATACCGCGAAGCGATGATGCGGTTCAGTCCCCCTGTGACGAAGCCGTCCACGGTCACGGTTTTGTCGATGCAGGGATTCAGCGTGACGGTCACGAGAATGTCTTTTCTCATGCTTCTTTTCCCGATTTAATCTCGGCGTAAACCAGCTTGTGTCCGCCGTCGTAGCTTTCTTTAATCGTCACTGCCTGCTCCAGCAGCACACGCGCGTCCACAATCTTTTTCGGGTCATTGGCGTAAATCCTAAACAGTGTCTCACCTTTTTTCACGCGTTCGCCCAGCCGTTTTTCCACCCACAGCCCTACAGCGTAGTCGATGGCGTCTTCCTTTTTGGCGCGCCCCGCGCCCAGCACCGAGGAAGCCATGCCCAGCTTCTCGGTATCGATTTCGGCGAGAACGCCGTCCTTATCGCTCACATAGTCCTCGGCGATCTTTGGCTGGTCAAACAGCGAAAAATCATCCACCGCGCATGCGTCGCCGCCCTGCGCCACAATCAGTTCCTTCAGCTTTTTGATGCCGCTGCCGTCGTCAATCGCTTTTTGCAGCATGGTCATCGCTTCGGTTTTGCTGTCGGCTTTTTTGCCCAATACCAGAAGGTGGCTGGCCAGTTCCAGCGCCACAGTTTTAAGGTCCCCCTCCCGTTCGCCGCGTAAAATCTCAACCGCCTCCTGCACCTCCATGGCGTTGCCGATGGCTCTGCCCAGCGGCTGATTCATATCGGTCACCATGGCCACGGTTTTCTTTCCGGCCAGTTCGCCGATGCTCACCATGGTTTCGGCCAGACGTGTGGCGTCGGCCAGCGTCTTCATGAATGCGCCGCTTCCAGTCTTCACATCCAATACAATCACATCCGCGCCGGATGCGAGTTTTTTGCTCATGATCGACGACGCGATCAGCGGGATATTGTCCACCGTGGCGGTCACGTCCCGAAGCGCGTACATCTTCTTGTCCGCGGGGCATAGGCTCATCGTCTGGCCCATCACGGCCACGCCGATGGCGT
>CALMFG010000201.1 GCA_937863465.1 uncultured Clostridia bacterium
ATTTTTCTATGCCGCGGGTGTTTCGCTTGGCTCGGCCGGCACATCTGTGGGTTCTGCGCTGACACTCGGTGCCGGTGTGACGCTCGGCGTTGCCAGGGCTTCGGCCGGTGCATAATACCAGGCCTTCAGAATGCCTTCGGTGCCGCCCAGGATGGTATCTCCCGCCGGGTCGGTCAGCGTCAGGCTGATCAAATTGCCTTGCTCATCAAGCTCATATCCCGTGATGACCGCGTAAGTCTCTTGTCCCAGCTGAACAATCACCTTCGGTGCGTTTTCGGCTTCAAGAACGCTCATCAAATCTTCGATCGCGACGTCCGCTTCGGTGTAAGCACTGATGTCTGCGTCTTCGCCCAAAGCCAGAGCGACCGCGAATTCCAGACTGCTGATCGGTTCTGCGGTCGGGATCACCGCTGCGTTTAGGCCAACGCTCGGGCTAATGCTCGGAGCCGCGCTGGCGCTCGGTGTCGGGCTCGGCGTCGGTGCCGGGCTCGGCGCGGGTTCAGGCTGCGGTTCGACCATCACTTCGTCCAGCGCTGTTAATGCATAGCCGCTGTCCGAGTGAGTTGCTGTGGCTTCCGCGTCTGTCGTCAGTCTGCCCTTGCTTCTCGCTTCCGCCTTGAACAGATAATATCCGGTCAGGCTGGGTGTGAAGGTCACGGTACTGCTGTTTACCCACGAGGTGAAGTTCACCCAGGTGGTCTTGCTCTGTCCAGCCAAAGCGTAGCTGTAACGGTATTCCTTGGTGTGGCCATAGCCGCCGTCGTCCGCCGAGGCTGTCAGTGTGATATACGCCTCGCCGCTGGGTGTGGCGGTCAGTTCGGTGGTGAGAACCGGCGCGATGCCGTAGACCATAAAGCTGTCCACCGAGAAGTCCTCGATCTTGGTGCTGTTCTTCATCCGTGCGTTCAGCTTGATATATATCTTGGTGTCGCCGCTGGCTTCGGCCAGATTCAGATGAACCAGAATGGATCCCGATCCGCCGTCGTCATAGACCTTCCAGCCGTGTGCGCTTAAGTCGCTCCACTTCTTGCCATCCGTCGAGTACTGCAGCTGGTATTCCACCTGTCCGCTGGCGGGTTCGCTGATGGCGATGTCCGCGAGAATGCTGTCGCTGTACTGATACGCGCTGCCCGCAATCGCAAGCCCGGCTGTCACTTCTCGTTCGGCTTTCAGCATCCATATTTCAGTCACGTTGCTTTCAATATCTGCCGTTTTTCTTCCCGGCATACGCATTTGCGCTTTAATCAAATAATGGGTGTCTGTTTTTGCTGAAGGCAGGGGTATGTCAAACAGGAAAATCCCCCATTCCGTGTCCTTCGTTATCTGTGTCCAGGCTTTTAAGACTTTGTAGCTCTTTCCATCGTTCGTCGAGTACATGATTTGATACTCAATATCATCGGGAAGCGTATTCGCATCATTATCGATCAATACCGGACACGTGGTGTCCTGTCCAATGATAAAATCGGCATCATCACTTCTAAGCAACATAAACCCGTCATCAAGCGGTAAAGCATTGAACCAGATGGTCACCGGCGCGCTCAGTTCCTGACTGACATCCGCCGTCTTGGCCGTTCTGCCAAGCGCCGTCGCTTCAGCCTTAAACTCGTAGCTGCCTTCCTTGGCCGGCCGGAAGAACGCCTGGTTGGCGATAACCGACTTGCTGGCAATTGCCGTCCATTTCTGCGTGCCTGCCGGACGGTAGTAGAACTTATACGTTGCCGCACTGCTGGCCGAAGCCGTCAACGTCAGGGTGTCCGCGCTGGTCGGCAGCAATTTGTAGCCGTCCGCCGCGTTGCTGGTAAAGCTGTCCATGCCGGTCAGCGGCTGAACCATATTGACGGTGATGGACCCGGTTGTACCCTTGGACTGAACCACCGTACTGCCCGAAATCCGCGCTTCCACACGAATGGTGCATGTCGTGTCCTTCAGGAATGCGGGCAATTTTACTTCCTTGTATGTGTTGACTATTGACGCATAGCTTTCAGACAGCCGCCATCCTTCGTTCGGAACTTCCAGATAGGTCCTGCCATTGGTCGAATAGGTAAACCGATAGTAATACGGATCCGACCCATTGCCGTTGATGCTGAATGTGATGGGAATAGTATTCCCGGAAACGTTATTGACAAACTGATCGGTACCAAAGACGTTGCAGGCCACCTTACCGACGCCGGCTGTACCATAATACAAGCCATAAAGCTGGGTTTCGGAGGATATCTCATCCGTCGTACTCCGTCCCACAGTTCGGGCTTCCACGCGGAACCGATACCAGCCCGCACTCTTCGGGACAAATGTAACTGTGTCGCTGATACTGAATGCCGAGTTGATATAGGCCCATTTTGTGCTGTCCTGCGCCTGATAAGCAAAGCGATATGCCACGCCGGCAGTGCCGGATGGTTCGGTGGCTTCGGCAGTCAAAACAATGCCGCTGCCAATGAGTTGGACTTCGTTCGTATCACCCACACTGGTAATTGCCGTGCTGCCCGAATCCACCGGCAACGCGGTTTTGAATTCCACCTGCGTGATCGCAAAGGCGTCCGGCAGTTTCTCGGTTCTGCCGACTGTGCGTACCTGAACCTTTAAGTAGTAGATGGTATCCTTGGTGACCGCAGGCAGAGTGGGTACGTCGATGACGGCCGTGCCCGCCGTGACGGGCAGAGATGCATACACCGTGCTGAAGGGTTTAAAGGTCTTACCGTTGGTTGAGTAAAGCAGCTGATATTCCACTGGATCGCCGGCGGTGTTCTGGTCCACGTTCATGGTTAAGTGGACGGTTTCACCGTTGACATAGTCCTTCTCGTCCGAGGTCAGGCTATATACGCCTACCACCGGCTCGGCGGTATTGCACAAGGTATATGCCGTATAGTCATAGCCGGATACGTCGCCGGTCTTGCCTGTTCTGCCCAAAGACATCGCTTCCACCTTGAAGTAGTAGGTGCCTTCGGTTTTGGGCAGGAACTGGACCGTGTTGCTGGTGCTGAATGTCTTGTTGATATACGTCCACTTGCTGCTGCCCTCCGGGCGGTACGCAAACCGATAGGTCGG
>CALMFG010000202.1 GCA_937863465.1 uncultured Clostridia bacterium
TAGATGACCGACGGAACGCCCGCCATCAACAGCACGCCGTTACGGATGATTTTCTGGATAAACGGCGGCGCCAGTTCGGACAGAAACGCGGCCGCAAACAGGCTGATGGGCACGCCAATGAGGATGGCGCCCCCCGTGCCCAGAATGGACCCAACAATCATATAGAATATGCCGTACTTAGAGTTATCCGGATTGTCGCTGGGGTCCCAATTCATGCCGCCGATAAAATTCAAAAATGGATAGGTGCCTTCCTTGTTAAACCACAAAAAAGGCTGGATACCTTTACTTAAAATAAAAAGTATGATAAAAGCAACGGCCAGAATTGATATGTAGGATGAGACTCGGATGACGAATTCAATGACCGGTTCATGCAGTCTTTTCTTAAACATACTGTTCCCTCATTTAGTAAACATGCAAAAAAGTTGGGGTTAACCAACCTTTTTGCGATGTTTGAAGTTCAGATTTTTGACTATTCCAGAGGAATAGCGCCTTTTTCGGAAATGATGTCTTTTGCTTCGTCGGTCTGAACCCATGCCAGGAATGCTTTAGCCGCATCGGACAGGTTTTCTTCATGATAGATAATCATGAAAGGTCTCGAGATCGGGTAGGTACCGTCAAGAACCGCAGCCACTGTGGGCTCAACGCCGCCGACCGTCAGGCCTTTAACCGTGCTGTCCAGGTAGGTGAAGGAGACATAACCGATAGCCAGCGGATTTCCGGCTACGGTGGACTGTACGTTGCCATTGCCGTCTTTGATAATCGCCGAAGCGGTCAGCGCATCTTCGAAACCAACCAATTCTTCAAAAGCACCGCGTGTGCCCGAACCGTCTTCTCTGGAAATAACCGCGATTTCTGAGTCCGCGCCGCCGACTTCACTCCAGTTGGTGATTTCGCCATTGTAGATTCCCAGAATCTGTTCCATGGACAGGTCCGCAACGCCATTAGCCGGATTCACGATGACCGCGATACCGTCATAGGCCAGTTCCTGCTCGGTTAAGCCAAAAGCTTTTTCGTCTTCTTTGATTTCTCTGGATGCCGTTCCAATCATGGTGGTGCCGTCGTTAGCGTTCTGGACGCCAGCGGAAGAACCGATGCCTTCATAGGTGAAGGTGACGCCGGGGTTTAAAGCCATGAATTCGTCGCCCAGTGCCGTACCAACAGGTTCAACAGAAGTGGAACCGGAAACGGTGATTTCACCGGTCAGCGGGGTAGCGGCGGGTGCTTCTGTTGCAACCGGTGCGTCAACCGTTGTGTCGGCTGCAGGTTCGGCCGCAACTTCGGCCGTCTTTGCGCAGGCGGTGAAACCGACCAGCATTACAACGACCAATAAAGCGATAATCAACTTGCTTTGTGCTTTTTTCATATAAGCCTCCAAACTTTTTAATATGGCTTTAAGATACAGCACGATTATTATCGACGATTCTGTGTTTTGTAAATTCTGTGTAATTTCAATTAAACCGATTCTCGCATATGTAAACAATCCGTCCAATCAAAAAGCCGCCACGGCAATGCATGGCGGCCATATTTTTTATCCTCTTTCGCTGATCGGCGTATATTCCTGCGGCGGACGCACGTTTTTGTATGCCGGACGCATGATGCGCGGATTGAACGCCAGCTCCTCGATGCGGTGTGCCGACCATCCGGCCACGCGCGCCATCGCAAAAATCGGCGTATACAAGTCTTCGGGAATATCCAGCATGGAGTAGACCAGACCGGAATAGAAATCCACGTTGGCCGAAACCACCTTGTCCGAGCCCTTGATATCGGCAAACACCTGCGGCGCCAGTCTTTCGACGCGCTCGTACAGGTCCAGGTCGTGCTCATAGTTGTTCGCCACAGCCAGCGTTCTGGCTTTCTCTTTCAGCAGAATCGAACGCGGGTCGGATTTGGTATAAACCGCATGACCGATACCGTAGATGAGTCCGCTCTTGTCGCCCACCTGTTTTTTCAGGATTTTGACCAGGTAATCCTCCACTTCGCTGTCACTGGCCGTGTTTTTCACATGGCTCTTGAGGTCGTCCATCATATGCTTGACACGGATGTTGGCGCCGCCGTGCTTAGGCCCTTTGAGTGAGCCGATGGACGCCGCGATCGCCGAATAGGTGTCGGTTCCGCTGGACGAAACCACATGCGTCGTGAACGTTGAATTGTTGCCGCCGCCGTGCTCGGCGTGCAGGACCAGACAAAGGTCCAGTGTTTCGGCTTCAATCGATGAAAATCCGTTGTCCATGCGCAAGATATGCAGGAAGTTTTCGGCTTCCGAATAATCGAGGCGCGGACGGTGGATGTAAAGCGAACCGTTCAGCATATAGTGCAGCTTGGAAATATACGAATATGCTGACATCAAAGGCATCTGCGCAATCAGCTGGATGCACTGACGGATGACATTGACCAAAGACAAATCATCCGGATTTTCGTCGAACGAATAGATGGTCAGAATCGCGCGTGCCAGTTTATTCATAATATCGTTTGACGGGAACTTTAATATAGAACCCGATACGAATCCTTCGGGAAGAATGCGGCTGATAGCCAGCACTTCGTTGAATTCATCCAGCTCCGCTTTGTTGGGCAAATATCCGAACAACAGCAGAAAACAGGATTCTTCGAATCCAAAGCGTCCTTCGCTCTGAAATCCACTGACCAGATCGGCCACGTCCACCCCGCGATATCTTAAGCGTCCTTCGGCCGGTATAGTCTCGCCCTCATCCAAAAGGTAGCCGTGTACGTCGCCAACTTTGGTCAATCCGACCAGCACGCCCGTGCCGTTCGGATTCCGAAGACCCCGTTTGACATTATAGTCGTTGTAAAGCTCGGGTTCAATCGTTGAGCAGGTCAGTATTTTCTGTTCCGCTTTTTTTAAAAACTCCTGATCCATCATCGTCAATTCTCCTCTCTGTCACATTCCTTAAATTATCAAAAAAGTCGTCTCTT
>CALMFG010000203.1 GCA_937863465.1 uncultured Clostridia bacterium
CACGCTCTATCCCACCACCGCTTTACGCGGTCCCCCTCCCTTATCCAAGGGAGGTTCTTTACTCTGGCCTGACGAGCCAAAACCCCAAAGTCCCCACTATTCCCATTCCCCCTTCGCAAGGGGGAATACAAGGGGGTCGGCCGCTCCTCAGAGAGCTCCCCGCTAATTAGCTTTGCCAGCAGGGTGTCGCGCGTTTGTTGTAAGGCTCTGTTTTTATATTGCTTTGCCTTTGTTAAATTCTTCTTTTCTATTATATCATCCGCTGGAACAATTTGCTATTTTAATCATGTGTAAATCCATGGTCACTAAAACAAAAAGACACCCTTCGGGTGTCCTTTTGTTTGCTTGGTGCGAGGAATGGGACTCGAACCCACATGATTATTCATCACACGGCCCTCAACCGTGCGCGTCTGCCTGTTCCGCCATCCTCGCATATGCCTTACAGCGGTCGCCAAAAAATTATATCTTAAACCTGTTTGAAATGCAACCCTAAACTATCGATTGCGCGGCCAAATATTCTTTACTGTACCAGCGTAATATTCACCCGCATCACATCGCCCGGATCATCCAGAATTTCAACGATGACGCCGCAGGAGCCGGTATATTTACTATCCCCGGAAAGCCGGAAATAATGATCGTAAACCTTCATATAATCGAAATTGCCGTGCAGTAAATCTGTCGCGCCGTAGGGCTCCACCAACCGGACACCGGGGCGATACTCGTCGTCATTGACCGAATATGTATACTCCGCATACCGGCTGTTGATGACGTCCTCATCGATATACCAGATGGCGATGCCAGGTTCCAGCACATACAGCGAAAGTCCCTGCCCGTATCCGCCGAAGTCGACATTCTCAATCAGGTAGTAGCCGTCCTGCGCGGGTATTTTCAGGATATTGTAATTCTCATTGCTTCGGCACCAGACTTCATACGTCCCGGAGGTCTCCACCACTTCGGGCTCCATCGCCCCCAGCCGCAAGAGGTCCCAGGCCATCAGCGGCGGCGGCAAACTGCCAATCTCACCGCCATAGAAGTTGTAACTGCCGCCAGCCATCAGAGAATGGAAGGCCAGTCCCTCGGATGAGTAATCGGTATCATATTCATCCGGCAGACCGATGGCGTGCCCCATCTCATGACAGATGGCGCCCATGGGGGCAATCGGAACATTGGAGTCGATTGCCGGTGAAAGTTCTGCGGTCAAAATCGCCTCATTCATGGCCACACCGTCCAGATTGATGGTCAGATTGCTGAGCCACACCTGCGCCGAATAGGTGGCGTTGGGTATCAGGCCGGGTAAATAAGCGTCCTCATATCCTGCAAAAATCATGATGATATCCAGCTCTTCGCTCCCCACAATGCCATCGCCGTTCTTGTCATAATCCGAGTAATCGATATACTGATTGCTCTTGGTCATCACCGATTTGATGAAAGAATGGATGGTGTTTAAAGTCGCGTTGACGTCGGGCGAACTGTAGAATGCGCCGGAGAATCCGGGATGCGATCGGTCCATATCCAGACGGATGACGCCGTCGTTGGCCGTGCCTTGCGATTCCTTGGCCGGACGGACGGCGATGGTGCCGTGGCTGACTTCCTTGTAGTAACCCGATACACTGCCCGTGCCGTAATAGCCGTTCCCAAAAAAGTAATCACTCCACAGCGCTGAATCGGTAATCAGCGGCTGATTATTAAACGAAAGGATGAACACCAGTGTATCCGCATACACTTTGGGCTCGCGGTAAACCGTCTGGGTGATGGGGTAAGTCAGGTTGGCCGCTTTGTAGCGCGCGGTGAATTCAAGCATCGCGTCATAATCGGCTTTTTCCTCGTCGGTCATGTCAGCCGTAATTTCGGCGTATTCAGGGTCCACCGGTGTGGGCGTCGGCGTGGCGCTCGGCTTGGGTGTTGGCGTCACGGCGACGGCCTGTGCGTCCGCCGCGGGTTGGTTCTGCACTGTCTGTGTGCCTTCGGTCTGCAAGTAGTACAAATAGTAGGACACTCCGCCGACAGACATAAAAACAAATAACACGATACACAAAATCAGCAGAATCTGGTTGGTGTCCAGTCCGCCTTGGGAGCCCCCGCTTCGTCTCCCCGATCTGCTCCAGTTATCGTCGTCAAAATTATCGTACATACTGTATTTCCTTATAGCCGAAACAGCTCATCCGCCTGCGGCGGCGCGATGGGTGCTGCTTGTCCGTTTTCAACTGCGACTATATCCGATTCGGTCATTCTGCCGATTTCGGTCGCCTGAATGCCCCTGGATTTCAGCGCCGCGATAAGCGGTTTGGGTTCTGGCAGGGTAATCAGCATACTGCCCGAGGAAATCAGGCGATAGGGGTTAAGCCCCAGATGCGCGCAAATGGCCCGCGTCTCCGCCAGCAGCGGGATATCCGCGGTGTTCACCACCGCCCCGATGCCGGCCGCCTGGCAGATTTCGTGCACGGCGCCGAACACACCGCCTTCGGTGATATCGTGCATGGCGGTGGCTCCGAATTCGGCCGCCACCAGTCCTTCGGTGAGCACGCTTAAGTTCCCAATCAGCGCCTTGGCTTTCTCTATTTGTTCAGACGTCAGCACGCCTGAAAGCCGGTCTTCAAAATCCTGCGCGATAATCGCCGTACCTTCCATGGCCACGTATTTGGTCACCACGATGGCGTCTCCCGGCTTTGCGCCCGAAGAGGTCACCAGCTTGTCCGCGCGGCACTGGCCCAGCACGGTGGTGGAGACGATGATGCGGGTGACCGCATCGGTCACCTCGGTGTGTCCGCCCACGATATCGAGATTCATCGCGTCGCAAGTCTCGGAAATCTCGTCAATCACACTTTCCACATCGGCAAAAGAAGCCGAAGGCGGCGCCAGCAGGGTGACCAGAATACCCACCGGTTCGGCGCCCGACGAAGCCACGTCGTTGACCGAAACGTGCACCGAAAGACGGCCCACATTGGCCGCCGCGCCGGTGATGGGGTCGGTGGAGACCACGCACAATTTGTCCTGGATGTCGATGGCTGCGCAGTCCTCTCCCACGCTGGCCGACATCACCACTTCCTTGCGCTTGTGGTTGATTTTCGAGATAATTATCTCATTGAGTTTTTCGCTGGAGAATTTTCCAAGTTCCATATCTATCCTAATCTATTCTTATACGCCTGAATTTGTTTTCTTTTATGATACGCCACTCCGTCGCTTTTCGCAACCTTCCCGAAAACCCGCTGATATACACATGTTTTGGTAGATTTCACTTATATCACATTTGGCTTTTCCTGTCAATTCTTTGACGCTGACCCCGTATCCATTGGAAAAACAAAAACAGCCGCTCAAACCCGAACGGCTGTCGCTTCGCTATTTTTCAATCTCTTTAAGGACAATCTCGTTAAACACCTGCGGGTTGGCCTTCACTTGCGTGGCTTTCATCACCTGACCCACAAAGAAGGTCAGCGCTTTGGCGTTGCCCGATTTATAGTCGGCCACGGGTTTCGGGTTGTCCGCGATAAGCTTTTGAATCATGGCTTCCAGCTCGCCCGTGTCGCTGATCTGCTTTAAGCCCTTTTCCTCCACGATATCGGCGGGTTTTTTGCCGGTCTTGAACGCTTCCTCAAACACGGCCTTGCCCACTGTGACGTTGACCACGCCCGCGTCCACCAGCTTTAAGGCTTCCACCATCAGTGCGGGATCGCTCTTCATCTCCTCGGGCAGAAGCCCAGCGTCCTTTAAGAGGCGAAGCAAGTCGCCCATCACCCAGTTGGCCAGCTTTTTAGGCTGGTCGTAGGCTTTCAAGGCCGTTTCAAAGTATTCGGCGATGTATTTGCTGTTGGTCAGTACTCCGGCGTCGTATTCGGTAAGGCCCAGCTCGGATACATACCGCGCCCGTTTGGCGGCGGGCAGTTCGGGGAGCGCGTCCTTAAAGGCTTTAATCTCGGTGTTGGTCAGCACGATGGGCACCAAATCGGGGTCGGGGAAGTAGCGGTAATCGTGCGCTTCCTCTTTGCCGCGCATGGCAAAGGTCTTGCCCTTGTCGTCGTCCCACCGGCGCGTTTGCTGAATCACCTTGTCGCCGTCCTCAATGAGATCAATCTGGCGCGCGGCTTCGTAATCGATGGCCTTGCAGGCTGCCGAAAAGCTGTTGACGTTCTTCATCTCGCACCGCGTTCCCAGGGTTTCACTGCCCTGCGGGCGAACCGAGACGTTGACGTCGCACCGAAGCGAGCCTTCCTGCATCTTCACGTCCGAAACGCCGATGTAATCCATGGTGGCTTTAAGGATATCCAGAAAATCTCTGGCCTCCTCGGAGGAGCGAATATCCGGCTCGGTGACAATCTCAATGAGCGGCACACCGCAGCGGTTGTAATCCGCTTTGGAACCCAAAGACCCCTCATGCAGGAGTTTGCCCGCGTCCTCTTCCATATGGATGCGCAGGATGCGTATCTTTTTCTCCACACCGTTTGTGTGAATGGTGATGTAGCCGTTTTTGCAGATGGGCAGATCAAACTGCGAGATCTGATAGGCCTTGGGCAGGTCGGGGTAGTAGTACCCTTTACGGTCCATCTTGGAGAAGTTGGCAATCTCGCAGTTTAAGGCGAGGCCCGCCTTCACCGCGTATTCCACGACTCTTTTGTTTAAGACCGGTAAAACCCCGGGCATGCCGGTGCAGACCGGGCAAGCGTGCGTGTTGGGTTCGCCGCCGAATTCATTGGCGCATCCGCAGAAAATCTTGGTTTTGGTCGAAAGCTCCACATGGACTTCCAGACCCACAACGGTTTCATAAGTCATTTTTTCGCTTCCCCCTTCCGCTATAGTCTCGGCAGGGCAAACGCGCCCCGCGCTTTTTCAAAGTTGTTTCCCGCCCGAAGAATGGTCGCTTCGTCCAAAGGCTTGCCGATGAGCTGCATCCCCAGCGGCATGCCGCCCTCGCCGACGCCGCACGGGATGGATACCGCGGGCAATCCGCACAGGTTGATGGGCACGGTGTAGATATCGATGAGGTACATGGCCATCGGGTCTTCCTTCTCGCCGGCTTTAAACGCCACAGACGGCGCTGTGGGCGAGAGGATGACATCGTATTTTTCAAATAGTCTGTCCACATCGTTTTTAATCAGTGTACGCACTTTCAAGGCTTTTAAGTAGTACGCGTCGTAGTAGCCCGAGCTTAGCACATAGTTGCCCAGCATGATGCGGCGCTTGACCTCGGCACCGAAGCCCTCGGTGCGGGTCTGCTTATACAGGTCGATGATATCGTCAAACTTTTCGGCGCGGTAGCCGTACTTCACGCCGTCAAAGCGCGACAGGTTGGAGGCCGCCTCGGCCGAGGAGATGATATAGTATGCGGACAGGGCGTAATCGAAGGTGGGCAATGACGTTTCCTCCACCACCGCACCTAAACCCTTGAAGGTCTCAATCGCTTTTTCGATGCCCGCCTTGGCTTCGCGGGAAAGACCCTCGCCGAAGTATTCCCTGGGCACACCGATTTTTAGGCCCTTGATGTCCCTATTGATATCTTTGGTAAAATCGGGCGCCGCTTCATTTAAGGACGTCGAATCCTTGGCGTCGTAGCCCGAGATGGCGTTCAGTACGATTCCTGCGTCCTCCACCGTTTTGGTTAAGGGGCCAATCTGATCCAGCGACGAACCAAACGCGATAAGCCCATAACGCGAGACTCTGCCGTAGGTGGGCTTTAGCCCCACCACGCCGCAGTAGGCCGCGGGCTGGCGGATGGAACCGCCGGTGTCCGAACCCAGCGCGAAGGGCACCATCTGCGCGGCCACCGCCGCCGCCGAACCGCCCGAAGAACCGCCGGGTACGCGGGACAAATCAAACGGATTATGGGTCTTCTTAAAGGCCGAATTTTCGGTGGAAGACCCCATGGCGAATTCGTCCATGTTGGCCTTGGCCACCAGAACCGCGCCCTGATTCTTTAGCTTTTCCACCACCGTGGCGTCATAGGGCGGAACAAAGTTGCCCAATATTTTGGATGAGCAAGTGGTCTTTAACCCTTCGGTGCACATATTGTCTTTTAGGATATACGGTACACCGGCGAGAACCCCGCCTTCGCCTTTGGTGGCTTTTTCGTCCAGCCCTTTGGCTTTTGCCATGGCCGCGTCAAATTCGGTTTGGTTCAGCGCGTCCACCTTGGGCTCCACGGTCTGAATGCGGTCGATGGCGGTCTGCATCAGCTCGGAAGGCTTTACCTCCCCGCTCCTGATTTTCTCAATTGTCTGTTTTAATGTCAGTTCATATAATTCCATGTTAAACCCCTATTCCACCACTCTCGGTACCACATAGCAACCGTCTTCCCGCTGGGGCGCATTGGCGGTCAGTTTTTCCCGATCCATACTGGGGATGACCACATCCTCGCGCAGGACATTCTGCACGGGCAGAATATGCGCCGTGGGCTGAACGTTTGCGGTATCCAGTTCATTCAGCTTATCAAAGTGCGCCAGAATGTTTTCCAGATTGGCCTGCATGGCGGCTTTGTCGTCGGTGAGTTTCAAACGGGACAGGTGGGCGATTCTTTCGACTTCTTCTTCACTAACTCGCATCATTGACTCCTTATCTATCTTGCGATTCAAAAATTTACGGATTAAACCCTATACTTTGGTATGATACCATAAAACCGCGCCTAAAACCAACTTAAAAACGTTTCTTCATCAATCACGGCCACACCGAGTTCGTTTGCTTTGGTGAGCTTGCTTCCTGCGCTCTCCCCCGCCAGCACATAGTCGGTGTTCTTGCTGACCGAGGACGAAACCGTGCCGCCCGCTTTCTCAATCAGGCTTTGCGCCGCGTCGCGTTTCAGGGTGGGGAGCGTACCCGTCAGCACGAAGGTTTTGCCGCTGATGTGCGCGTTTTCCACTACGTCGTTTCCCGCTTCCTGCGGTTTGACGCCCGCGTCGAACA
>CALMFG010000204.1 GCA_937863465.1 uncultured Clostridia bacterium
CCCGGCAAGCAGAATGATATCCTGATTGTCCAGCCCGAAGCTTAAGTGCCCATCCCGAAACATGGAGAGCGTGTTTCCCAGCGACAGATGCGAGAAAATATACGCCGCTTCGCCGATATTGTTGGCCCTAAACAGCACCCACGCCACCAGAACCAACACAAAGGTGACTATCTGCTGAATTACCATCGGTATTTTTATTTTGGCGAAAACCCCTTCGGGGTGAATCTTTTTCTGCCGTTCGGCCAGTTTTTCTACGACCAGATAGACGCCATGAAGCAGGCCCCAGAGGATGAACGTCCAGTTGGCACCGTGCCAAAGACCGCTGACTACAAAGACAATCAACAGATTCCGATAGGTCATCCACTCTTTCCTGTTTCGGTTGCCCCCCAGCGGGATATACAGATAATCCCGAAACCACGTGGAAAGCGAGATGTGCCAACGGCTCCAGAACTCTCCCACTGACCGGGAAAAATAAGGCATCTTGAAGTTCTCCATCAACTCCACGCCCAATAGCTTGGCCGAACCGATGGCGATGTCCGAGTACGCCGAAAAATCGCAGTATATCTGGATGGCGAATCCGATGGTCGCGATATATAGATAGATGCCGTCGTAACCTGTAACATTATTGTAGACCGTATTGACCAAGACAGCCAGCCGGTCGGCGATGACCACTTTTTTAAAAAATCCCCACATGATGCGCATCAGGGCGTCCAGCGTTTGTCGGTAGGTCAGGGTATGCTTGGCATGCAGTTGCGGCAACAGGCGGTCACTGCGCTCAATGGGCCCCGCCACCAGCTGCGGAAAGAAGCTGACGTACAGCGCAAAGTAGCCCAGGTGTTTTTCCGCCGGTCGATGACCGCGGTAGACGTCGATGGTGTAGCTTAAAGTCTGGAAAGTATAGAACGAGATGCCCATGGGCAAAAGGATATCCAGCCGGTGCGCCGACGCCGAATGGTGCGTGATGGCAGTCACTAGCTGGCTATATGCGTCGCTGAAAAAGTTAAAGTATTTAAAGACGAACAGCAGTCCCAGATTGGAAAAAAGGCTGAGCAGCATGAACAGCCTGCGCCCCTTTTTGGTACCCTGCTTTTCCATCATGATGCTGGCAAAATAGTCGATGAGGGTGGAAATGATAATCAGGATGATGTATTTGGCATTCCAGACCATGTAGAAATAGTAGCTGGCCGCCAGCAACAGCACCCAGCGCCATCTCTGCGGAAGCACATAATACAGGCAGACGACCAACGGCAGAAAAACGAGATATTGGAATGAGTTAAAAAGCATGTCTTGTATTTCCTGTCCCAGAGAATTGAAGTGGGCGCCGTTCCCCTGTCCGGTTACTTTTCCTTCGCCAAATCACAATCAACCCATTATACCATATGGAACTTTTTTGTAAATGTGAAAAGCCATTGAAAACTCAACGGCTTTCATATCCCTACTCTTGATTGGAACATATTATAAAAACCTTTTCGTTCTTTTGTTGTTTTTTCTATAATAAATTGAATATTCGTTGTTTATTTCACAAATTCCATTTCGTATCGCGTTTTGAAGTCTGATAGGTGTTCCTATATCAACCCAGTCAAAGGTTGCTACTGCAGCATAAATGTTATCCGCTTTTTCAAGGATTCGTTTATCAATAGATATCTCCTCAAAACTGTCGTAAGCTGTCTCAAGCGAATCCTGCATCTTCTTCAAAGTCGCGGATTCTATAGGGCATTCGATTTCCATTTTCTCTCTTAATGCGGACTCAAGCGAATCCTGCATTTTCTTAAAAGTTGCGTATTCTTTAGGGCATTCGATTTCCATTTTCTCTCTTAATGCGGACTCAAGCGAATCCTGCAT
>CALMFG010000205.1 GCA_937863465.1 uncultured Clostridia bacterium
CATCGGCGGCGGCGTGATTGGTCTGGAGATGGCCAGTTACTTCAACTCAGCGGGGGCCAAGGTGACGGTGGTTGAGATGCTGACCAAAATTGGCGGCGCGATTGACGACGACATCGCCAAAATTCTGCAGAAAAACTATGAGAAGAAAGGCATCACGTTCAAGCTGGGCTGTAAAGTGACCAAAGTGAAAGACGGCAAGGTCTTTTTTGAAGAAAACGGGAAAATCGATTCGGCGGCGGGAGAAAAAGTGCTGCTCGCCATCGGCCGACGCGCCAACACGGCGGGAATTGGTCTCGAAAGCATCGGTGTCGCCTTGGAATACGGCGCGGTTTTGACCGACGAACACCAGAAGACCAATGTCCCCGAGGTGTATGCCGCGGGCGACGTCAATGGCAAATCGATGCTGGCGCATACCGCCTACCGCGAAGCCGAAGTCGCCGTGAACCATATGCTGGGCAAGCGCGACCGGATGCGGTATTCGGCGATTCCGGGCGTCATCTACACCAACCCCGAAGTGGCGGGAGTGGGCGAGACCGAAAGCTCAGCCAAAGCGAAGGGCATGGACGTGATGGTCAAAACCCTCACCATGAACTACTCGGGCCGGTATATGGCCGAAAACGAGGGCGGTGACGGCATCATTAAAATCATCGTGGACAAAAAGTGGAACAAGCTGGCGGGGGTGCATATCATCGCCAACTATGCGTCCGAAATCATCTACGGGGCAGGATTGATGGTAGAAAAAGAGATGACCATTGACGAGATTAAGGAACTGGTTTTCCCGCATCCCACGGTCAGCGAGATCATCCGCGAAGCCATTTTCCAGCTGTAATCAAACGAAATTTATTAACTTTAAATATAAGTTGATATCAAGTTTAAGGAGAAGAGAATGACAAAGATATTGGAAGTGGATCCTAGAAAGAGCCGTCAGCCGGATACCATCAAATTTCAGGATATTCCGGTGAACACCTATCAGAAGACGGTCAAGGACGAAAAGGACAATTTTTCAAAAGACGAATTTCTGCGCATCTATCGCGATATGCTGATTATCCGGGAGTTTGAAACCATGCTGAACGCCATCAAGGTGACAGGGCAGTATGAAGGCGTAGAGTATAACCACCCCGGTCCGGCGCATTTGGGCATCGGTCAGGAAGCGGCCTATGTGGGACAGGCGTATGAACTCACCATTGAAGATTTAACTTTCGGGTCGCACCGCTCGCACGGTGAGATTCTGGCCAAAGGCCTTTCGGCGATTGAGAAGCTCTCCGAGGATGAACTCGAGAAAATCATGAGCGAGTTCTGGGACGGCGAGACCTATGCGGTGGTGAAAGCGCATACCAAAGCCAAGGACAAAAAAGAGATTGCCCGAGAGTTTCTGCTGTATGGTACATTGGCCGAAATCTGGGCCAGGAAGACCGGATTCAACCGCGGCCTCGGCGGCTCCATGCACGCATTTTTTATTCCTTTCGGCATCTTCCCGAATAACGCCATCGTGGGTGGTTCGGGCGACATCTCGGTGGGTGGCGCGCTCTTTAAAAAGTGCAACCAGAAGAAGGGCATTGTCATCTGCAACATCGGCGACGGTTCGCTGGGATGCGGCCCTGTGTTTGAAGGCATGAATCTTGCGGCCATGGGCCAGTTTAAAACCCTGTGGGAAGAGGGCTACAATGGCGGTCTTCCGCTGGTCTTCAACATCTTCAACAACCATTACGGCATGGGCGGCCAGACCAACGGCGAAACCATGGCTTATGACTTTGCGGCGCGTTTAGGTGCGGGCATCAGCCCCAACCAGATGTATGCCGAACGCGTGGACGGATATAATCCGCTGGCCGTGATTGACTCATACCGCAGAAAGCGCGCAATTCTGGATTCGGGCGAAGGCCCGGTTCTGCTGGATGTGGTGACCTACCGATACAGCGGACACAGCCCGTCCGACTCATCCACCTACCGCTCCAAAGAGGAAATCGCGGCATGGGAAGAGAATGACTCGATTATCGCGTTTAGAAAACAGTTGTTGGATGCCGGTGTGGCCAAAGCCGATGAACTGGATGCGATTTTAGCTAAAGTAAAGGAAAACATGCTGAGTATTGTCATGCTCGCGAAAGACGAAACGGTTTCGCCCCGAATGGATTTGACGGCCAACCC
>CALMFG010000206.1 GCA_937863465.1 uncultured Clostridia bacterium
CGTGGCTGATGGATACGGCGTCGGTCTCGGATTTATATCCATAAAAGTCATCCACCTCAACAAAACCCAAAGCATCCAGAGAAGAAACCAGCATGAAGTCCTTTTCCTCCAGCTGAGGATATATCCCTTTCAGCGGCGTGAAATCCGCGATATTGTTGTCCGCCAGCTGTAAAACCCTCAGATTGGTTAAGCTCGCCAGCGGCGAGACATCTGAAATCAGCGTACTGTTTAAGGTCAGCGTATCCAGATTGGTCAGCCCTGAAAAAACGCTGGCATCATTCACCGTGGAATATCCGGCATACAGTATCCTCAGCTTTGTCATGTTTGCCAGCGCGGAATAGTCCGCCGCCTGACTGTTGAAAAGCGTGAGGAAATCCAGTTCAGTTAATCCGGCGAGCGGTGAAACATCCTGCACCGGGTTCCCGCCAAGCCCCAGGCTCTTTAGCTTGGTCAACCCGGCGAGCGGACTGACGTCTTTAACCGCATGAAACTGTATCCCCAGGCTCTCCAGATTGGTGAAATACTTCAGCGCGCTGATATCCTCTATCTGGGTTCCCGCCACGGGGTTCTGCTGCCAATCGATGCCGAGCTCCAGACTGGTCACCGTTTCGGCCGCGTCGATGGTGATATCCCCTTCGGGGATTCCCATGGCTTCACGAACCTTTGCTTCCAGAATCGAATCATTAAAGACGACCACGGTCGGCTCCTGCACGGCCGGTTCGGCCGGCGCCGCGGCGCACGCGGCCAGAATCAATACCATCAACATCGCCAAAACAGCAATCACAGTTTTTTTCATAATGTTCCTCCAAAAACAACATCCTGACATTTAGACTTTTCATAATATGGAAATTACTATATACTATTCGTATCATACACTTCGGAGTCTCAAATGAAAAGAGTTTTTCTCTCATCACTCATTGCGCTAATTATAGTCATATTTACGGGCTGTTCAAACAATGTCCAGCCCCAAAACAGCAGCACAAATATTGAAGTGAACAATATAAATCCAACCCCCGCCTCTGTCGATGCTGTTGTTTTAGACAATATCAATTACGATTTGCAGATTGATTTTATTTATCAGAATTACAGTGTCGAGCGTATTGAACTAAATACTACTTGCGAGAATGCCGATTATTTTGTGATTACCATAAATGATGCTATATATACTTCAACTCAATCCCAGATTTTTATTAGTGCAAATTTCGCAAATGTACTGATTCCCACTCTCACGATTCGCGCATATGATTGGAGCGATCATCTCCTCGCTTCCAATGAATATCACAATCTGCTCCTTTTTAACCCACAAACCGCATCATTAGCGGATTTTTCTTCGATTGCAGATGATATCCGGCACCTTTGGATTCTATATGGGGATTTAGTTAATCTCGCTTCATTGAGCGAATTTCGCGCGCTCCAGACACTGGTATTAAGCAACAGTGATTATGAAAACTTTAACCCCAATGATATCGGTCAGTTAAGCAATTTACGCTATTTGGACGCTAGCTGTGCATTGAATCGTATTGATTTTCTTTCAAATCTTCATAATCTGACGTTTTTAAGTATTCGCCTGGATGATGCTTTTGTCTATCACGATATTGAAGAATTACGCGCTTTAAAACACCTTGTCCTTTTCTCAAACACCGCAACCGATATGCAGCTAGTCAACAGCTTTCCTTGCCTGGAAAGTTTAAATATCTTTATGCCTAATCTGCAAACTTTCCCGGATCTCTCCGCTTTGCCCTTATTGCATACGCTGATCCTTACAAGAGTCGACAACCTGGACGCAAGCGGCTTTGCTTCTGTCGCGCCACAAATAAAAACTTTGGGTATTGGCGAAGTAAGCTGCAGCGACTGGTCATTTTTAAAGAATTTCAGCAAGCTCCAGGTGCTCTATGCCAATGGCATTGACACGGATAATTGGTCCTTCCTTAAGGAGTTGACAAACCTCGAGGCTTTGTATTTGGCTGGCAATCAGTATTTTGTTTTTGAAGAGCATGCCCAGTATCTGAGCGGGCTGACCAATCTTAAACTTTTAGATTTTGGTATCTATAAAGAGGACGGGTATTTGTATTCACCCCATGAACCCTATGATTTATCCGTTCTTGTGCCCTTGTGTAATCTGGAAAGCCTGACTCTGGATGTTGGAAAAACGAAAGATTTATCCATCATTGCGAATCTTGAGAATTTGACAAGTCTATCTTTGGGTGGTGTTTCTGATTTATCTGACTTTGAAAATCGTCTAAATAATCTGCAAAGTCTGGAATTGCGCTATATCTCAATAGATGACTTCTCTGCTGTCGCTGACAAGCTCAGCCTTAAGAATCTGTATATTTACGAAAACTACACCCAAGCATTAAGCACGGATGAACTTTATTATGACTATTTTGATTATGACTTCATTTCTTCTCTCGTCAATTTGCGAAGCCTGTCACTGAATAACTTTGAATGGTTTTATAAGATTAAAGATGACCATTTCCCCGACCTTAGCAAGCTGAAAGATCTCAGATTCTTGATGATTGACAGCCTCATCTGCCCTGATTTGAGCGGCGCATTCCGCGCACCAAATCTTGAATGTCTTGAGCTTTATGAGTGCGAATTTTTAAATCCGCCTTCTCTTGATGGGTTGACAGGTCTTAAAACATTCATCGCAACCGACTGCAAAATTGGAGATGAAGATTGGGAAACTCAACAATATATATGGCGCTGATATCCAGAGCGAATACAAAAAAAGCCCTGAAAATCTAGGGCCTTTCTACTTTCGTTACTTTACTCCCGCTCAATAATGAGAACTATATTTGAAGTGATTCATCTTTTCCCCATATGATTGTTCCGCACTTCTAATATTTTAATACTTCGTCTTAATATTTGCTCATTTTTTCAGTGCCGAATTTGCATTAGAGACTTTTGCATTTCATTGATTTTATTTATGAATCAGTCTACACAGCATTATTAATTGTAAAGTTTTTAAGTACGATGTCCCCATTATATGGTACAATATCTATTAGTTACATTTTTATACAGGAGTCTCTATGTTAAAAACACAAAATTCTCGGAATATATTCTTTTACTCTGCTTTTCTTTTTGCCCTTTGTATTGAAATAGCTTCCATTTTTTTATGGAATTGCAAATTCATTAATGGGCTTCACCCTATAGCAGGCATTGTTATCGCGGCTGTATTTTTGCCGTGGGTTCTGTTTAGAAAAAAAACCACCAAAAAGCTGCTCGTTTATATCTCTTTAGGGCTTCTCATCTCGGAGTTCTTAATTATGCTTCCTAATGGGATTGAAGCCAATAATAATCATTGCCTTAGTTGCTCCATTTTTCATATCATATACACTATTGCCTTTTGGGTTCCCCTGATTATTTACTTTTGCAGTATACTATACTTATTCTCCATACTCATAAAAGACTCTAATCGCATTTTGAATCTGTCTTTTGTCCTGTCTGTTTCACTTTTCGAAATGTTCATAATTCTTCTGGCCGACGGGGCTTTCAGAAAAAACCATTTTTCAATAATAGTGTTTACCATGTTTTTTTGCTTTTTTTCTTACTTCTATTTCCAAAGAAAAAAACGGAGAGTATTCTGCTTTTTAGCATTAATCCTTTGTTTCTCTGCGTTGATTTCCAAAGGGTATGCTGGCTATCTATACTCGTTTAAATTCGTTTTATTCATCACCTCTTTTTCTCTGTTTTCCTATCTGCTATATCCTTTCAT
>CALMFG010000207.1 GCA_937863465.1 uncultured Clostridia bacterium
TTTCCAAGATGCTGTGGATTGCGCATATGCAGGTGAAGGACAATTAGGTTGATGAGTCCATGAAGCAAAGAGACAAGAATCCGGATAACCAGATTTGAATCGTCTTTGCCTGACCCTGAGAATATTTGCTTGCAATAATATAAATCGAGATGCTAAGCTTATTTATATAAATTTATTTGATTACGAGGGAATAATGCGATGAGAAAATATAAAATTGCATCCATAATAATGATTATCCATGGTGGAATAATGGAGCTTGGCGGATGTCTCGCCCTGGTACCCATACTGGCCTTTAAAGACAGCACTGTTGATATCAGTGCATATTTTTCTTTCATCGTTCCCTATCTGCAGGAAAACTTACCGTTAATGATTATCATCGGTGGTATATACGGTATCGTCCGAGTTATCGGTGCCGTTGGTTTATGGAAAAACAGAATGTGGGGATTGGCATTATCGACAGTCAACTGTATCATAACCATGGCCCTTATGGTGTTTATGCTGCCTGCTGGAATTATAGATGGCATTTTAGCAAGCTCTGCTCTGATACTCATTTTCATGCAGTATTTTGGTAATAGAAGAATCGTTGAGTAATCCCTTACATGTCGTTTAATCATATACGCAAGTTATTTACGAACGGATAAAAACTGAATACTTTTCGGCCCGCATCGCGGGCTTTTTGTTTTTAAGGAAATATGGTCTATAATCAGGATTGCCTGCTGCCGCGAAAGCCCGGCCTTAAGCAACACCTTCAAAACCATTTACCCCCTGATGGCCGCCATCGGGTGCACCTTGGCCACCATCCGTGAGGGGAAGAACCCGGCGAGCACACCAATCATGAGCGCCACGGCCACCGCTCCGGCATCCAGCCAGAACGGCATCACCAGTTTGGTGCCCGAAGCGGCATACGCGCCTAAAATGTTTCCGCCCGAACCGCTCTGAATCAGATAGGCAAAAAGGTGCGCCGCGATGACGCCCAGGATGCCGCCCGCCAGAGCCAAAGCTCCTGCTTCAAACAGGTATAAAAGGCTGATCTGTTTCACCGGCATACCGATCACCTTCATGACACCAATCTCGCGCTTCCGTTCCAAAACGCCGGTCATGATCGTGTTCGCGATGCCTACGGCCGAAACCAGAAGAGAAATAAACCCAACGAGGAACAACTGCGTCTGCTGGGCTTCCTGCTGTTTTTTCATCTCTTTAATCCATTCGGCGTTGGAATAACCATCCAGACCGTACAGCTTGATGGTGGACAGTACTTCATCCACGTCCTCCATGCTGTCCGTGTAAACATAGACCGTGTCGTAGGCGTTTAGGTCCATATGCATCGCGTTGGCCAGTTTGATATTTTCGCGCAGCATCCGCTCGGCTGTCTCCATGCTGATATAGATATCATAGTTTTCCTGGTCTTCATCATAGCCTACCACGCTGAACTTGTACCGTCGGCTGGCGGGCAAATCTGTATCCTCTGTCTCTTCGCCGCCGCCCAGCCAAACATCCACCGTCTGGCTAAACCAATCCACGGCCGGGCCGGAATAATCATACGTATAGTCTTCTTCGCTCTGGACAAACTGCGTCGCCGCACCCGCGCCCACCACCACCTGGGGCGTCACACTCTCGGGATTGATCAGCGAACCCTTGGTCGGTGTGTAAAGCTTCGCCAAAGCCTCGGCGGGCACCGCCACCAGTTGCAGGTACGATGCATGATATTTCCCGACTTCGGCATAAACAGTCAGCCGCCGCAAGGGCACCACTTGGGTGACGTTCTCCAGCTCCGCCATGGCGGTCACTGCCATGTTGTTGAGGGGCGTCGCGTTCGTTCCTTCCTTCTCATAGACCTCAATCCGGTTCAGCTGGATATCGCTGATCGCTTCTTCGGTCTGTTTCATCTGCGTCAACCCCACCGACACCATCAGGATAATCGCCGCCGTTCCAATGACCACCCCGATCATCGTCAAGATGGTTCGCGTCCATCTGCGGGAGAGGTTCAGTATGGCCAGTTTTAAAACATCATAGGTCTTCATCGCCGTATTCCCGTTTCAGCTTGTCGATTTTTCGTTTATAGGAGGAGTACCCGTACAGTCCTGCGCCGATGGCGGCGAGAATAATGATGGATACCCACCATTGTCCGGCCTTGGGTTTCTCTTCTTCCGCCGGCTCTTCGGTGTAAAGGCTCTCAAATATCGGCTTTTCAATCACAGTTTCAACGGGGATGGTCTCTTCAAAGGGGTTGCCATAAGCGTCCTCGTAAGTGATGACCATCTGCCCGCTGGTGTAGCCGTACATTTCGTCGCTGCTGCTATCGTCCATGTTTAGGGTGGAGATAAACGCATAAATCTCGGCCGTATCCGCTGTGCCGCTCTCAAGGTTGCCAAGATAAGCCGAGGCATCGGGGATGGCGCCTTTTAAGTCCAGCGTCACCTGCACGTTATACAGCGTAGACTTACCCTTGTTCATCACCTGCATAGCGATAGGGATGCTGTCCCCCGCGTTCACCGAATCCGGGATATCCGGCGCATCATATTCCAACCGAATCGGCTGTTTCACTTCGACATAAATCTCTTCGGTCACGGTATAGGCCGTGCGCTGGCTGTTTTCGTATCCGATGGAAAGCACCACCTTGTACGCCTTCTCCTCGGCATCGGCCCGCGCTTTTAAGTGCAGGGTGATGTCTTCACTTTCTTCACTCTCAATCTTGTCGATATAGACCGCGTTGCTTGTCCCCGCCGGCATGATATCCGCGGTTTCGCCCGCATAGGTGACGAGCACATTATAGACGTCATAGCGGTTTTGCGTATTGAACAGCGACACATCGATATCAAAGCTGTCTCCGGCCATGATGGTGTCTTCGCTTAAGGTATAGTTTTCGATGATGACCTTGGGCTCGGGACGCGGACGCGTGGATGTGGTGTCGCCTGTCGTCGCGGCGGACGACGTCCCGTCGCTGATGGTGACATACACCGTGAAGCTGTCCGTATACATCACGCCGGCCGCAGTGGTATAGCTGACATCAATGACGGTTGGATATGTGCCGTTGATTCTTCCGCTGGCCAGAGGGATATCAAACTGCACCAGATAGGATGAAACGGTAGATGCCCCGCCGCCGACAGGGTTATCCGCCAGCGCCACCGTCTTCTCGTAATTGGCATACACAAACGGAGACCCCGACGTATCACCGAGATTAATGCGCGCCACCACACTGTCGCCTAAAATACCCGCGCCGGAAGTGTCGACCAGCGGCAGAACGATGGTCGTCTTGCCGTTAGCGGCGGTCGGTTTGTAACCGGCGGCATATGATTTGGTCATGCCGCTGTATACGTTCCCGTTATCGATTCCCAGAATGCCGCTGTTGGCGTAAGCTGGTATCGCCCCCAGCAAAACCATCAGGCTGGTGATTATCAGTATCGCTCTTCGTTTTATGCGTATCATCCTGTATACTCCGTCATTCATCATTGTGCCACCATCCCGTCTTCAATCCGCAAAACCCGAGTTGCATATTTCGCAATCGCCATATCGTGCGTGACCATCAAAATCGTTGTGCCCTGCTGCCTGTTCAGTCGTGTCAGTTCATCCATAATCTCATGGGCGGTTTTGCTGTCCAGATTGCCGGTGGGTTCATCCGCAAACAGGATTTCCGGCTCGGTAATCATCGCCCGCGCAATGCTGACCCTTTGCTGCTGTCCCCCCGAAAGCTCACTCGGTTTATGATTGAGATGCTCGGCCAGACCGAGCTTTTCCAGTATTGCCCTGGCCTTTTCGTTGCGCTCGCTTTTGCTTACGCCCTTCACCATCAGCGGAAAAGCCACGTTTTCCAATGCATTCAATGTTTCAAACAGATTGAACGATTGGAAGATGAACCCGGTATGCTCCCGTCGGAACTGGCCCAATGCCGCTTCGCTTAAGCGGTGGATGCCTCTCCCGTTTATGGCGATACGCCCCGCGCTGGGGCGGTCAAGACCGGCCAGCAGAGACATCAGCGTGGTTTTGCCGCTTCCGGATGTGCCGACGATAGCGAGAAACTCGCCTTTGTCCACCGAAATATCCACGTTCGATAGTGCCTTTAAGCGAATCTTTTTTGTTCGGAAAATCATCGTCAGATTCCGCGCCACAATTATCGGCTCGGCTTGATTTAAGTGTTTCATGTCCTTTACTCCCGAATGATGGTGAGTTGCCCGGCATCCATCTCTAAGACCGTATCGCACAGCGCCTCGATATCCGCTGCGTTATGGCTGGCGATGATAATCGTCTTGCCTTGCGTTTTTAAGTCTTTTAAGAGTATCCGCATATCATTGACGCCGTGCTTATCGAGTCCGTTGAAGGGTTCGTCCAAAATTAGAATCCGAGGATTCTCCATAATCGCCTGGGCGATGCCAAGGCGCTGGCGCATGCCCAGCGAATATTTGGACACCGGCTTTTTCATGTCGGGGTCCAAACCTACGCGTTTGATGGTTTTTCGGATATCCGCTTCGTCAATTTTGCCGTTCAGCGACGCTAAGATTTGCAGATTTTTTAAGCCGGTCTGGAACGGCAGAAATCCGGGCGTTTCAATGATGATGCCCATATCGTCCGGAAAGTCCACGTCCTTGCCCACCTGCTGGTAATCCACGAATATCTTGCCCTTGGAGCAATGAAGGAATCCGCAGATCAGCTTAAACAGCACTGTCTTGCCGCTGCCGTTGTTGCCGATGATGCCGTGGATTTGGCCTTCGGCAAAGTCATAGGACACATCGTGAAGAATCTCTTCCCCGTCGAAAGATTTATATACGTCCTGAACCTGAATTGCGTAATCCTTGGCTCTTTCGGTGTCCTGATTTTTTAGTTTTAGCTTTGTTTCTTCACTCATATTCCTTGCTTCCTTTGCGGCCCTTTCGACCTCGGTTTGTCCATTTTATCTTTCAACACATGGATGTTTTTTAACTCCTAACTCCGCACTCCTAACTCCTAACTAATGAAGTCCTCCTGTGAAATTGAAATTGTAGCTTCGAATCGCCCGGTATGACAAAAAGAACAATAGAATAAATCCAGCGCCGAAAAAGGCATAGGTCTGCCAGAGTCTGGGCAATAAATCATAGCCGAAGTTATGCATATAGAACGTCGCGTGATTGAGCGGCGACAGCCAGCCGGTGATGACGTTGGCGATATACATCTGCTCGTCTTCAAGTTTTAAAACCTGTTTAAAGATCAGCGGGTTCAAGAGAAATCCATACACGCTGAACGCGAACACCGAGGCGATGCCCCAGAACTTGCCTTTCTTGAGATTCATAAAAAATATGAGCATGACCAAAAGAAGCGTATACAAAAGCATCAGCAGAAATATCGTTGCCATGGCCTGGTATGGGGTGCTCATCTCCATGGCTTTGACGGTGGACGGCAGGTTCAGCGCCTTGCCCGCGCCGGAATAGCCCAAGATGGCCCCGGTCTCGGACCACATATTGCCGGGGAAAGCCTGCTTTGCGCAGATGATGATGCTGGACAGCAGCATGAAGAGCATGTAGATGAGCGTCGCAAGGCTGATATACAAAACCTGCCCAATCATCCACTTAAGCCGGGTGGTGCGCATGAGATAGAACGGCACACCAGCGCCGAGGAACGGCATATCCGCGAACAGCAGGATGAGCAAAAGCGACGCAATCATAATCGATGTGGCGTCCCCGAAGCTCCAGATGAAGGGTTCGACAGCCTGCAGGATGGTTTCATACTCATAGCTGAACCGAACGGCTTTATCCGTCAAAAGGAAGCACAGCACGAACGCCAGCCCAAAGGTGATGATGATTCTGGGGTTATTTTTCCAGCCCCGAAAGTTATACAGGCACACCTGCCAAATCTGTTTTAAGCTAGCCAAGGTTGACCCTCCTTTCCATCACACTGAAATTAAGTATCATGATGATAAAGGAAAGCAATAGGAGCATAATCATGACGCCCCATGCCCCGAGCGGCCAGGCTTGCGTCACGGTCAGCCACTCTTTGGGGTTTAGGACATACAGGTCTAGAAAATACCGCTCCTGCAGGATGACCAGCACATGAAAGAGCACAAATGGTGCGGCATAGGCCATATACCGCGACAGGGTGAGATTCGCAAACCAAAATCCCACGCTGGCCCAAAAGCCGCCCGCAATCATGTATAGCAGCGCTTTGGTAAAGATACTTAAGAACGGTGAAACCATCCCGGTATCCAAAAGCTCCATAGGTGAATAGATTAAATCTAAAAGAAAATATGCGGCAATGGTGCCGGCAAAGAAGCACAGCCCGCCGGACAAGAACACGGCCAAGAGTTTGCCTTTGATGTAGGCCTCTTTCTCACTTCGAAGCAGGTAGAAGCGCAAGTATCCGCTGGTGTAGTCCTCGAGGAAAGCCGTGGTATACGGCAGGGTACACAAAATCGGCACCAGCATCAGCATAACGCCCGAAGCAAGTCCAGTTTCAACCAGCATGCTGTGATAGTATGGGGCAAGGCCTTCGGACGCGCCTTTAGGGAAAAGCATCTGAAA
>CALMFG010000208.1 GCA_937863465.1 uncultured Clostridia bacterium
AAGTGAATCACCTTCCCTGCCGTATTGCCAATGATAGGGCATGGATTTCAATCCGGCTTCTGTGTTGGTTGCCTGTATGCCCATAAAGCCTTTGTATTTTACATCCCACTGGAAAATCGGTTCGGTCGTTGGTTGCGGTTCAATGATTCGCCGTGTCTGGGTCTTGCGCCCTTCAAGGATGGCGTTCACCATCGGGGCTGAAAATAGGATTGGTTTTTCCATGTTAAACCCTCATAGGCATTAAAACCGCCATGCGCTCGATTGACCCGCGCCTGTCAGTAATTTTGAACGGGCTTGCAGCATCTGTATATTCTAGTATGCCGCTTCCAACCTCATTTAGGTATTTAACATCAAAGCCTACCTGAAACGGGATGTCCGTTGTCACGTTCCATTCACGGCTGATGCCAGGCAAGTTTGCTGTTCGCATTTTGCCCTTCTCAATTACGATGCCGGCGCGTGTGCGTGAACCTGCGGCAATCGTGGTCAGCACCCGCACCTGCGGAAAAACGGTTTTAATCTCCGTCCCGTTCAGGATGGTTTTGCCTTTCAGGTTTTTCTGATTTGGCACAACCCTTTTCCATTCAGGGAATGTGCCATTAATCAGTTTGCCTTCAATGGTCACTTCGCCAACGGTTGCGCTGAAACGGTTGTTGCTGAAAAATACCAGTTCGCATTGCTTCGCCTTGGTGTCCTTCATCAGTTCCAAAATCATTTTGCAGGCGCGTGTTGGCAGGATAACGCCTGGCTTGATTTCAGCCTTCGGTGCATCCGCCTTCTTCTTGCCGGACTTCTTCGGCTCCGGCTTGCGCGGCCCCCATGTGACATCATGGGCGAAGCTGTGCAGGCGGTGTCCATCGGTGGCAATGATGGCGCCTTTGTCAAAGTAAATCCCGTTCAGATAATAGCGGGTTTTTTCCTTTGCTGCGGCCAGCAATACCCATTCAAACGATGGCATATGCTTTTCCGTCAACGTCACGCTGCCGATTTCATCACCGTGCGCGGTCATGTCAGGGAAGTCTTCAATTGGATAATCTGCCTTAACGAAAATCCATTTGTCAAAACCGTGCGCGTGATACACGGCTTTATTGTCCAGCAAGACCGCATCTGCGTTCAGTGGCACGCTGATTTCAAAATCAAGGTCAGTCGTGCTGGCGATGCCATCCTTGATTCGCACGCAGTTAAGGATTGGCACAACGGCGCGTTTCTTCGCGTGCTTCACCAAAGTTTTATATTGTTTCATAGTCCAGTCCTTTCTTTCGGTTGGGTTAAAATGGAAGTGGGCGGGGCTTGCTGGCATGATATTCCATGCCGCCGTATTACTCATGCTGTTTCAGCATTTCTTTAATGCGCCCTTCAACGCGGCCATAGTGCCGTTCAAGGGAAACATCAAACTTCGGATTGCCTGGCGCAGCCGGATGTTCTTCACCATATCGCACCAACATGACGCGCAAAGCACGCAGGTCTTCCAGCATGGCGCGGCTGCGCCGCTGCTCCGCTTCAAGCCGCTGTTCTGCTTTCTGGCAATCATTCTGGTATCTGTCGCGCTCCCGCAAGGCAGATTGAATCTGATATTCCTTGCTGTTCACTTTGTCGTTCAGGTTGGCAATATCGCACTTGGCCTGAATCAATTCCTTTTCTGTTTTTGTCAGTCTTATTTTGCGTGCCATTTTTCTTCCTCCGGCGTTGCCTATTTGTCCAGTGTGCGGGTTGATTTCGGCGATGAATTTTTCCATCACTCGCCTGCCTTGATGGTTGTTCTAAATTTACCTGGCATCCAGCATAGGATTTCTTTGTGTTCGCGGATGACCTCGTTCACATCTTCCAAAGCCGCCGCCAGCAGGGGCGCAACATCAGAAAGTTCTGTGTCCTCTGGCAATATATCGGCATAGTGGTCATCACCTTCAATTTCCCATGCGTGTTGCGGTTCGCAGATGACAAGCTGGATAGTGGACAGGTCTTCAATGTCGTGTTCTTCCGCCCAATCTTGCAGTGCATCTTCACTGAAAAAATATGTGTCATCGCGGTATAGGCAAAGCGGTTCACCTTCCCATTCCTTGAACGGCATTGCCTGATAGCGTTCATCATCCTTTTTGGCGCGGCACGAGTCGCATATGGTATAGTTTTTGCGGTGTTCGTTTCCGCATTCGCATATCAGGTGTGTGCATCCACCCCATCGGGCATGGTGTTCCGCAAATTTCGGGTCTGTTTTATCCGGCCAAAAAATACCGTCGCGGCTTATCCATCCCGATAAGGTCACGCGCTGCGCCGCTTCATCGGAGTCATACATAATTTTTGTTTCAGTCATTTTCATTGCCTCTTTGTATGTTGGAATTTTAACCATCACCGCACAACGCTTTCCGTGTGTTCCCAGATTCGTGCGCCGCGCAGTTCGCGTCCGCCTGCCCTGATGAAGCTGTTGATGGCTTGCTGGATGGCATCGGCTGGCAGGTGCTGGCGCAGGGCTTCCAAGTCCAGCGCGGCGCGGTCTGTCAATTCGCCCTTCCATACCGTGCGAAGCGATGCGCTTGCACCATCTGTGCCACGGGATGTCACGCCGATTTTACCCTGCGCTTTTTGTTCAAGGCGGTTCGCCTGCGCTTCGGTCTGAATGGCGGTGGTCATCTGTTCTTCCGCAGCGATGGGCTTCTGTGCGGCTTCTGCGGCGGCGGCTTGCGCTGCCTGTTCATCGGCAAGGCGTTTACGCTCGGCGGCTTCGGCTTCCAGCCGTTTGCGTTCCTGCTCACGTTCCCAAAGCAGGCGTGCATCCAGCGCGGGTTTGACCTTCTGGCGTGCCTTGTTCAGGGCATCGGTGTGGTTTTTGAAAAAGCCATCCACCACGCGCCCCAGTGTCAGGTAGGGTTCCTTCTCTGATACGCGCTTGCCTTCCAGTGCCTTTTCGCATTTGGCGATGCTGCCCAGAAAATCAGTGATTTTGATTTTGGTGTCATCATCTTCGATGACCGCAGGCGCACGGTCGGCGGCTTCAATCAGTGCCTGCGCCCTGTCCAGCAGTTCACGGTTCTTGTCCGCCAGCGTGTCGCGCAGTATTTCCGCATCGGTCGGCGGGTTGTTATGCCCCATCGGGGCGGGGGATGTATCAGTCATTTTTTTCTCATTTGGTTTTCTTATTATCGACGAGGATAAGTTTGCTTCCGCAGATGGCGCACTCAACATTAAGAGATAGCGGGTTTCCACAGTCACAAATAGTTGATACATCAATCATCATTGTCCGCACTCCTGGTCATGATTGTTATGCCCGATGTGGTCGGTGGATAGGTCGTTCATGGTGGTCGTTCCTCTCGTTGGTTTTCAGTCGTTGGTTAATTCTGGCAGGGTTGTTCAAGCCCTTCGCGCCGCGCCCATTCGTTCATGGCATCTCCATATTGCTGGCAGTGGATCTGCCGGACAACTTCAAGCCTGCGTTCCTCGCGCTCAAAGGCGATGGACAGGATATACATGAAGGCGACGACCGCGCCCATCACAAGGATGTATAAAACGGACATTGGTATTTTTCCTTCGGGTGTATCAAAGCGGGACATTGTGATTCCTTTCGTTATCATCATCTGTAATTTATTACAGTGCACAGGTCAACATCTTTTTTTCAACTTCCAAAATAAATTTTCCAAGCATGAATGGAATCTGCGGGACTACGGCGTTTCCAAGG
>CALMFG010000209.1 GCA_937863465.1 uncultured Clostridia bacterium
TTTTTCTTTGCTGAATTTCTCTTTGCTAAATTTCTCTCTGTTGGACTTTTCTTTGCTGAATTTCTCTTTTTCCATTTTTCCCTCTATTCCACTTTTACGCATACCAGCGTATCGTTGTTTAAATGCATTACAATTTTGTTGTTGAACACAGCCGGACTGCCGTCCACACCCGCTTCCAGCGCCAGCCGACCGATAATTTCTCCGGTCGTTCCGTCAAAGAAGTAGATATCGCCCGAAAGATCGCCCATGATAACGTAGCCGTTCCCCGATTTATCATACATGGCGGTCGGTACCGATTTGAATCCTGACGCGATCTGATATTGCCAGATTATTTCCCCGTCGCTCTTGTTTACGCAGTACAATGTCGTGTTGTCTGCGCTCTGCTCACCGACCACCGCATAGTAGATGTATCGGGACAGGCTGTTCTCGCCAATCAGCGCCGTTTCGGCCAGTCCGGCACGGCAGTCATCTCCGGCCACGACATCATAGGCTTTTTCCCACAGCACTTTGCCGGTCAGTCCCTCGATTTTTCTAAAATAGGCGGTATTGGTCTCGCTCAGCGATTCATCCGCGCCCGAATAGCCAAAGCGCGTTCCCGAGTAGACAAAGAAGGTATTGCTGTCCGCTCCTTCGTCCTCAATGTTCACGGTGGCGTCGCCGCCGCCTTTGATATCCACCGCGTACACCAGCGACATATCGTTGACGTTGATGCACTGCAAAAATCCCGATCGATCCGAGAAAAACGCATATTCCTTGTACCCCGCCAGCGAGCCCGTGGTGCCGCTCGCCATCTTCCCCGTCGTCGATTCGGCTTCGGGGTCGTCGCTGACGAAATATCCTGTCACCTGATTCTCATATTTGTACTTCACCAGACTCGGCTCTTCGGTGATGTAAATTTCGCCTTTTTCTTTATCAAACTCGGCGCCGATAGCGTAAGAATACAGGATGCCCGATTCGGCTTCAATCAGAATCTGGTCATCATAGACCAGCGGCGATCCGGTGTATCCCTGCCACTCATTGTTGGCGAACGGCTCAATAGACGATGATCCGAAACGGTACACCTGCTTGCCGGTTGTTAGGTCGAACACATACAGATACTGATAGCGCGAACGCGTGGTGTCCCCGTCCTCCTGCACAGACTGCCCCACATACAGCAGCGGTATCCCGCGCGGATCCAGTGTGGGTGTGCCTTCGGTGTATGCGATGGTGGGAATCGGCGTCCGGCTGTAATCCCCGTCTTCCAGGTCCAGGAAAATGATATTCCCCGATTTGTCCGCGAAAATCACTTCGGTCAGCTGAACCTTGTCCTTTTTCCCTGTTTTAAAGCTCATGTCCGCCATGATATCGGCCGGCCACTGCACAATCAGCGGCTGTGCCGTACCGTCCTCGGGTCCGGTCAGCGCAAATTCAGGCAGGTTATGCGTCCAAAGAATGCTTAAAGTTTTGTCGGTGATACGTGCACTGCCGTATGTACCCGAACTGCGATAGTTGTTTCCGCGGTAGGTCGTGACGCCCGAAAGTTCGGTGTACGCGTCGGTCGAAGGAAATCTAAGTACCTTATCCCGTTCATAGCTGTCCACCGCTTCTCCCGCAAACATCAGATAGGTTTTGAAACCAAAGTTGGCGGGGTCGGAATAGGCAAAAGCCGTGGGCTCGGTGACAAACGCTTCCTCCACATAGCCCGTGTCATCTGAAAGCACCGCCGGAGTGGGCGGCACAGCCATTACGGCTTCGGACGAAGGGGATTCGGAGATGACAGCCAATTGTGTCCGTGCGCGCACAATCAGCCAAAGCCCGGCTATCACGACGGGAATCAGCAGAACCAGCAAAAAATACCGCTTTTTAATCGGCTTTTTTGTCGGCTTATAGTAAACGGGTTTTTTACTTCTATTTCTTTTCGCCATATTCTTAGATTTTGAATCGTTCATTGGTCGAATTAGATTATATATTTAATCAGCCGCCATTACAAGCGTTGCGTCGGCAACCTTAACATATTCGTCACTTTTTAAAAACCGTCTGCTCCGCCGGTTTTTTGGGGTTATCGTTTATCTTTTAGCGCTTGGATGTTATAATTATCCTAATTACAGGAAACAGGGGGCGTCAGAACGGAATGACTTTTTTTTCGGCGATTGCGCTGGGCTTAATGGGCTACGATATTCTGGTGGTGGTACTCATCGTCTTTAACATCGGCTTCATCGCGGTGCGGCTGCGCGGACTATCAAGGCAGCTGGATGACAACCTCAAAAAGGTTGTCTATCTGCCCATCACCGAGGCGCTGAAGTCGCTGGCGTCCGAAAAACCCGAGGAAACCAACCTGCACAAGCTTCGGCTCCTCAGGGAGCGGGAAGACCGCCTGTACTACTCCTTTGTGTCGGTCACCAATATCCTGCCCCTGCTCGGCATCCTCGGAACGGTGGTGGCGCTGATGCAGATTGACAGCTTTACCACCGAGACCATCAGCAAGAACTTCATGGCCGCGCTGACCTCCACCTTCTGGGGGCTGGTAGGCGCTACCCTCTGCAAGGTTTTGGAGGGCCCCATTGCGGCGCGTGTGGAAGCCAACCGCGAGAATTTTGTCATGCTGGTCGAAACCGCGATTAAAGGCGAAAGCAAATGAAAAGACGATCCCACATTGACTTAACGCCGCTGTTGGATGTCATCCTGATGCTGGTCTTTGGGTTTATGTTTGTTCTGGCCGCCAACGCAACCAAGCTGTCTGAGACCGAAGACGCGCTGAAAACCAGCCAGTCCGAAAACGCGGCGGCCGTAGCCGAGCTTCAGACCGAGAACGATGCGTTGAATGCGCAGGTCTCCGACCTGCAAACCACACTGGATGCCGAGGCCGCGACGCTGGAAACCGCCAGCGCGGGCATCGCCGAATACTTTTCGCTGAACCAGAGTGAGCTGAGTGCCCTGCTGTCCCAGCAGAGCAGCGAGGACGTACGCCAATATCTGTCTCAAACCGCCGACCCCGGTGATGTCGCCAAAAGCATGGTGATGTACGACCTGCTCACCGCCGAGTTCTATTTTCTCGATGTGGTTTTAAGCGGTGAAGACAACCGTGTGGTCATCAACGGGCAAAGAACCTCGGTCATCATCCGCGTATCGGACATCGCCGATGCCGACAGCAGATTACAGAAAAAGCAGGCCGTGAAGGACGCCATATCCGAGGTCATCGATGCGCGTCCGGGCGGCTCGTCCATGGTGTTTGTCACGCTTTCCACCGACAACCCGGAAGTCTATCACTATGCCTGGTCGCTGGTCTGGCAGGCGGTCAGCGAACTAACTGAGAAATACGGCGCCAAAAACTATTACAGCGCCGAGATTTTTATCAAGGAGAATACGAACGATGAGTGAATTTGATTCCCAAAAAAAGAGACGAAAGAGACACCCCATCCGCAACTTCTTTGTCACCATCCTGCTCATGGCAGTTCTATTTTTGGCTGCGCTGTTCGGTGACTTTTTCCCGGGGCTGACGGGCTTGCGCAACACCCTGCTGGAGCAGCAGGCGTATATCATCACGAATACCAGCGACGGCTCATCCGCCGCATCCGCCGCCGACAGCAGCGCGGTCATCGTCATTTCGGAATATAAAATCTATTACATGGGCCAGGAGACCACCCTGGATGCGCTCAGCGCCAGTCTGGACGCGGCCAACCTGAAGGATGTGACCATTTCGGATTACAAGGGAACCGCCAAGCAGAAAACCTGGGAGGAAGTGTCCACGCTCCTCACCGAAAAGGGATTGGCAGTCAACGAAAATGTGATTGACTAAAATTTGTAGAATTTGTAAACATAGCAGGCCGAAGGCTTGCTTTTTTTATCGAATATTGTTAGAATAGCTAACGAAATAGCGAGAGTTACCGCTGTTCGGACTTATTTATATTTTATTTGTTTTGAAGGCGTTTCATCGCCTTGCCGCATCGGCAGAAAGGAAAAACTATGGCTATACGGATTGTCACGGACACCACTTGCGACTTACCCGAATCCATTGCAAAGAAACACAACGTCACCATCGTTCCGCTGAAAGTCATTTTCGGTGAAAAGGAATACGTGGAGGGCGTGGATATTACCAAAGAAGAATTCTATCAGAAGCTGGCAGTGGCCGAGGAACTGCCCTCGACCGCGCAGGTGAACCCTGAGGAGTTCACCCGCGTTTTTAAGGAAATTCTGGATCAGGGCGACGAAATTATCGGCATCTTCATCGGTTCCAAACTCTCGGGCACCTACCAGTCCGCGTTTATCGCCGAGACCAATCTGGGCAGCGGCAAAATTTCGCTGATCGATACCGAAACGGTCGCCATCGGCGCCATGCAGGTCGTTTTAACCGCCATCGATCTGGTGAACCAGGGAAAATCCCGTACGCTGATTGTCTCCGCTCTGGAGGCCATGAAGCGCCACGCGCGGCTGTATTTCATCATCGACACCTTAAAATACCTGAAAAAGGGCGGCCGCATCAAGGCTTCGGCAGCGGCTGTGGGCGAGGTTTTAAACGTCAAACCAATTCTCACCATCTCAGACGGTCTGGTGGATTCGGCTTCCAAGGCCAGAGGGCTTAAAAAAGCCTTTGCCGAAGTGGCCCATCTCATCAGTCATTCCGAGCAGACTTTAAACGGCAGGCGCATCATTTTGGGTCACACCAATGCGAAAGAGAATCTCGCGCTGTTCCGCGAATGGATT